>NZ_JAWLJU010000002.1:2950000-3250000 GCF_037120705.1 Pseudoalteromonas sp. UG3-2 | reverse complement strand
CAACACTGGCATAGTCTTTTTAATGGGCATGGACTCGTTTAACAGTTTGCATAAGTGGTATCAGTGGCAGGAAATCGTACAGCTTTGCCATATTCTGGTCTATCAACGCCCAGGGGAAACCTTGCAGCCAGATACTGAGGTGCAACAATACCTACAACAGGCTCAGATGAAAGATAAAAGCCAACTCCATCAGCAACTCGCTGGCGGCTGTTATTTCTTATCGGGTGCGCAAAAAGACGTGGCCTCAAGTGATATTCGCGCCGCGATTAAACAACATAATACCACCGCTTTGGAACCATGGCTGCATCCCTCAGTCATAGAATATATTGCTCAACAACAGCTTTATAGCGAACAGTAGCAACGCTCTATAAATGGGCAAGCTCGGTTTTGGCGCTACAAATACGGCAAAACCATGTTAAAATCACCGATTATTTGTAATAAAGAGATAGCAACTTGGATTCACAACAATTATTAGATTTCGCGCTAGACAAAGTCGACGACATGAAAGCGCGTGATATTGTCAAACTTGACGTTCGTGATGTGTCATCAATAACCGATTATTTAGTTATTTGCAGTGGTAACTCTAAACGCCACGTGCAATCCATTGCCGATCACGTTGCCAAAGAAGCCCGTGATGCCGGTGAGCCGCCTATTGGTCAAGAAGGCCAAGACATTGGTGAGTGGGTATTAGTAGACCTAGGCGACGTGGTTGTCCATGTGATGCAAGACCAAACCCGTGACTTTTATGACCTAGAAAAGCTTTGGGGCTAGTGTGAAAATACAACTCATCGCCGTTGGCACCAAAATGCCAAAGTGGGTTGAAACCGGTTTTAGCGAGTACCAACGCCGCTTTCCCAAAGATATGCCGCTTGAGTTGCTGGAAATACCCGCAGGGAAACGCGGTAAAAACGCCGATATAAAGCGTATTTTGCAACAAGAAGGTGAGAAAACCCTTGCCGCCATCCCGAAAGGTAATCGTATTGTGACTTTAGAAGTCACCGGTAAGCCATGGGACACCCACCAGTTAGCGCGAAATATGGAAAAGTGGCAGCTCGATGGCCGTGATGTCAGTTTGCTGATCGGTGGGCCTGAAGGCTTAGCACCTGAGTGCATTGCTGCTGCAGAGCAAAAGTGGTCACTGTCAACCTTGACACTCCCCCACCCGTTAGTTCGTATTATCGTTGCCGAAAGCCTGTATCGCGGCTGGAGTCTTAATAACAATCACCCGTATCATAGGGAATAATAATGCTCAAAAAAAGGCCGACGATAAGGGATCATTCAGCTGAGGCAAACCTGTTTGCAAGAAGGGCATTTGTCGGCTTTGTTTTTGTGGTTATCGTGATCGGTATCCTGTTTCATAATGTCTATAACCTTCAGGTGGTAGAACACGAAACCTACCGCACACGCTCCAACGACAATCGCATTAAAGTTATTCCTGTGGCCCCTAACCGCGGCTTAATCTATGATCGCAATGGTATTTTGCTGGCTGAAAACCGCCCAGTTTACAACCTCGAAGTGGTACCCGAAGAGGTCGATGACTTAGCGACGTCTTTACAACAAGTGAAAGCCCTGATCGATTTACCTGATGAGCGCATACAAGAGTTTAAAAAAGAGATAAAACAACAACGACGCTTTAAAAGTCAGGTATTAAAAGGTCGGCTTAATGAACAAGAAGTCGCCATTCTTTCTGTTAACCAACATCGTTTGCCAGGGTTCAGTGTCGAAGCCCGACTGTCGCGCTATTACCCTTACGGCGATACCCTAACTCATGCACTGGGTTACGTGGCTAAGCTCAACAAAAAAGAGTTGTTTGAGTTGGAAATGGAAGGCCGAGCGACCAATTATCGTGCCACCCATGATATTGGTAAACTGGGGATCGAAAAGTTTTACGAGCAACAGCTCCATGGCCAAGTTGGTTCACGTCGGGTTGAAGTGAATAACCGCGGCCGCATCATTCGCACTCTCAGTATGGAAGCGCCGCAACCAGGAAAAGACTTGGTGCTGACCTTAGACATCGGCTTACAACAAATCGCTCAAGATGCCTTACAAGATATGCGTGGCGCCATCATCGCCATGGACCCTAAAGACGGCGGCATTCTCGCTCTTTACTCCAACCCCAGCTACGACCCCAATTTATTTGTTCATGGCATCAGTGGTAAAGATTACCGCGCCCTACTCAACCCCGACAGGCCACTTATCAACCGCGCCACACAAGGCCGCTATGCTCCAGCGTCAACGGTCAAGCCGCACTTGGCCATTTTGGCATTGGAAGAAGGCATCGTCCAAGAAGACACCGAAATTTGGGACCCCGGTTTTTTTCAGATCCCTAACGTGAAGCACAAATGGCGCGATTGGCGCTCTTGGGGTCATGGCCATGTGGATGTGTACAAGGCAATAGAGCAATCCTGCGATACTTTCTTCTATGAAACCGCCTACAAACTGGGTATTACCAAAATTAGTAACTTTATGAATCAGTTTGGTTTTGGCGATCTTTCCGGCATTGATATTCATGAAGAAACGTCCGCCATTATGCCATCCGTTGATTGGAAACGCGGCCGCTATAAAGAAGCCTGGTATCCTGGAGATACTATCTCTGTGGGCATTGGCCAAGGTTACTGGACGGCAACGCCAATGCAAATTGCCAACTCGGTGAGTATTTTGGTTAATCGTGGTGCTCATAAACAGCCTCACCTAGTCCAAGTATCTAAGCAAGATAGCGAAGTAGAGCAACTTTTCACTGAAGAAAAACCTCCGGTGACACTAAAAGATCCTCATAATTGGGACATTGCACTGAAAGCCATGCGCAACACCGCCAAGATTGGTACGGCTAAAACCGCCTTCAAGGGCGCCGACTACTTCCCGGCCGGTAAAACCGGTACTGCGCAGGTAGTCAGCATTGCCCAAGGTGAAGAGTACGATGCCGAAAAGCTCGATGAACGTCTGCGAGATAACGCCATCTACGTGGGCTATGCGCCGTTTGACGACCCGCAAATTGTGGTGGCCGTGGTGGTGGAAAACCAAGGTGGTGGCAGTACTGTGGCAGCCCCCATTGCCAGAAAGGTCATGGACTATTACTTCGCCATGAACCCACTTAGCAAGGAGGAAGCCAATGACGCCACTGACTAAACCCCGCTCTTGGTTTGAAAAAGTGCATATCGACTTACCTTTGTTTGCCGCCCTATTGGCGATGATGATGGGGAGCTTAGCGGTCGTTTACAGCGCCAGTGGCCAAGACATGGGCATGATGATGCGCCATGCTACGCGTATGTTCGGCGCCTTACTGGCCATGCTGTTTATGGCGCAATTCTCACCCAGTACTCTAAAACGTGTTGCCATCCCAGTCTATTTAGTGGGCTTAGGCATGCTGGTGGCGGTATTATTTGTGGGTGTCAGCAGTAAAGGCGCACAGCGCTGGTTAGATTTAGGCATTACCCGCTTCCAACCGTCGGAAATTATGAAACTGGCGGTGCCGATGACGGTTGCTTGGTTTATTGGCCGCGCTCACTTACCTCCCAGTATTTGGAACTTAATCGTGGGTTTTGCCATTGTGTTAGTGCCTACCATTTTAATTAAAGAGCAGCCCGACTTAGGTACTTCTATCCTCATTGCCAGCTCAGGAATTTTTGTGTTGTTTCTGGCAGGGCTCAGTTGGCGGTTGATTGGCTCAGGGCTATTACTGGCCATTCCTGGCGGCTATGCTTTTTGGCACTATGGCATGCATGCCTACCAAAAACAGCGGGTATTAACCTTTTTAGACCCAGAGAGCGACCCCTTAGGCTCTGGCTATCATATTATTCAGTCCAAAATCGCCATTGGCTCAGGTGGGGTTGAGGGCAAAGGCTGGCTCCATGGCACGCAATCACAATTGGAGTTTTTACCTGAGCGTCATACCGACTTTATCTTCTCGGTGTTAAGCGAAGAGTTTGGCTTATTAGGGGTGACCATTTTATTAAGCTTGTATTTGTTTATCATTGGTCGCGGCCTGTATATTGCCGTACAAGCGCAGGATGCCTTCAGTAAACTGTTGGCGGGGGCATTAACCCTCACCTTTTTTGTCTATGTTTTTGTGAACATCGGCATGGTATCGGGGTTACTTCCTGTGGTTGGCGTGCCCTTACCATTAATTAGCTATGGTGGCACATCCATGGTGACCTTAATGGCGGGGTTTGGCATTATTATGGCCATCGCAACAGATAAGAGGATGTTGTTAAAATAATGAAAAGCTTAACACCACACAGCATACCGCTATTGCTAGCGTTACTGACCATGACGTTATTGTCGGCTTGCTCCAGCCGTTATCATATGCGCCATGACAAAGCGCCGCTGCGCACACCAACCGAGTTAGAGATGCAAGATGCCGTGGTCACTAACGAGAAAAAAAGCGCCAGTGCCAACCGCCCCTATGTGGTTCTTGGCAAACGCTACACGCCTATTTCCGATGAACACGGTTACGAGCAAGAAGGGATAGCGTCTTGGTATGGCCGTAAGTTCCACGGCTATCACACCTCCAATGGTGAAATTTTTAATATGTTTGACATGACCGCAGCCCATAAGACCCTGCCGCTGCCGAGTTTTGTCAAAGTGACGAATTTAGACAACGGCCGCAGTGCCATAGTCCGCGTTAATGACCGTGGTCCGTTTCATGATGACCGTCTGATTGATTTGTCTTACGCCGCGGCCTACCGCCTTGGCTACCACCACAAAGGTACAGCTCGGGTTAAGGTAGAAGCCATTACGCTATCGCGCGAAACGCCGCGCTTGACCTACGTGCAAGTGGCCGCTGCAAGCAAACTCGAGAACATACAACTGGTGGCAAACCAATTACAGCAAGAGCTGGGTCTTGCCACCCCAATCGCCTACGAAGATAACCTGTATAAGTTGCGCGTAGGCCCGATTGCAGACGATAATCAAGCACAAAAATTACTCAACACCTTAAAAAAAGGTCAATTTAAACGTGCTTTCTTGCTTTACAGTGAGCAGGAACTTTAGAATAAACCTATTAGCCTGAACTCCCGAGGGATTAACTGCCTAGGGGCAACGAAGGTTGCAATGACAAGCAGGCAAGAATTGCCGATAAACTAAAAAGCGAGCATGATGACTTCTATCAAACCAAAAATCGTAAAAAAAGTCCTCGGACTGGTGTGCACTTTCTCAATCATGAGTGCCAGCGCACAGATTATTCCTTCACCGCCACAAGTGAGCGCCAAAGGCTACTTTCTAGTCGACTACACCACTGGGAAAGTCATTGCCGAAGGTAATCCAGACACTAAGCTTGCTCCAGCCAGCTTAACCAAGATGATGACCAGTTATGTGATTGGTGTGGAGATAGAAGCGGGTAATATCAGTCCCAGCGATCAAGTGACCATCAGTGAAAATGCTTGGGCGAAAAACTTCCCTGAGTCTTCAAAAATGTTTATCGAGGTCGGTAAGCAAGTCAGTGTTGAAGACTTGAACCGTGGCATTATCATTCAGTCTGGTAATGATGCCTGTGTTGCCATGGCCGAGCATATTGCCGGCAGTGAAGGCGCGTTTGCCGATCTGATGAACGCCCACGCAGAAAAGCTGGGCATGAGCAACAGTCACTTTGTTAACAGCCATGGTCTTGATACCAATGAGCACTACACTACGCCAAGAGACATGGCCACCCTTGGCGCCGCGCTCATTCGCGATGTCCCTGAAGAGTACGCGATTTACAAAGAAAAATCGTTTACCTTTAACGGCATTAAACAATATAACCGTAACTCACTACTGTGGGATGCTAGCCTCGACGTCGACGGCATAAAAACCGGCCACACCTCAGAAGCCGGCTACAGCCTAGTGACTTCTGCAGTTAAGAACGACATGCGTCTGATTGCAGTGGTGATGGGCACAGACAGTGAGCGTGCCCGTAAGGTAGAAAGCAAAAAGCTACTGAACTATGGCTTCCGCTTTTTTGAAACCATCACACCTTATCAAGCAGGCGATGCCTTTGCAGATCAACGCGTTTGGATGGGCAACAAAGAAACGGTTTCATTGGGAATTATGGAAGACACCCCGATCACTATCCCGCGTGGGCAAAGTAAAAACCTAAAAGCCAACTTTGAACTGGATAAAACGCTGCAAGCGCCACTGGCGAAAGGCACCAAAGTGGGCACCCTGTTCTTACAGCTAGAAGGCGAAGACATTGCACAATATCCGCTGGTTACGCTGGAGGAAATTCAAGAAGGCGGCTTCTTCTCTAAAATTTACGACTATCTACGTTTACAGATAGCGCAATAACCTTACTTTAGATAAGGATGGAACGCCCAGTACGGGCGTTTTTTTTTGCGCCAAAAATGATAGAATGCAGCAATTATCTGGTATTGAGCCAAAGCGTGCTATGACTCGTATCAGCAAGTAGTCAGTTTTGAGGACACCACTGTGGTAAAACCGGTTAAAAATACTAAGTTTGATGAGTACTTAGAGTTTCCTTGCCCATTTACGTTCAAAATTATGGGCCTGGCAAACGTCAATTTAACGGATCAACTTGTCGCCAAGTTTCAAGAATTAGCACCTGGCGATTATGCCCCTAAAGTAAAGCCAAGCAGTAAGGGCAATTATGAGTCAGTCACGCTAGTTGCTACCGTCACTAGCAAAGAGCATATTGAACAAATATACACTGAGATCGGCAGCCTAGACGACGTACGCTACGTCCTATAATTGCGAGAGGTTGCGATGGCATCGGGTAAGTTGATTGTACGCCAATTAGGACTTCGTAGTTACGAGCCCATTTGGCAAAAAATGCAGCATTTCACTGACAACCGTGATGACAACACGGCAGATGAAATATGGCTAGTTGAACATCAGCCAGTATTCACTCAGGGGCAAGCCGGCAAGGCCGA
This sequence comes from Pseudoalteromonas sp. UG3-2, assembly GCF_037120705.1. Taxonomy (NCBI): domain Bacteria; kingdom Pseudomonadati; phylum Pseudomonadota; class Gammaproteobacteria; order Alteromonadales; family Pseudoalteromonadaceae; genus Pseudoalteromonas; species Pseudoalteromonas sp. UG3-2. The sequence goes on along the minus strand of NZ_JAWLJU010000002.1, from coordinate 3,243,140 downwards.
GCATATTTTGGCTCCTGGGGATATCCCTGTGGTCAAAGTCGATCGCGGCGGCCAAGTCACCTATCATGGTCCTGGCCAGCAAATGATGTATGTGTTGTTCAATTTACGACGTCTCAAAATTGGCGTACGTGAGTTAGTGACTTGGCTTGAAGAATGTATTATCGCTGCCCTTGGCGAGTATGGCATTAACGCGTACGCCAAGGCCGATGCCCCTGGGGTATATGTTGATGATAGCAAAATCGCGTCGCTGGGTCTGCGAGTACGCAGAGGTTGCTCTTTCCATGGCTTGGCGCTTAACGTCAATATGGATTTGAGCCCATTTCTGCGTATTAACCCCTGTGGTTATGCCGGAATGAACATGGTGCAATGCAGCGACTTAAATGGACCACCGAGCGTCACAGAGGCCGGCGCTGGCTTGGTCAAACACATGCTAGAACGTATAAACGCCGAGCATGTTGAATACACTGAAGGGTTTGAAAACGAATGAGTAAAGCAGTCAAAATGGAGCCTGGGGTAAAGCTCCGCGATGCTGAAAAAATGGCATTGATCCCAGTAAAAGTGATGCCAACAGAACGCGATGAAATGCTCAGAAAGCCAGATTGGCTTAAGATCCGCTTACCAAAGTCGAGCGAGCGCATCGATGGCATCAAACAAGCAATGCGTAAACACGGCTTGCACTCTGTTTGTGAAGAGGCGTCTTGCCCTAACCTATCAGAATGCTTTAATCATGGTACGGCTACCTTTATGATTTTAGGGGCCATTTGTACTCGCCGTTGCCCATTCTGTGATGTTGCTCATGGTCGTCCGCTAAAACCGGATGCTGCAGAGCCGGAAAAGCTGGCACTGACCATTAAAGACATGAAACTTAACTACGTGGTTATCACTTCAGTTGACCGCGACGACTTGCGTGATGGCGGAGCCCAGCACTTTGCCGATTGTATTCGCGAGATCCGTAAACACAACCCTGGGATCACCATTGAAATTCTGGTACCAGATTTTCGTGGCCGCATGGACCGGGCATTGGAAATTCTTAGCGAAACACCACCCGATGTCTTTAACCACAATCTCGAAACCGCACCACGCTTGTATAAACTGGCGCGCCCGGGAGCGGACTATAAGTGGTCGTTAGAGTTATTACGCCGTTTTAAAGAAATGCACCCAGAAGTGAAAACCAAGTCAGGGTTAATGGTGGGGCTCGGTGAAGAAATGAGTGAAATTGAAGAAGTGCTGCGTGACCTACGTGAGTACAAGGTCGATATGTTGACTGTGGGTCAATATCTCCAGCCTTCAAAACACCACCTGCCAGTAAAGCGCTACGTGCCACCGGCAGAATTTGACGCATTGAAAGACTATGCCGATGACATTGGTTTCACCCATGCCGCTTGTGGTCCATTTGTACGCTCTAGCTACCACGCTGACCAACAAGCCGCTGGTAAAGAAGTAAAATAACGGCTACCACAACCGTGGTGTTAAAAAAGCCGCTCATCGCGGCTTTTTTTGTGGCTATTCGTTGACGTAAACTTAGCTATGCAGCCACAGCCCTTAAATCTGGGTAGCTGTCATCTTTCATTTACTTAATTTGCCCCGCTGTAAACTTGCCTGTCATGGCAAAACTATTTCAATTGTGCGTCATTCGTTATATCTTGCCACTCCAGAAAATAATAATCAGGGGCAAAACGTGCTTAAAAATAAAACGCTGGGCAGCATGCTGATTGTCGCAGGGACGACCATCGGTGCGGGCATGCTAGCTCTGCCCATCGCATCTGCAGGGCTGGGGTTTTCTACTGCCATCATTTTACTGGCCGCCACTTGGCTACTAATGACCTACACTGCATTACTCATGCTGGAAGTGCATCAGTATGCCGATCAGAACGCCACCTTAAATACACTGGCAAAAAACTTATTGGGTAAACCAGGACAGTATATTGCTAACTTCTCCATGATCTTTTTATTTTATGCCCTGTGTGCCGCCTATATCGCTGGCGGCGGCTCTCAGCTACAAACCAAACTGATCAATTTAGTTGGCAGTGAGGTCTCACCTCAAGCCGGCTCAATTCTATTGGCCTTAGTGATTGCCACCATAGTTACTTTAGGCACCGGCACGGTGGATAAGCTGAATCAGTTGCTATTCACCATTAAAGTAGTGGTGTTGGCCAGTTTATTTTTTATCTTAACGCCCTACGTCCATGGTCAGCACTTAGTCGACATGCCGGTAGAGCAAGGTTTAGTGATCGCCGCCATTCCTGTCATTTTTACTTCGTTTGGCTTTCATGGCTCTATCCCGTCTATCGTAAAATACGTGGGCGTCGATATTCGTCAATTGCGCAGAGTGATGATGTTTGGCGCCTCGCTGCCACTCATCATTTATGTCTTTTGGCAATTATTAAGCCAAGGCGTAATGGGTCAAGAAAGCCTAATGGCCAGCAAAGGCTTACCTGGCTTTGTCAGTAGTATTTCTGCCATTGCTCACAACGACAATGTTCAAGTGTTTGTGACGGTGTTTGCTGACTTAGCGCTGGCGACTTCGTTCTTAGGTGTGAGTTTAGGACTGTTCGACTTTTTTGCCGATGCCTTTAAAAAGCAAAATACCAGTAAAGATCGCATTAAAACCGCGCTAATTACCTTTTTGCCACCGCTGGGCTTTGCCTTGTTTTATCCTAAAGGGTTTATTATGGCACTGGGTTACGCCGCCATTGCACTGGTTGTGTTAGCGGTTTTCCTGCCTGTAGCCATGGTCTGGAAGCAACGAAAAATACGAGGCGCTGAAGGCTATCGAGTGAAAGGTGGAAACCTGGGGCTGGGGTTAGCCGCTCTGTTTGGGATAATGATCATCTCTTCGCAATTTATGCAAATGGCGGGATTGATCCCAAGCCTTGGCTAAACGCCATTCGTGACTGGCTGCTTAGCAGCTAGTCTCGCCATGCTGCTTTAGGTCTTGCGCCGCTTTCTTAGCTGCCAAAAGCTTATTAACGCCACAAGGTTGCAACATTGACAATGAGAATAACTGTTGCGTAATAAGATGTAATTAATTTTCTCTTACTTCAATGGGATCAGATTCTTTCGGCTTGCCTTGCAGAATAGAAATCTCTACGCGGCGGTTGCGGCGCCTGTCAGCGTTGGTTTCATTGGGAACCAACGGCCGAGTGTCGGCGTGCCCTACTACCACCATGCGGTTTTTATCAAAACCCGGAACTCCCTCCATTACGCTGGCTACCGCCACCGCTCGAGTGGCAGATAAGTCCCAGTTATTGGAATAAAGCTCATTGGTAACGCGAAAATCATCGGTGTGGCCTGATACGGTGATTTCACCAGGTACGTCTTTAAGTAACTCGGCAATATCTTCAATCACAGGCTCAAATTTGGGCTGTAAAAACGCGCTACCGGCGGGAAAAGAGCCGTTCTCTTGAATGCGGATAATGATTTGTTGCCCCAGTGACTCCAGTTCAATAGCGCCGTCCATAATTTGCTTTTCTAACTGCTGCGCTATCTTTTTCACCAACTCGTTAACTTGTTCTTGATCGGCAGAAGCAACGGCCTGTGTAGAGGCCTGTTGCTGAGCAGTGCTCGAAGACTCACCGCCACGTTTGTTGCCACGCTGCTCCTGACGCCCCCCTGCTGATGACTCATCGCCCGCTTGAAATTCCAGCATTTGCTGGGTCATCTCAACGGTTTGTTGTTGAATGGTTTCAATGGGAGTGGGTTCTGGTTTACCTGGCGTGAACTCCATCGCAATGACGCTGGTGCCCTTGGGAATGTCTTTTACTTCAATTTTGTTTTGCACCCCGAAAGCAAACTTCATTGAGCCTGCAATTTGCTTAAACTTAAGCACGTCCATTTCCGAGAAAGCCAATAGCAATACGAAAAAGCACATTAGCAACGACATCAGATCGGCAAACGTCCCCATCCAAGCCGGCAGGCCAGGCGGTGGACATTTGCATTCTTTTTCATCTGACATAGTTACTCCTCGGCCTCGACACCACGCTTAGACTCAGGTAAATAATTTTTCAGAATACCTTCAATGACTTTCGGATTTTGACCATCTTGAATGCCTAACACCGCATCCAGAATGAGGCGTTGGTTGCGCTCTTCTTCGTCTTTACGCAATTCCAACTTGGTTTGAATTGGGATAGCAACCACGTTGGCTAAGAAGGCACCATACAAAGTGGTTAAGAGTGCCACGGCCATTGCCGGACCGATGGCTTTTGGGTCATCCATGTTAGATAGCATCGCCACTAGCCCGATAAGGGTACCAATCATCCCCATTGCCGGAGCAATATCTGCCAGTGATTTAAATAACCCCGCCCCCATTTCATGGCGATTGGTCGTTAATGCAATGTCTTTTTGTAAGGTAGCACGTACCACGTCGGCATCGTGACCATCCACCAGCATGTCTACGCCCTTACGCATAAACTGGTTGGGAATTTCCGCTTCTTCCAGCGCCAAAAAGCCCCCTTTACGAGCAGAGTCAGCAAGTTCAACGGCTTTTTCGATCAATTCTTCTGGGGTTTCAATTTTGAACATAAAGGCCTTTGCGGCCACTTTACCGATGCCAAAGAACTGACCTAAGGTAAAGTTGGATAACACGATGAAGATCGAGCCACCAAATACGATAACGACGGAAGGCGTGTTATAGAACATCGCGACCTGGCCATCACTACTTAGTACCATAGACATAATAATCAAACCTATGGCACCCAGGATCCCTATTACCGTTGCTAAATCCACATGTCCTCCGGGGGAAGTTATTTGTGATAAATCACGCAGTTATTATTATTCGGTTTATCGGCAAGTTTTGCTACAACTTAACACTATTATATTAAAAAGTGTTTAAAATGCGAGTTTATAGCAGATCTTGTGATGACGATACGCACTGGGATCAAAAAGTCGCGGGTTTTTTTGACCTCTGCGCCCAATCCCCCTAAAATTGCTGCACTTTCATATTACAGGTCAATGTTACTTATGGCGGTTAAAAAACCAGAAAACTTAAGCTTTGAAGAAGCCATGCAAGAACTTGAGCAAATTGTTGCAGATATGGAAAATGGCAGTTTAGCGCTTGACCAAGCATTAAAACAGTTTGAGCGCGGCATTAAGCTGGCCAACGCCTCCAATCAAAAGCTCCAACAAGCTGAACAACAGGTTGCCATTTTAATGGGCGAAGGCGAACAAGCGCAGTTAAAGCCATTTGATAACGAAGCATAATGTCCAACGAACTACACACACAATTAGAACGTGCCAAATCTCGAGTAGAAAGCACCATTGTCGACTACTTTGCACAACAGCTCGACACCGATGACACCATCAAAGCAGCAACTCGATACAGCATCGAAAATGGCGGCAAACGGTTACGGCCATTTTTAGTATTCAGTACAGGTGAGCTGTTTGGCGCTGACGCTGAAGACCTTAACCGTGCTGCGGCAGCCATTGAATGTATTCACAGTTACTCTTTGGTTCACGATGACTTGCCAGCCATGGACGACGACGATCTCAGGCGCGGGCGCCCGACTTGTCATGTTATGTATGATGAAGCAACGGCCATTTTAGCAGGCGACGCCCTACAAACCTTGGCGTTTGAGTTGCTAAGCAATCACAGCTTTGCAGTCAGCCAGCAACAGCAACTGCAGATGATCCAAGTGTTGGCTAAAGCCTCAGGGTTGCAAGGTATGGTGGGTGGGCAAGCGCTTGATATCGCCGCCACAGATAAAGCCATCACCATCAGCGAACTTGAGCGTATTCACCGCTTAAAAACCGGTGCCTTACTGAACAGCGCTATTGAACTGGGCTTGCTGTGCGGCCGCAGCGATACCATCACTGATCAAGTGCGTAGCGCCATGCGTACCTATGGTAACGCCATTGGTCTGGCCTTTCAGGTTAGAGATGACATTCTTGATGTTGAGGGCGATACGGCTACACTGGGCAAACCACAAGGCTCGGACCTAGGTCACAACAAAGCGACCTACCCAGCATTACTTGGACTACCACAAGCACAACTGAAAGCAGAGCAGTTGATAGATACCGCCTTGCAAGCCTTAGAGGATGTACCAGGAAATACGCAAACCCTGGCGGCGTTAGCCAATTATATTATTGCCAGAGATCATTAAGCACTCAGGCGTAAGAAAAAAGACACAATTGCTTTGTAAAAACTGGTGAACGTAATAATATGACCAGTTGCTGAAGAATTTTAATAACTTTGCAGTGAGTCGTGCCAATTTATACCAATTTGCTTGCACAGGCTCGCTTAGGACTCTGATAATTACCATGAAACTTGATAGCAGCAAGTATCCTTTATTGGCGTTAATTGACGAACCGAGTCAGCTTCGTCAACTACCACAACACAAGTTAATGGCGCTTAGTGATGAGTTACGTGCCTACTTACTCGATTCAGTGTCACAAAGCAGTGGCCATCTTGCTTCGGGTTTAGGCACCGTTGAGCTTACAGTGGCATTGCACTACGTCTACTCGACCCCAACCGACAGGTTAGTTTGGGACGTTGGCCATCAAGCCTACCCCCACAAAATACTCACAGGTCGCCGTGACCAAATGCATAGCATTCGCCAAAAAGATGGCCTCCACCCGTTCCCTTATCGTGGCGAAAGTGAATACGATACCTTTAGTGTCGGTCACTCAAGTACGTCTATTTCTGCCGCATTGGCTATGGCCATTGCCGCTGAAAAAGAAGGCCAAGGCAGAAAAACGGTGGCGGTGATTGGCGATGGTGCCATGACCGCGGGCATGGCATTTGAAGCCATGAATCACGCTGGCGACGTCAATCCAGATATGCTGGTGATCCTCAACGATAATGAAATGTCGATTTCTGAAAACGTCGGGGCATTGAACAACCAGTTTGCAAAAATTCTTTCTGGCAGCTTTTACACCAATATTCGTGAAGGCAGCAAAAAGCTGCTTTCAGGAGTACCGCCGGTGAAAGAGCTGGCTGGAAGAATGGAAGAACACCTCAAAGGTATGATTATACCGGGGACTTTCTTCGAAGAGCTGGGCTTTAACTATATTGGCCCCATCGACGGCCATGATGTTGGCATGTTAGTCGACACGCTGCGTAATATGCGCAGCCTAAAAGGCCCGCAACTGCTGCACATCAAGACGCAAAAAGGCAAAGGGTACAAACCTGCAGAAGCCGATCCTATTGGCTACCACGGCGTGCCTAAGTTTGATCCTAGCGTGCACAGTCTACCGAAATCCAAACCCAGTGCCCCGACCTTCTCAAAAGTGTTTGGCGACTGGCTCTGTGACATGGCCGCCGAAGACAGCAAGCTGATGGCCATAACGCCGGCTATGCGCGAAGGCTCTGGGCTAGTGCGCTTCTCAAAAGAGTATCCACAGCAATATTTTGATGTTGCCATTGCCGAGCAACACGCCGTGACCCTTGGTGCAGGATTTGCCTGTGAAGGCTTGAACGCGGTTGTGGCGATTTACTCGACGTTTTTACAACGGGCATACGATCAGCTTATTCACGATGTGGCACTACAGAACTTACCAGTCCTGTTTGCTATTGACCGCGCTGGTGTGGTGGGTGCTGATGGAGAAACTCACCAAGGTGCGTACGATTTAAGCTTCTTACGTTGTATTCCTAATTTGGTGGTGATGGCCCCGAGTGATTTAAATGAGTGTCGTCAGATGCTTTACACTGGTCATTTATTACAGCAACCGGCTGCTGTACGTTATCCTCGTGGTAGCGCAGGCAGTGCTGAAGTCAGTCAGACCATGACGGCACTAGAAATAGGCAAAGCCAAAGTAGTCCGCGAAGGTGAAAAGCTGGCTATTTTAAACTTTGGTACCTTATTGGACAATGCCACAGAATTGGCCGCCGAGCTGAACGCGACCTTGGTGGATATGCGCTTTGTTAAGCCACTCGACACCGTACTGCTGGATGAGCTTGTGGGTAGTCACGAGCGTTTTGTCACCCTAGAAGATAACGCCATTGCTGGCGGCGCTGGCTCGGCGGTGATTGAGTACTTTGCCGCCCAAGGCTACAGCAAGCCTGTGAAGCTACTAGGTTTACCGGATGAGTTCATTAAACACGGAACTCAAGGTGAAATTCATGCCGAACTAGGCTTAAGCAGCGACGGGATCCGCGAGCAAATCAACCGCTGGATGCAACAATAACGCGGCCGTTGTCGCTCGCACCAAATACGAAAAAGGCTTCTACTAAGAAGCCTTTTTTATTCATGCGCTTAAGTAAACCCCAGTGATTAATACTACTAGCGCATCCAGACTTTAACGTCGGCTAAGCCATTGCTCTGGAGTAACTCCAATTGCGCCTCTATGTTGGCACTTTGTTCAAATTCAAAGGCATCCAGTTGCTCATCAAAGATGATGGTGGCGGCGCCATCGCCTCCGCGCTGTTTCACTTGGTGCAGGGCAATATCCGCTAAATTCACCGACGACTCCCAACCAATTACCTTGCCACCTAACAGCGGCAGCGGGTAATAAGACCAGCCCATGGATACCGTTAGCTTGGTGGACTTACCGTTAGGTAATAAATAATCCGTCTCTGCAATGGCCTTACACAAGTCGCTAACGTATTCTTCAATGTGATCGCGACTGAAATCCCTGAGCAACAATAAGAACTCATCGCCACTCCACCGCACCACATAATCCGAGCCTTGGGTACGAGTATTCAGTAACGTGGCTAACTGTTGTAAGCAACTATCGCCGCCAATGGGCCCATAAGAATCATTGATCTTGCTGAAGTTGTCGATATTCATGATCATCAATACTAGGCTCTTATTTTGTGCCTGTAGGGATTGCGCGTTGCGCTGATAGTGCTCAACGTCTTTGGGTAATTGGTCGAACAAGAAGCGGCGGCTCCGCAGCCCAGTGAGCTCATCAGAGTGGCTCACCAGTTTTAGCTGAGTATTGACCTGGTTAAGCTTTTCATTGGCCTTACGTAACTCGGTGGTACGTTCAGCAACTAAATCTTCTAAAGCGGCCTGCTTGCGCCTTTCTTGCGCTCTGAAGACCCAAAAGATCAGGTAGAACATAAACACAAAGGCACAGGTAATAAACAGCCTGAAGTACACGGTTTCGTCAAAGCGCCGCGGCATCAGAATATCCAGTGCCAAGGTTTTTGCTTGCTCCCAGTCTTGCCCTTGCCGCTTTACTTCTAGTAGAAAGCGAAAGTTGCCTGGTGGCAAGTTGGTATAAATCGCCTCACGACGAGACTGAGCATCGCGCCATTGACTATCATGCCCTTCTAAGCGATAGCGAAACTCAATGCTGTGGGGGGCGTAAAAATCAATCGCAGTATAATTAATGGTTAAGTCACGCTCTGAGGTATCGAGTTCAACCTCAGAAGTGAGCGCGTTTGAGCTTAATGTGCGCTCGTCTGTGACCAGGGATTCAAAACGTGGCTGTAAATCCCCGCCGCCGAACAGCTGGACGTTTTTAGGTATCTCCACCACTCCCTGTAAGCTGGGATAAAAAATCGCTTCATCAGTTTCTACCACCGCATCATGGCCAAGCCCTGAACAGCATTGACTAGGTCGACCATCGAGCTGACGGTCAAACGGACTGATCACTTGCTCAACCTTAAGGCTTTCTATCTTAGTGCTGAACTGTTTCACGGGCATGCGATACACACCTTTCATGGTGCTAACCCAGATCAGCTGGTTATTTTTATCAAAGTGCAAGGAAAAAATGGAGCCATAAGGTAAGCCGTTGGAAGCATCGAGCTGATACCAGTCGCCGGTCTTGGTACGATAGAATAAGCCGTCATTAAGCGATCCTACTAAGGTGGTCACTGTATCTAGATGCAAAATACTGGTGACGTATGCCGAGTCTAAAGAAATCTGCGCACCAATTTTTTCAATGCCTTTGTCGTTATAGCGATACGCCCCTTTATTGGTGCCAATAAAGCCGTAACGGGGAAAATCTTGCACAAAGGTGACAAATTGACTGCCTAAAAAGGCATTGTAAGCAAACGGCGTGATGCCATTATAATCAAGACGATACAGTCCTCGTCCGGTACCAAACCACATGCCGCCACGGTTTGATGGGCTTAACGAGAACACCGGATTTTGTCGTAGCTCACGATCGCTAATCGGTTGCAGCGAGCCCTCTTCATACAACAAAGCGCCGCGATCTGTGCCGATAATTAAGCGCTCATCGACAAATTCTAAATCGTGGATCACCGAGCGGTTGAGCTGCAAACTGCTGAGCACTGGCTTATAGCCCTCTCTGGGGCCGATGATCCCAAGCCCTTCTCGGCTGGCAACCCAAATGTCGCCATCTGGGCTTTGCGTAATGGCTGAAATGGCTTGGCTGCTGCGCTGGCCAATATGATGGCGTTCCACTTTACCGGCATGGGCTAACCATAACCCTTCGTTCAAACTTGCCAGCCATATATTGCTGTCATCGTCCATAAAGATATCAGCAAACCAAATACTTTGATCCAGCTGTATGGGCTCAACGGACTGCCAAATACCATTACTCTGACGATACAATAAACGGCCATAGGTGGATACCCATAGCCCACCCTCTTTGTCATTGAGGAACTTATACACGGCATTATTGCCCACTTCTTGATAGCGCCTTAGCACCTCGTCAAAGTCGAGAAAGTAGGCACCTAACTCAGAAGCTAGAAATAACTTCCCATCCACCCAAGCCAAGTCATGCACTATGGTTTGGGCCAGCTGTTCAGGAAGAGAGACTTTGCTGGCCAATTCCAGTCTAACGCCATCACCACTGCGGTTGCTGGACTCGCTGATTTTCAGCAAGTGCCGCTCATTGACCAGCCAAATGCCATCGGGCACCAGTGCCATTTTGGTGACGGAGCCGACGATTTGATTAATCTGAGTGACGCTGAGGTTGGATTGCTCGATGTTATTTGCAGCAAGGGTTAACTTTTTCGCAGAGACATAATAAAGACCATGGGCGGCAACCCAAATACCACCGTCTTCATCAGCCAAAATATCGCGCACCGGACCTTGTAAGTCAAACCGCTGCGCCACCATGGTTTGTGGGTCTAGGCGCAATAAGCCGCGGCGGGTGCCAATCCATAACATCCCAAAGCGGTCCACCAGCAACTTATTGATGGCGTTACTATTGAGAAAGTCGGTATTTTGGGTGTTGAAGTTTTGAAATTGATGACCGTCGAAACGACTTAAGCCAAACTGGGTGCCTAACCAAATGTAGCCCTGCTCGTCTTGTACCACACTTTTAACGCTTTGCGATGGTAATCCGCTTTGTATATTCCACTGTTTGACAACATAGTCGTCAATGGCCGCCAAGCTCGAGCTTGAAAGCAGCAAACCAAAAAGCAAAAACAAGAGCCGTGTCATTGGGATTCCATCACATAAGCACAGTTAAGTTAAAATGCCAGTTTTAAACAAAGCTTGCACGCAAACCAATGAAAAAAGACCAGCCAATACGTCATCTAGCATAATCCCCGAACCGCCATGAAGGCGCTTATCCAAAAAGCGGATGGGACCGGGTTTTAGAATGTCAAAAAAGCGGAATAAAATAAACCCCACTAACAATGCCTGCCAACTCAAGGCAGCACCAATCATGGTTATATAAAATCCAGCCACCTCGTCCCACACAATAGCGGGGTGGTCATGTACATTAACATCATCTGCGGTTTTGCCACAAACCCAAATACCAAACAAGGTCATGATGATAGCAACAATGCCTTGAAACCAAATTGGCATGCCATAAGTAAGAAAAATAAATGGCAGTGCGCCTATGGTGCCCACGGTTCCAGGCGCCTTTTTAGCAAGCCCTAAACCAAACCCTAAGGCAAAAAACTGATGGGGTTTAGTTAAATCAAATTTGTACTGCGTAATCAAACCGACTCCTAGCTGAAGTGCTCAAATCCCATACCACGTAATTGGTACGGCTGGCCTTGGTTGAGCAATTGAATTTCACCACTTTGGGCTGTAATTTGGCCGACACAAACCGGCTCTACACCATACTGTTGTAAACGACTTTCAACAGCACTTTTGTTGTTGTCATTGACGGTAAACAGCAGCTCATAATCATCACCAAAGCCAAGCGCCAGTGCTAATCTTTGATCCTCTGCCAAGCTCTCAGTTAACGCCGCAGACATGGGCACCTTATCGGCGTCTACTTTAGCACCAACATCGGAACTGCGAAGAATGTGTTGTAAGTCGGCCAGTAACCCATCAGAGATATCAATCGCTGCAGTGGCTAAGCCTCGGAGTACTTGCCCAGCTGCCACCTGTGGCGCAGGAAAGTGAAACTTGTGCTGTGCTGCCGCCAAGTGTTCAGCGGCTAGCGACCAGCCTTGCTTGCGCGCTTCAATGGCCAAACCGGCATCTCCTAAAGGCCCAGTGACATAAATCCAGTCACCCACCTTAGCACCGCTGCGTTTTAGCCCTTTGCCTGCGGGTAAAATACCTTTGGCACACACAGTGACGGTCAGTGGCCCTTGGGTGGTATCTCCGCCAATGATTTGGACATTATAATACTGGGCAATTTCATGCATGCCAGCGGTAAAAGCCTCGAGCCAATCCATATCCGCATTCGGCAGGGTCAAGCCTAGCGAAATCCACGCCGGCTCCGCGCCCATGGCTGCTAAGTCACTGAGGTTAACCGCAATAACACGGTGGCCTAAGGCTTTTGCTGGAATATCGGAGAAGAAGTGCACTCCGCTCACCAAGGTGTCTGTGGTGATCGCTAATTGATAACCATCGGGAACACTGACTAATGCACAGTCATCACCGATCCCCAGTTCAACATCGCGACGAACGATGCCACGACCTTTAAAGTAATGATTGATTAGCTCAAATTCTTTCATACACAAAAAAGCCGGCCTAGGCCGGCTGTTCCTATAATCACACTTACCTGCGTATAAACTTAACGGCTTTATCTAGTACGCCATTAACGAACTTGTGACTTTCTTCAGCACCAAACATCTTCGCCAGCTCAATGCCCTCGTTGATGGCCACTTTGTATGGTACATCTTCGCGGAACTTAAGCTCATAAGCGCTTACTCGTAACACCGCAAGCTCGACCATATCGAGCTCAGCAAGTGGGCGTGCTAGGTGTGGTGCAATGACTTCATCCAATTGCTTTTGGTTTACCACCACACCACGAGCCAAGTCTTTAAAGTATTCGACATCAACTTTGCTGACGTCGTTCTCGATAAGCATTTGCTGTTCAATATCGGCAATTGGATTGCCACTTAGCTGCCATGAATAAATAGCTTGTAAAGCGAGTACACGTGCTTTGCGTCTAGCTGCTGGTTTCACTGAGATTCCTCTTAAATTTGCTCAAGCACGTTCACCATTTCCAGTGCACCAAGAGCAGCTTCGCCGCCTTTGTTGCCCATTTTGGTGCCCGCGCGCTCTATGGCTTGCTCAATGCTTTCAGTAGTCAGTACGCCAAAAGCCACAGGAACATCGTAGTCGAGTGAAACACTGGCTAAGCCTTTGTTTGACTCGTTAGCGACTAAATCAAAGTGAGGTGTACCGCCGCGAATAATCACGCCTAGGGCAATGATAGCATCATGCTCTTTTTTCATTGCAATGCGTTTTGCCGCCAGTGGTAGCTCTACAGCGCCAGGTACATATACAACCGTAATATCATCTTCACTCACACCGCCGGTGCGTTTTAATTCATCAACGGCGCCTTCTAACAAGCTGCTGCCAATAAAATCATTAAAGCGTGAAATGACAATGGCAAATTTTTTGCCTGGTGCGTATTTATTACCTTCGATTACTTTCATCAGATGTTCCTAATCAGTCTGAGCAATTGCCAAATTGAGGCGCATAATAACACAGTATTATGACATTCGCCTACTATCTCAGCGTAGACAATAACAATCAATTTGGCTGTGATTTTTTATTGCGGTTCTACGTATTCAACCACTTCGAGGTGGAAGCCCGACAGCGCGTGATACTTTTTCGGTAAGCTCATTAGGCGCATTTTTTGGATCCCCAAATCCGCCAAAATTTGTGAGCCCACCCCTACGGTACGCGAGGTGCCTTGAAACTTGCGGTAATTCACTTTTTCACCGGCATCTTCTGCGGCAAAGGCTTTAACCAAAGCTTCGATGTCTTCGCTGTGCTCTTGTTTACCTAAAATCACCAACACGCCATCGTGCTCGGCGATGTATTGCATGGCACTTGGCAAAGTCCAACTTCTGTCAGCACTGCGGTCTGAATGCAAAATATCATTAAAGGTGCTTTGCAAGTGCACTCGAACTAGGTTGGCAGCATCGCTTTTCACTTCGCCTTTAATCATGGCGTAGTGCAGTTGATTGTCGATGGTGTCTTTGTAAGTCACTAGATTAAACTCACCATATTCAGTCGGCAGCTTGCACTGTGCCACTTTTTCAATGGTGGTTTCATTAAGGTTGCGGTACTCAATTAAATCGGCAATGGTGCCAATTTTAATGCCATGTTCGTTAGCAAACACTTCCAATTGCGGGCGACGTGCCATGGTACCATCGGGATTGAGAATTTCGACGATCACCGATGACGGCTCAAGACCAGCAAGCCTGGCTAAGTCACAGCCTGCTTCGGTGTGCCCTGCACGGGTTAATACCCCACCTGGCTGCGCCATAATAGGGAAAATGTGCCCTGGTTGCACAATGTCTTCTGGTACTGCGCCTTTGGCAACGGCAGCCTGAACAGTGCGCGCGCGGTCAGCGGCTGAGATCCCGGTAGTGACTCCCTTTGCCGCTTCGATAGACAAAGTAAAGTTAGTGGAAAATTGCGCGCCATTCGACTTTACCATCAGCGGTAAGTTTAATTGCTCACAACGCTCCTGAGTCATAGTCAAACAGATTAAACCGCGGCCGTAGGTCGCCATGAAATTGATTGCGTCTGGTGTAATGTGTTCTGCCGCAATGATCAGATCACCTTCATTTTCTCGGTCTTCATCATCCATTAAAATCACCATTTTACCGGCTTTAATGTCAGCAATGATTTCCTCAGCAGTGTTTAAACTCATAGTTTTCCCATTTTGTACTTTGTCTTTGGCTACTTTATAAAGCCAGCTTTCGCCAATAAACTTGTTGTGAGAGTAGAACCGCTGGCTGCGCCTTGCTCGGCATGAATTAACCTTTCGAGGTAGCGCGCAATTTGGTCAACTTCAAGGTTGACCTTTGACCCAACCTGAAACCCCGCTACGGTGGTTTCTTGTGCCGTATGTGGCACTATGGTCAATTTAAATTTATTCTCTTCTACGGCATTCACCGTTAGGCTGATACCGTCAATAGCAACAGATCCCTTATAGGGGATGTATTTCATTAGCTCAGGTTTGGTTTCTAACCAATACTCCGTGGCTCTGGCATTAGGGTTAATCGCCACCACTTCAGCAACGCCATCGATGTGCCCGGAGACCAAGTGACCACCTAAACGCGAAGTCGGCTGTAGCGCCTTTTCAAGGTTCACCAGTTGACCTTTTTGGTATTCAGAAAACAGCGTTAGCGCCCGTGTTTCATTAGAGACATCGGCACGGAAACCGTCGTTAAACTTTGCCGTCACGGTCAAGCACACACCATTGGTGGCAATGCTATCGCCTAATTCCACATCCTGCATATCCAGTGACGAGCTAGAAATTCTGACAATTAAATCACCGCCTTGTAACTGTAGCTCGCTAATTTTACCTGTTGCTTCAACAATACCTGTAAACATATTACTTCTCTTTACTTGCGATGATTTTTATATCTGGGCCAATTTGGCTCACGGCATTAAATTGCAGCTCAGCGATGTCACTCATCTGAGTCAGTTCCGATGTATTAAATAACCCCCGCCCTGGACCTATGATTTTAGGTGCCAAATAAACAATGTATTCATCAATTAGGTTTTGCTCATGCATGGCACCACACAAAGTAGCTCCAGCCTCGAGCCACACGGCATTACATTGTTTGTCACCGAGCGTCAGCAAGATCGCCTGCAAATCCAGCTTTCCTGCCACTTCAGGTATAACAATTTGTTCTACGTAATGAGGCCAATCGTGTGAATTATCAATAGTACGACGGAAAATAACTATCGGTGCAGCAATTTGAAAAAACGCCAAGTCTGGGGTCAAACGATTCGCAGAGTCAATCACGGCGCGCAGCGGTTGGCGAATTTGCGTTAATGGATACTCTACTTGCGTGGCAAATTCACTGCGCACGTTTAATCGGGCATTGTCTACAAGCACGGTATCGGCGCCGCTGAGAATGGCGCAGCTTTGGGCGCGATGTTGTTGTACGTCCAGGCGAGCGGGCTCAGAGGTGATCCATTTACTTTGGCCATTATTCAGCGCCGTTTTACCGTCCAGTGAGGCCGCTAATTTACAGCTCACAAACGGCATTGCTGTTGCCATACGCTTTAAAAAACCACGATTAAGCTCTACCGCTTGCTGCTCTAACAACCCTGAAGCGGTGTCAATGCCAGCGTCTTGTAACATCGCCAGACCGCGCCCAGCGACTTCGGGGTTGGGGTCCACCATCGCGGCAATGACTTTGGCCACTTTGGCTTTGATCAGCCCCTCAGCACAGGGTGGCGTGCGGCCATAGTGACTGCATGGCTCTAATGTCACATAAGCGGTGGCCCCTTGGGCACGCGCGCCTGCCATTCGCAGTGCATGCACTTCAGCATGGGGCTCGCCTGCTTTCAAGTGCGCGCCTTCACCAACAATTTCATCGTTTTTAACAATCACGCAGCCAACATTGGGATTAGGACTGGTGGTAAACTGACCACGCTTTGCCAGCGCAATGGCGCGCTGCATATAGGCTTGGTCTTGTGGGCTAAACGACTGGCTCAATCTCCTAGCCTCGCAATTTCTTCGCCAAATTCACGAATATCTTCAAACGAGCGATACACAGAAGCAAAGCGCACATACGCCACTTTATCGAGTTTTTTTAATGACTCCATGATACATTCGCCAATCAAGTCACTGGACACTTCGCGCTCGCCAGTGCCACGAATTTGCGACTTAATTTTATGTACCACTTCTTCTATTTGTTCGGTGCTGACGGGACGCTTTTCTAGTGCCCGATGCATACCATTGAGAAGTTTGTCTTCGTTAAAAGGCTCACGCGAACCATCTTGTTTTATCACTCTGGGCATAAGCAGTTCAGCGCCTTCAAAGGTGGTAAAGCGCTCATGGCATAAAATGCACTCACGGCGGCGGCGAACTTGATGACCGGATGCGATCAATCTGGAATCGATCACTTTGGTGTCTTTGGCTGTACAAAATGGGCAATGCATAAGCGTTCTCGTTAACTAACCCCAGCTCTACAAAACTAAATAGGATGTTTATGCAGTCATCGCGTGTTAATGCGTAACGGCTTCATCGCTAACCAAACGAGGCTGGAATACCAGTGAGTGTTTGACTGAGTTTGGCCATCACTCGCCTTGACCAGCTTTGCCAACTGTTACTTTGAGCAAACAGGCAATTGGTTAGAGCGACCTTAATGAGAACCGGGCAAACAAAAAAGGCCGCTTAAATGCGGCCTTAATCATAACAAAAAAACTGCTTTTTTGTGTGCGATTTTATGCGTAAACCGGTAATTTAGCACAAATTGCTTTTACTTTTTCTTTCACTTGGGCCTGAACCGCTGGGTCGTTGATGTTATCTAAGACGTCACAAATCCAACCTGCAAGCTCTTTCGATTCCGCTTCTTTAAAGCCACGACGGGTGATAGCCGGCGAGCCGATACGCAGACCAGAAGTAACAAACGGTGAACGCGGGTCATTCGGTACTGAGTTTTTATTTACCGTGATATTGGCATTACCCAGTGCCGCATCTGCGTCTTTACCCGTGATGTCTTTGTCAATCAGGTCAAGCAGGAATAAGTGGTTATCGGTTTTACCAGAAACCACTTTGTAGCCGCGCTGTTGCAGTACTTCTACCATTGCCTGGGCATTTTTTACCACTTGGGTTTGGTATGCTTTGAACTCTGGCTCAAGTGCTTCTTTGAACGCCACTGCTTTAGCCGCAATTACGTGACACAAAGGACCACCTTGACCACCAGGGAAAACCGCACTGTTTAGCTTTTTGTAGATATCTTCGTCACCACAAGCTGAAATGATCAGACCACCACGTGGGCCTGCTAGCGTTTTGTGCGTTGTGGTGGTAACTACGTGGGCGTGAGGCACTGGACTTGGGTAAACACCCGCGGCAACAAGGCCTGCTACGTGTGCCATATCAACCAGTAAGTAAGCACCTACTTTATCAGCAATCTCGCGGAACTTAGCCCAATCAACAATACCTGAATAAGCAGAGAAACCGCCAATGATCATTTTTGGCTTGTGCTCAAGAGCTAATGCTTCAACCTGAGCGTAATCAATTTCACCGGTTTCTTCGTTTAGGCCATATTGAATGGCGTTATAGGTTTTACCAGAGAAGTTTACGTGCGAACCATGAGTTAAGTGGCCACCGTGTGCCAGGCTCATACCTAGTACGGTATCGTGTGGCTGAAGTAGCGCTTGGAAAACCGCTGCATTGGCTTGCGAACCTGCGTGTGGTTGCACGTTTGCGTAGGTTGAACCAAATAGTTCGTTAGCGCGGTCTATGGCTAATTGTTCAACCACATCAACGTGCTCACAACCACCGTAATAACGCTTACCTGGATAACCCTCAGCATATTTATTGGTTAACTGCGATCCCTGTGCTTCAAGAACACGTGGACTACAGTAGTTTTCTGAGGCGATAAGCTCGATGTGCTCTTCTTGGCGCGAAGTTTCCGCCGCAATCGCTGCATGTAGTTCAGGATCAAAATCTGCGATGTTCATGTTACGTTCTAACATGGTTTCTCCTAGGTAAACGTAAAGGTTTTAAAAGATGCTGAGGTGATAGCCACACTCATTCATCTGTAAAATTAGCATGGCCATATTTAAGCAGGGATTGAATTTATTTCACACCCCTATGGCGATGATATTTTTTTATTTAAACATTTAAAATTTTTATACAAAAACAGAAGTTTCATTAAAAATGGTAATATAGCGGTTAATGGGTTAGGTGAAAACGGGGTGCAAGCACCCCGTAGTTAGCTCGTGGCTGTCACAGTAACTTGGCCATCATGGCATCTTTTAACGCCGAGTAGTCAGCGCTGAGTGGCTCTGCTAAACACGGTTTTTGCAAGGCTTCAGCAAGCGCTTCAGGCATCTCAATCTCTTGATTTATAACATTTTCAACCGACTCTTTAAATTTTGCCGGATGAGCCGTGGCGAGAAAAATACCGGTTGCTTGTGGCTCACTGTCTCGTTGCAACCCTTCGTAAGCAATGGCCGTGTGTGGTTCAGCCAAGTAGCCCTGAGCCAGTAGCTCCAGCATAACTTCTCGAGTTCGCTGCTCTGACACCGAACATGAATAAAAGTCATGTTTGCTAAAATTCCCTCTCTCTAACATGGTTTCTACCCGAGGCCAGTTATTAGGTTTGCTCACGTCCATCGCATTGGACAGTGACTCTAATGTGGCGTTCGGTGCCCACTCACCAGAGTCAATATAACGCGGCACTGTGTCATTTTGGTTGGTTGTGGCACTGAGCTTTGCAATTGGCAAGCCAATGGCTGCTGCAATCATCGCCGCACAGACATTGCCAAAGTTACCACTGGGCACAGAAATGTGTATCTTGTTACGCTCAGCTTTAGGCAATTGCGCGAGTGCTTCAAAGTAATAACACACCTGTGCTAGCAGGCGACTAATATTGATCGAGTTTGCTGAATTGAGCCCCAGCTTTTGCTTTACCTCATCATCTAAAAATGCCGATTTAACCATAGCTTGGCAGTCGTCAAAGCTGCCATCTACCGCATAACAATGGATATTGCCACCAAGGGTAGTAAACAGTTTTTGCTGAGCCAAAGAGATTTTACCGTGGGGATAGAGGATCACCACATCCACGTTTTCTTTGTTATAAAAAGCGTGGGCAACGGCTGCTCCCGTGTCGCCACTGGTGGCCGTTAGAATAGTGACCCGCTCTCCTTGGCTAAACATGCCAATGCACTCTGCCATCAAGCGCCCGCCAAAGTCTTTAAACGCTAGCGTGGGGCCATGGAACAGCTCCAAACAGTATTGCTGTGCTGCAACTGGAACGAGTTTCGCAGGAAAGTTAAATGCATTTGCCACCAAACTGTTAATGCTATCGGCCGGTAGCTCATCACCAATGAGGTGTTGTAAAATTTTGCTGCTCCGCTCTACAAAGGGTTGCTCAAGCAAACTCTCGATGTCTGCTAATGGCGTTAACTGCTTTGGAAAAAACACTCCCTGATCACGGCCCAAGCCCACTTTTACTGCCTCAATAAATGACACCACTTGTTGTCTATCTTTTAAATTCTCTAATTTCATTATCCCTGCTCCCCCAATTCTCTTGTGCCTTTATTATCAAGTTGGCAAATATGACTAAACCCAGCTTCATTAATGTAGTGCTGCTGCAACCACGTTTGTGCTTGCTTAGCGCTATCCAATGAGGTGCATAGCGCAAACAGCGTTGGGCCGGCCCCAGAAATACTTACAAGCTCAGCAACATGGTTTTCAAGCGCTTGTTTTGCTTCATAAAAGCCAGGAATTAACGGCGCTCGTGCCGCTTCGGCAATGGTGTCTTGCATCATGCTCAGTGCTTCATCAAAGCGTCCGCTTTGCATAAGTACACAAAACCCAGACAGGCGTTGGGCAAACTCGATAGTATCGCCAAGCGAAACCTGCGAGGCCAATGCAGCACGTGCCTTGGCCGTATTCAAGGCAAAACCTGGGTAAGCAATAACAAAATACCAGCTGGCATTGCAGTCAAGCTGTAAGGCTTTGCCGGCAATGCAATCAGCAGTCAGCTGTAAGCCGCCTAAGTAACAGGGTGTGATGTTGTCGTAATGACGACCACCACTGACTTTCGCTTCAAAATCAGCCATAAGTTCTATCATCGCCTCGCGGGAAAGCTGAGTGTTGGCAAAGTCATTAAGCGCCGCAAACGCAGCCACCACAGAGCAGGCACTGGAGCCTAACCCCGAGCCCACTGGCAATCCTTTATGTAAGGTCATTGCCGCGGCTGGCATGGTGGGCGCTACCTGCTGTTTAAAGTGCTGCCAGCACTGATAAGCAAGGTTGTCTTCAGGCTGTGGAGAAAGCTTGTCAGCGTATGGACCAATACAGCTAAAGCTGTCTGTCGCGGCTGCTTCAATGCTCACCTGATCGCCCAGTAAGGAACCATCAATCGGCTGTATCGCAGCGCCCAGAGCATCAAAGCCGACACAGAAATTTCCCATCGAGGCAGGAGCATAAAATGTTTTCATCTTTACCTCTAGCGCGACAATGTTTTTAGAATATCAGCGAATACACCTGCTGAAGTCACTTCAGCTCCGGCACCATAACCGCGAATCACCACAGGTTTGGGCTGATAGTACTGACTAAGAATAGCCAAGGCATTTTCACCATCGCGAATATCATATAATGCATGGCATGCATCTACTGCTTCAATTCCGACTCGACACTTACCTTGCTCAATGGTGCCAACGTAGCGTAGCACTTTGCCCTCTCGGCTAGCTGCGGCGATGCGCTCTGCAAAGGCGGCGTCTAATTGCGGTAACTGCTGCATAAACTCATCGACACTGGCTCCTTTAGCAAAGCTATCCGGCAACACGGATTCGACCTCGATGTCCTCAAGCTCCAGTGCCAACCCTGACTCTCTGGCGATAATAAGCAGTTTACGCGCCACATCGGTGCCCGACAGGTCGTCGCGAGGATCTGGCTCGGTAAAGCCATTTTGTTTCGCTTTTTCCGTGGCTTGTGACAGGGTTAAGCCGTCAGACAAGACACCAAAAATATAAGACAATGAGCCAGATAAAATACCATTGAATGATAATAGCTCGTCCCCGGCGCCAAATAGTAACTTGAGGTTATCTAATACCGGCAGCCCTGCTCCAACATTGGTTTCATATAAAAAGTGGCGACGCTTATCCAAGGCAGCTTGTTGCAGCGCCTGATAATATTGATAAGAGCCGGTGTTGGCCTTTTTGTTTGCCGCCACCACATGAAAGCCGGCATTAAGAAAATCGAGGTAGTTGTCTGCAACCTGTTGTGAGGCACTGCAATCCACGATCACCGGGTTAATTAAATGGTTCTCCTTAACAAACTGACTTAACTTAGCCAAATCAAAACCCGTTTGCGCCTGCTGTAATGCCAATGACCAATTATCAAAAGGCACACCTTCACTGTCTAAATAGCACTTTGATAAGTTGGCAATGCCATACAGATTTAAACGAATGTTGCGCTGTTCAAGCCAAGTTTGCTGCTTATGAAACTGCTGCATTAGCTCTTGTCCCACCAAGCCACAACCTATTAAGAACACATCGATGGATGGCATGTGGGTGAAAAAGTTTTCATGACACACTTTTACGGCGTCTTGGCACAGCTCGCCGTCGACCACCGCAGAGATGGCGCTTTCAGTAGAGTCTTGGGCGATGGCGACAATGTTCACTTGAGCTTGCGCTAACGAGGCGAAAAACTTTGCGGCCAAACCTTTGTGTGCTCGCATGTTATCACCTACTAGCGTGACAATCGCCAGGTTCCTTTGCACTTCAATGGGGTCAATCAGCCCAGCTTGCGTTTCCAATTCAAAGGCGTGCTCTAATGCCTGTAATGCTAGGTCTAAATCTTGTTCATGAACACAAAAGCTAATACTGAACTCACACGAGGATTGGGTAATGAGGACGATAGAAACGTTATCGGCAGCTAAGGCAGAGAACACCCGTGCGGCCATGCCCACTTTGCCTTTCATGCCAGGACCCGCCACCGTTAGCATAGCTAAATTATCGAGGCTTGATAACGCTTTGACCGGGGCTTCTCCTCCCCCTTGAGCACAAATCACAGAGCCTGGAACGTCTGGCGCATGAGTATTTTTTATTTCACAAGGTACATCGGCTTTAGCGCAAGGGAGAATGGTTTTTGGGTGTAACACCTTAGCACCAAAATAAGACAGCTCCATGGCTTCTTTATAAGACAGTACGTCTACTTTCATGGCTTTTTTTATCAGTCTAGGGTCAGCACTGTATACCCCATCTACGTCTGTCCAGATTTGGCATACTTCGGCATCTAAACAGGCGGCAGCGACGGCAGCCGAATAGTCTGAGCCATTTCGACCCAGAGTTGTGAGCTCACCGGCTTCATTACTGCCAGTAAACCCAGCCATGACATAAAAGCGAGAGGCTTGCGAGCGTACCATTTCACTAAAGCACAAGCGACTAAGCTTAAGATCTACTTCGGCATCGACATAGCCCCCTTGCGTTTTAACACAAGCAACGGCATCCAGTGCAATGGCCTCGGCTTGCAACATCGTCGTCATCAAGGCCACGCTCACCCGCTCACCAAAGCTAATAACAAAGGCCTCAACTTGCTCAGGGCAATAACGTAATAGCTTGACCCCATCAAGTTGCTGTTTTAAAGCCGCAAAATCGGGCCACTGTAAAACGCTACCATAGTCTTGCTCAACTTGTTGGTAAAGCTGCTGACAACGGCTGGTTAACGCTTGCCATTGTGGCTCAAAGTCAGTGCCGCTAGCGGCAAGGGTTGCTAGCTCAACCAATTGATCAGTCATGCCACCCGGTGCCGATAACACCACAAGCCCTTGTTGACCCCCGTAATCTTTGACCAAAGCACTGACACTTTGTAAACAGGCATAATCTTTGAGGGACGACCCTCCAAATTTTAGTACTCGCATTATTTTCCTCATTCCTAAAAACAAAAAAGGCCTGTGTTCGAAGTGAACACAGGCCTTTTTTAAACTTGCACCGACCTATGCCACTATCCCGTTAGGATGGTGGTTGTAATAATGGTCGTAGTGATAATATTCGTTTTCATAATTCTAGAGTGCCTGATGATTAGGCTAGCTGTCAATACAGAAAATCAAAATAAATTATGCAAAAAACTCATGGTGTAAATAGAGCCCAACATAGATAATACCTAGCTAAATGGTTTCCTGCTCTATTTGATATTGCGAATGGGGTCGTTTGTTGATGACGAGAAGTTTAAGTCTGTACAGTGATAAGTGCCGCGTAAATACAAAGATCTATCGATATCGCTTTGTTATTGAATGAAAAGCTAGGGGATGAGCTGTAAGTTTATTGGGGGTGACAAGAGCCTATTCGGCGTTAACGAATACCATATTGATGCAACAACGACAGCAGTTGTTCGGCGTTTACCGGTTTCTCTAGAAAACCTAACGCCCCTAAGCTCTCTACTTTGGCTTTCATTTGCGCTTGAATATCAGCAGAAATAACCACCACATAGCATTCAATTTGCTGTGCTTTTATTGCCTCTAACACCCCGATGCCATCTAAAACCGGCATGGTTAAATCAAGACACAATAAGTCAATCTGTTGCTGCTGCAGTAATTGTAGCGCTTGCTGACCATTTTCTGCTTGAAAAACAGTCAAATCAAGGGCACGCTGAAGGTGCTTAACGACTTGTTTTCGAGCAACTGTGGAGTCGTCGCAAACTAGGACAGAATAACTCATAAAGTGGTCAGTCTTGTGTTGTTGTTAATAAAACAGTCATGAGACATAAATACCTTATAACACATAAACCCCACCTTAGTAAGTCGTTAAAAAACATATTTAATGAAGATATTTATTTATTTTTAACCGTTTATTGGCTAACTTTAACAACAGATCATCCCAAGGCAATAAACTTTACCGTAGGAGCTCAGCTAAATTCATGCTGCAAAAAAGCCTCTCAAAAAAATTGCTCACTAATGTGCTGTCGGTTTATTTCCTACTAACCTTTGTCGTCACGTGCGGTCAAGTAGTAGCTGAGTACGTCAATACCAAAGACTACATTCGTAATGAGCTAACTATGCTGCAAAAGACCTTCAGCCGCAGCTTAACCCGTGCAATTTGGGAACTCAATACCAAGCAAACCGTCACCACCGCCGAAGGGTTATTAGCCATTCCGATGATCGAAGGCATTATTGTCCGTGATGACAGCGGCGAAATTATTTCACAATTAGGTCGCTCATTGGATATTCATGAACTCTACAGTCAGCAACTTGTGCAAGAAGAAGCAATAATAGAAGACACCCCTTCTGGCTTATTTGGTTATACTTTCCCGCTGATATTTGAATTTTCTGGCCGCGCGACCCAAGTCGGTGATGTCACTTTGTTCTCGAGTCGCGAAGTGGTGTTTAGTCGCATTATGATATCGATCTATTTTTTGATCGGTAATGCCATGATAAAAACCACGTTTTTAATCATCTTATTCTTGATTGCATTTCGCAAACTGCTCACCGAACCATTAGGCGATTTAACCGAGCAAATTGAAGAGTTCGAGATCGACAACGTCGATGGTCACAAGATAGATATTGGCACCAATGAACGCAATGAATTAAAAATCATGGAAGAAGCGTTTAACAAGTTAATCGACAAGATTTCAGAGTACCGCAAAAAACTCGATCAAACGCAAAAAGAGTTGATGATCAGTAACGAAAAGCTCGATCAACATAACATTCAACTTGAGCAAGAGGTGGCTCGGAAAACCTCAAACCTCAGCCAAGCCATGATGGATTTGCAACAACAAAAATACGAGCTGGAAAAACAAAAGTTAACCTTAACCGAAGAGATCGACCTACGTAAGCAAACCGAGGAAGAGCTATTAACCAAGCAAAAAGAGCTCGAGAAATACGTAGACGAACTGAATATGGCGCAAGAGCGCTTAGTGGGCTCAGAAAAAATGGCAGCCCTAGGTGGCTTAGTGGCTGGTATTACTCACGATATAAATACCCCGGTTGGCATTGGTGTCACGGCAACCTCTTTCTTGCAAGAGCGCTTGGACCAATTAGAACAAGCCTATAATGGCAAAACACTGTCGCCAAAAGCACTGGAAGAGTTCATTAGTGAAGCGAAGCAAAGTACGAGCCTACTGACTACCAACCTAGACCGAGCATCGGAGTTGGTTGCCAGCTTTAAGCAAATTGCTGTGGATCAGGCCAGTGAAGCCGTAAGGAAGATTAACTTTAAGCAGTACCTCGGCGAGGTGATCCGCTCGCTTCATCCAAAGCTGAAAAAGACTCAGCACAACATTAATATCCAATGCCCTGAAGAGCTGACGTTAAATTTACCGGCGGGGGCAATAAGTCAGATCTTCACAAACTTAATCATGAACTCGTTGATCCATGGCTTTGAAGGCCAGAATCAAGGTCAGATTGATATTCTTGTGACAGAAGAAAATGGCAGCGTAAATATTACCTACAAAGACAATGGTAAAGGTGTTAGTAAAGCGCAGCTAGATAAACTATTTGACCCCTTCTTCACCACTAAACGCGACCAAGGTGGCAGTGGTTTAGGGACCCATATTACCCTGAACTTGGTAAAACAAACCCTTAATGGCGACATTGAAGTAAGCAGTGATGAAGGACAAGGGCTGACTTACCAAATCAGCTTCCCCAAAGACTTACAAAAGCCCATGTCGATGTTTAATTAAGTGACCACTGGGCGCAAACTCGCGGCGTTGGGGTTTGAGGCTGCGGCAGTCGTTTATATTAGGCGCCGCGGTAAAATAGCCCTATTTCCTGCTTGCATGGCAATACAAGTTTACTGCTTTTTGCTATGATGTCGGCAATTTAATTCCAGATGGGCATATTTCTATGTGGTTCAGTAACTTAATCTGCTACAAATTCAAACAAGACGTATCTTACACACAAGAAGATTTCGAAAAAGCACTAGAGCAAGATGTATTTCGCCCTTGTGGCAGCCAAGATATGACAACTTTTGGGTGGACTAAGGCGTTTGGTAAACACGGTCAAATGCTATCGCATTTCTCCCAAGACAGTATTTTAGTGTGCGCCAAGCGTGAAGAAAAAGTCCTCCCAGCTGCTGTTGTCAACGAAATGGTGGCGGACAAAATCGAGCAAATCGAGCAACAAGAGAATCGCCCGGTTAAGAAAAAAGAAAAAGATGACATCAAAGAAAACATTCTAGCCACCTTACTGCCTCAAGCGTTTAAAAAATCGAGCTTACAGTTTGCCTTTATCGACCAAAAGTCAGGCTGGGTAGTGGTAAATAGTGCCAGCTTTAATAAAGCGGAAGAACTGCTTGCGCTATTACGTAAATCACTAGGAACCCTTCCTGTGGTACCTGCTTTTGCAAACTACGACTTAGACTTACAACTCACACACTGGTTGACTGAGTTTAACGCACCAGAGGGCTTTGCCATTGGTAATGACGCCGAGCTGCAAGAGGCTGACGATAACGGTGCTCAGGTTAAATTAAAACAACACGATCTCGCTTGCGATGAAATTAAAGCCCACCTTGAAAATGGCAAACGCGTAACCAAACTAGCACTGGATTGGCGAGAGCGCGTTAAGT
Source organism: Pseudoalteromonas sp. UG3-2 (assembly GCF_037120705.1). Classification (NCBI taxonomy): domain Bacteria; kingdom Pseudomonadati; phylum Pseudomonadota; class Gammaproteobacteria; order Alteromonadales; family Pseudoalteromonadaceae; genus Pseudoalteromonas; species Pseudoalteromonas sp. UG3-2. The sequence continues at coordinate 3,215,877 of NZ_JAWLJU010000002.1, read as the reverse complement.
TTATGCTGCAAAACGATGGTACTTTAAAGCGTGTAAGCTATGCCGATGCTCTTAAAGAGCAAAATGCCGACATTCCCAAAGAAGATTTAGCGGTGAAACTCGACGCCGACTTTATTCTGGTCTCTGAAGAAATTAAAGAGCTACTGGAAGAGCTAACCCAAGGCTTAGGTGACGACGAAGGCATCGACGCCTAACAGCATTTGCAGTGGTGCTAACAACTCACAGCGGTTTTTGTATTTAAAACCGCTGTAAGCCTCAGTTAGCTCAGCACGCTCGAACAAATTTCAAACAGCACTTCCTCAACAGTGGGCCTTACTGGTAAGTCACTTCACGACATTAGCGGTTACGCAAACATAGATTTAACGTCTTCTAATACCGCCAAATAATCATCGTCGGCAAATACGCTCACTTCTCTGATCACGCCCTTATCTTGATACAACTTTAATGCTGCCGTTTTATCGGACACTTGCAGTATGCCCTCGACAATGGCGCCCACGCGAATAAAGTCGACATAACACACTTGTTCAGGCTTGAAGTTCGGGTTGGCCCAGCACTCTGCTACCTCGATAAATTCGTCGGTGAATTCCCATTCGCGCATTATGGTGCCGCCTATTTTGCCTCCGAGCTTTTGGATGGCATGAGCTAAAAAGCTGGGGTTAGCAAAAACTTCTGGGTGACGCTCGGCTTCGGTCAGAATCGGGAGCACACCAATATTAAACACCAAAGAAGCCAAGGTAATGGTGTCGCGGTTTAACGAGGTGTGTTTGTTTTCGCGTAAATAAAACTCCATGGTAGTGATAGCCTGGCAAGCCACTTTTAAGGTCTTTTGCCACGCTTTATCCATATACGTTTTAATTAATTTATTATTTGAAACAAACAGCTGTTCCATTGCCATGGCTGTGGCAATGTTTTTAATTTGTCGCAAGCCAATGCGGGTGACTGCCTGGTTTAAGGTATTCACTTTGACCGAGCGACCTAAAAACGCACTATTGGCCACTTTAATCATACGTGCAGCCAGTGCCGGATCGTGTGAGATAACGTCCGCCATTTGCATCAAGTTTATATCTGGGTCGTCGGCTGCTTGCCTTACTTTTACCGCGATTTCGGGTAGCGTCGGTAACACTAACGTATCGTTATTTATCCTGTCGGTTAAAATTGTCAGTAGTGCATTTTCTGTAGACATGAATCACGGTCCCTTATCAATCTATTCGTTCTGCAACGCGATACTTTGGATAGCTGTTACGAATTTTTACCTAGACGCCCTAAGTATTGTCTAACTTTCAGATAAAGTTAAGAAAAACACAGAAAATAATCCATTATTTCTTTACCTGAAATAATCAAAATAAACCTGCAGACAAAAAAGTAAACTCTTTTCACTACTGGTTTGAGTTATCGCCATAAAATAGCATGAGCCGAGTGCACATTGCATTGCAAAGAGTGAAATACTCTGCATCAATAGCAAGGGGGCGATTAAATCGAGAAATTGGTGTAAAGTTGAAGCCACTACGAACAATATGAAGAAAATATAAGGGAGCACAATGAAACACTCTAAGATTTCAGCTGCCGTTGCATTGGCAACAAGTTTGACATTATTTGGCTGCTCAGAGCCACAACAGCAAAACTCCACACAAACCGCCGCAGAGCAGTCGGCAACGGCTGATAGTGGCTACCAGCTTGTTAACGCTGACCGTGACCGCCTAGATATTTACACTCAGGTGACCCTAAAAACCGACTTAAGCCATTTAAGCGACAATCAGAAAAAAATGCTGAGCCTGCTGATAGATGCTTCAGTCATAATGGATGACCTGTTTTGGCAGCAAGCATTTGGCGACAATAAAGCCGCGTTTTTGAATAACATTAACGATGACAAAGTTCGTCAATTCGCCGATATTAATTATGGCCCATGGGACCGTCTCAATGGCGACCAAGCGTTCTTATCTGAGTTTTCTGAAAAGCCCATGGGCGCACAGTTTTATCCTGCAGATATCAGCAAAGAAGAGCTGAACCAAGCCGACGTTAAAGATAAGCAAGGCTTATATTCTCTTATTCGCCGCGATGAACAAGGTGAGCTATACAGCATCCCTTACTCGACTGCCTATAAAACAGAACTTGGGCAAGCGGCCAAGCTATTACGCGAGGCAAGTCAGCTGGCCAAAGACAAAGAGTTTGCCAACTACTTGAACTTACGCGCCGACGCCCTAGTGAATAACAGCTACCAAACGTCTGATTTTGCTTGGATGGACATGAAAAATAACCCCATCGATGTAGTGATTGGTCCAATTGAAACGTATGAAGATCAGTTATTTGGCTATCGTGCTGCGTTTGAGTCTTATGTCTTGGTTAAAGACATGGCGTGGAGCGAACGCTTAGCTAAATTCGCCGCTTTTTTGCCTGAGCTGCAACAGGGCTTGCCAGTGGCCGACGAATATAAGCAAGAAGTGCCAGGCTCTGATGCCGACTTAAACGCATACGACGTTATCTATTACGCTGGCCACTCCAATGCCGGCAGCAAAACCATTGCCATTAACCTGCCTAACGATGAGCAAGTGCAGTTGGAAAAAGGCACCCGTCGCTTACAACTGAAAAACGCCATGCGCGCTAAATTCGATAAAATCTTAGTGCCTATTTCAGAGCAGCTTATAGTGCCAGAGCAGCGTAAGCACATTACCTTTGATGCCTTCTTTGCTAACACCATGTTCCACGAAGTGGCACACGGTTTGGGGATTAAAAACACCATCACTGGCAAAGGCACTGTGCGCCAATCTTTGCAAGAGCATGCCAGTGCCATCGAGGAAGGCAAAGCCGATATTCTTGGCCTTTACATGGTTGAGCAATTGCTGAAAAAAGGTGAGATCACGGAAGGCACATTAGAAGACTACTACGTTACCTTTATGGCTGGTATTTTCCGCTCTGTTCGCTTTGGTGCCTCAAGCGCTCACGGTAAAGCCAATATGATCCGCTTTAACTTCTTTAAAGACGAAGGCGCGTTCTCGAAAAACGCCGAAGGCTTATATCAAGTGAATATGGACAAAATGGCGGTTGCCATGGAGAAGTTGTCGAACTTAATTCTCACCCTGCAAGGAGATGGCGACTATCAAAAAGTTGACCAGCTTATTGCGACCCACGGTGACATTAAAGAAGAGCTGCAAAAAGACTTGGATAAGCTTTCTAAAGCCAATATTCCGGTTGATGTAACCTTTAAGCAAGGTAAGCAGGTACTAGGACTTAAGTAACCGCAAACCACCATGCCACAATGTTGCTTGTTGCAACACTGTGGCATCTCTTTTTAGCTTGCTAAAAGCGAGTATTAAATACAGTAGTCTTTTACTTCTTCTTGATGCTGCTCAATGGCTTGCGTTTGGCCTTCTGATTTCGCAATCGCTAAATTCACTTTGGCATTGTCGCATTTATCTTGTAGCTCTTTTCGCATCAAGTAGTTTTGATCTTTTTGCTGCTGTGTTAACCCTTCTATACCGCTGTATTCGGTTCTCTCTTCTGGCTTACGGTCCTTTTGATAAAGCTCCGCTGTGGTTGCTTCACATCCAACGACGAATAAAGTAGCCAATACGGGAATAATGACTTTTTTCATCTTAATACACTCCTTTATTTTTGTATCATCCACTATTGGGGTGTTTCACCTGTGACTGTGGTTTTGCGCTAATTTACAGAGCTGCCCGCAAAAGCAACTGAAATAAGCGCAACAGCTATGGTAATTACTGCTGCTCAAAACTCAATTTAAGTTGCGCTATTTGCTCGCTGGTGTAAGGCTGTGCTGGTAATAGCCCCCATACCGGTTTAGGCCAAGCTGGATCGCTTTTAAAGCGGGCAATATGATGCACATGTAATTGCGGAACCATGTTCCCTAATGCGGCGACATTGAGCTTGTCGGGGTTAAAGGTGTCTTGTAACAGTTTGCTTAACTTAGCTGATTCTTGCCAAAACTGCTGTTGCTGCTCATCACTGAGGTCGATGATTTCTTTTGCCTGAGCGACCCTGGGCACTAAAATAAACCAAGGATATTGTGCGTCGTTCATCAGTAAAACATCACACAACGACCAGTTTGCGATGATAATGCAGTCTTGCTGTAGTTGTGGGGCTAATTGATAGGCCATAGTACCACTCCTTAAGTCTTTTCTTCGGGGCACTCTATCCCAATTTGTTGCTATTGCAAAGCGGCTTCATTACCATTCCAAGTAACTTTAAAAAAAGAACAAGGTGGCACCGTGCACTCTCGTATTAAACATTACACGCTTGCCCTTCCGTTAGCCCTCGCATCTGTCACAGTCAGTGCAGAGCCGCTAACGTTAGAGCGACTTTTTGATGATCCATCCCTTTCTGGCAAAGCCCCCACTAACCTGAAGTTTTCTCCAGATGGCTCTCGAGTCACTTACCTGCAGGGTAAGAAAGAAGACTACAACCGCTACGACCTGTGGGAATACAATTTAAAAGACAACAGCAACCGCTTGTTGGTGGATTCTGCTGAGCTTTTTTCGGGGCCAGAAAACCTTTCCGACGAAGAAAAAGCCCGCCGTGAACGCCAGCGTATTTTTGGCCGTGGTATTTTAGAGTATAAATGGTCAAAAGACGGTAAAGCCCTGCTCTTTCCTCTGAATGGCGATTTGTACTATTACCAAGTGGCTTCGGGTAACAGCAAAAAGCTGACTGACACCGAGGCCTTCGAAACCGACGCGCGCTTTTCGCCCAAAGGCAACTTTGTGTCGTTTATTCGTGAGCAAAACCTTTATGCCATTGAGCTCAGCTCCGGCAAAGAAATTCAGCTGACTAAAGATGGCGGTGGCACCATCAAAAATGGCATGGCGGAATTTGTCGCGCAAGAAGAAATGAGCCGTATGACTGGCTATTGGTGGTCTGGGGATGAGCAACAAATCGCCTTTACCCGCATTGACGAAAGCCCAGTAGAAGAAGCCATTCGTAATGAAATTTACGCCGAAGAGGTTAAGCTGTTTAACCAGCGCTACCCTTACACCGGCACCGACAATGTTGAAATTGAACTGGGTGTGGTTAAGCTCAACAACCAACAAGTTGACTGGATTGATTTAGGCGCAGACAAAGACATTTATATTGCTCGTGCCAACTGGTTAAAAGATAACAAAACCTTGTCATACCAATGGCAAAACCGCTCGCAACAAAAACTGGAACTGCGCTTTTACAACACCGTAGATAAGAGCCAGCAAGTGGCACTGACAGAAACCAGCGACACCTGGATTAATCTGCATTTTGACTTGAAGTTCCTAAAAGATAAAAAACACTTTGTCTGGGCGTCAGAGCGCGACGGCTTTAAACACCTTTATCTATACAGAACCAACGGCCAGCTGGTACGCCAAATTACCCAAGGCGACTGGATTGTTGAAAGCCTTGAAGGCGTGGATGAAAAGAAAGGCCTAGTGTACTTCTCTGGCCGTAAAGATACGCCACTAGAAAGCCACCTTTACAGCGCGCCACTGTTTAAAGCAGGCAAAGTCGAGCGTATTACCGCAAAAGGCAGCTACCACAAAGTGGTGATGGCTGAGGACAACCGCACCTTTATCGACAAGAGTTCTTCGGTAAACCGGCCACCAAGCGTTGCTCTGCGCAAAGTAAATGGAGAGTTCGTTACTTGGCTGGAGCAAAACCAGCTAGACAGCGACCACCCACTTACGCCTTACTTGCCTGATTTAGTAACTCCAGAATATGGCACGCTAAAAGCCGAAGACGGTCAAACTATGTATTATCGCTTGTTCAAACCTGCAAATCTTGAGCAAGATAAAAAGTACCCAGTGATTGTGAACGTCTATGGTGGCCCTCACGCCCAACGCGTCACCAATAGCTGGCGCAGTAAAAACCTTTACTTCCAATATCTTGCCCAGCAAGGCTATGTGATCTTCCAACTTGATAACCGTGGCTCTTACAATCGTGGTAAACAGTTTGAAGACCCAATTTATAAGCACTTAGGTGAAGTGGAAGTGGCGGATCAAATTAAAGGCGTAGAATTCTTACGCACCTTGGATTACGTCGACCCTGAGCGCATTGGTATTTACGGTCATAGTTATGGTGGCTACATGGCACTGATGACCATGTTTAAAGCTGGCGATTACTTTACCGCTGGCGTGTCGGGTGCACCGGTGACCGACTGGGCTTTGTATGACACCCACTACACTGAACGCTACCTAGGTCACCCTAACACCAACGCCAAAGGCTATGAGCAAAGCGCGGTATTCCCTTATGCTGACGGCTTAAAAGGCCCACTGCTTATTTACCATGGCATGGCCGATGACAACGTGTTATTCACTCATGCCACTAAGCTATTTAAACAACTGCAAGACCAAGTTAAGCCATTTGAAATGATGACTTACCCAGGCTCTAAGCACAGCTTACGCGGTAAAAAAGTGCAAACGCACCTGCATCAAACCATTACTGACTTCTTTAATCGTCACTTTAACGTAAAAGCCGATTAACTCCCCCTTTGTCACCCAGCTTGAAGTGAGTTGGGTGACTTTCCTGCTCCGCCTACTACGCCTTAGGTCTAATTGTTTTTACTGAGTGCATAAGAAAAACTCAGCTTATTGTTCTAGCTCAATCTATACCAATCCAACAGCCGCTAGGCTAAAACAATAAGCATTAAGCGCTTTTGCATTTATCAGACTTAAGGACAGCATTATGCCTCAGCAGTTTTTTCGCCAACTAACTATCTTCCAGCGCCTTGCCTTGCTCATCGGTGTGGTCATTATCGGCGTGCTATTGCAAAGCATTGTCAGCTTGTCACAACAGTACAATGCACTGGAACAGCAGCAATACAATAAAACTCAGAGCCTAGTGGAAAATGCCCATAGCTTAATTGCTTATCATCATCAACGCTTTACAAGTGGTGAACTGTCACAATCAGAGGCCAAAGCAGAAGCCCTAGATGCCGTTTCGGCACTGCGCTACGAAGACAACAACTACTTTTGGATCAACGATTACCAGCCAGCCATGGTGATGCACCCGTTTAAGCCAGAGCTCAACGGCAAAGATCTCAGTCAGTCAAAAGACCCCTCTGGCAAACGCTTGTTTGTTGCTATGGTTGCAGTGGTCAATAAAGCTGGCGCAGGGTTTGTACCTTACCTGTGGCCCAAGCCGGGTGCCGATAAACCAGTGGCCAAAATTTCCTACGTGAAAGGCTTCAAACCTTGGGGCTGGATTGTCGGCTCGGGGGTGTACCTCGACACCATTGAAGCCGAGTTTGCCACTATCCGTAACCTGCTACTTATGACTATGGCCGTGTTAATTATACTCTTGTTTCCCTTTAGTGCCATGATCAGCAAAAGCATCATAACCCCGATTGCACACGCCAAAGCAATGATGCGAGATATCGCCGAAGGTGAAGGCGACTTAACTCGGCAATTAGATGAAAGCGGCAAAGACGAAATTACTGAGCTGGCGAAAAGCTTTAACCTTTACACCAATAAAATGCGCCACTCGATTGCCACGGTTGCAGACAATGCCAAGCACGTTGAAGCGCTTGCCGAACAAGTTCGCGCTGCGGGTGAAGAAAACCTCGCCTTTATCGAGTCGCAAAACGACAACAGCCGCCAAGTGGCCGCTGCTGCTGAACAGATGACCATGCAGGTAAAAGAAATCAGCAGCAACGCCAACACCGCCGAACAATCCGCGGCTGATGCCCGAAACAATAGCGCCCAAGGCAAACAAACCATCGCTGAAACCATCACAGCCATTCAGCGCTTATCGGATCAAATTCAATCGGTGAGCAGTACCACCAGCAGCTTAGCACAAGAAAGCGAGCACATCGGCTCGGTACTTGATGTCATCCGCGGCTTTGCCGTGGTCGCCGACGAAGTAAGAACCCTAGCCAGTCGCACCGAACAAAGCACAGACGAGATCCAAACCACCATAGAGCGCTTACAACGAGAGTCGCAACAAGCAGTGAGCGCGGTACAAACCAGTCAGCAAATATCCGCACAAACCGTTAGCCAAGTTGAGCAAGCCAATAGCGCGCTGTTAGAAATTGAACGCCTTATCGACGCCATTTCGGATATGAACAGCCATATCGCCAAAGCAACCGATGAACAAAGTCTCGCCGCCCAAGAAGTCAACGAGCGTATCGCCGCCCTATCTGACGCCACCCACCACTCACTCGACACCACCCAAGCACTCAACGACACCAGTGAACAACTAACCCAAGCCAGCCACCAGCTTAATGAAATAGTGAGCCGCTTTAAGGTGTGATTGTAGGAGTCGTTATGGTGTAGGAGTCGTTATGGTGTAGGAGAATGAACCTAAGTGTGAGCAAAGGCTTGCTCACACCATCAGCTTGTTTTTACTGTGTTTATCATACTTTAACCTCCACCCATACTGCTATCATACCCGCCGCCGAGTTGTTAGCTAAAAACCGCGAACTTGCAGCAACACCCCTTTCTTTACTTATTTTTTTTAGGCGACATCGATAAGTCAGTCAACGCCCATGGATGGGCGTAGAAACCCGTCACGAGAACAACGCAACCAATCCACCAAAGTAAAAGGTGGCTGTCCTTATAAAACCCCCAAAGGTGGCTGTCCTTATAAAACCCCCTTTGAATATAATTGTTAGCTGCCCTTCTCTTTTCGCTTATACCAAGTTTGCCTTCTAAAGCATACATAACCCAGAAACATACCGAGAATGACCATAGCTGACTGGCTCTCTATGATGCCACAAATCATAATAGGTACAGCAACAATTACAGCCGCTCTTACTCTTTGGTTTTTGGAGTAAACAGTAGGGACAAGCAACCCCTTTTTGATTGCAAAATACTGTAAAACCAGAACTACCCCGATTATCAATAAAATAATTAACTGCATTGTATGTGTTCCATTGTTACTTCGCGCCAGCTAACGCTGAAGTTTCTGATTATAAGCGTATTGCGCTACAAAGTACTATAGTCGTGACTTTCGGCAATTAATGTAACAGCAGTACTCAAGTTATAGAATACTTGATGGACTCGGGCATTCTGAGCCTTAATGAAGCATTTTCGCTGGCCACCCGGGTATTTCGTGTCGGTGGCTTTACCAAAGATCACCTTTACCTCAAAGGTTTTACCTATGTGTGCAACTGGCCCAACAGCGTAAGCTCGATAACCTCTATTTAGGAAAAACCGGCTTAGCTCAGCTTGATGCCCTCGATATTTTGGTTGAGCAAGAGGTATTGCAAGCGGCGAAGTACTTACCAGACACCAGCCGTGACCCGGAGCCCGATGCCATCTTAAGTTATCTGATCTCTTCGGTAAGGTAATAGCTATTATTATAACTCTATATTTTAATAGATAATTTTGTCACTGTGGCTATACTAGGTAGAAATTCTAAAAGCCCAGTGACAACCTCTTGCAGCAAACAGAAATCGACTTATTGGCCCATGAACTGGCTAACATCCGCCTGCAAGCGGATCTTAAGCTTGCAGTGAAAATACCCAGCTTTGCAGGCAAACCCTATCCGCTCGGGCGCTGCTTGGAAGTACGCGATGAAATGTACAAACGGATTGTGGCCGTGCTAAAGCAAAACAATGCACAGCTGGCGCCACTGCGTGAATACATGCAACAGGAAAATGCCGAATTAAAGAAAGTATGGGGTTCATTGCGCGATGAGTACTTTCAAAACGCGCTTATCGTTGGCGATTGGTATATCGACACCGCCAATGACACCGTGAATGCCAACAAACCTCGAGTTGAGATAAAACCACTGGCCATCTCTGGCTTTGCGGCCATTACTAGCTTTGAGCAGTTTGTTACAATTGCCAAGTCTTACTGGCAGGTCGAGGTATATAAAAACACTGTATTTCCAGCCATATCTCCTTATTTACCGCTTATTTGTGTGGACACTAAAGGCGCAACTTGGTTAGCAGCTGCCAATGATGACATGATTAAGGTGGCCAGCAACAGCGATTTCCTATTATCAGAACAAATATTAAAACAACTTCCAGAGCCTGACGCCAGTATTGCTTCACGTTGGAGGGCGACGTTAAATACGGTTAAGTCGCTGGATGAAATTTTATTGCAAACAGGCAGTCCTGAAGGTTTTTGCCAACTGTACAGGAGTGCTCAGAAGGCGCAGGATATGGCGTTTAGAGATAGAGTAGTACGCGCCTACATGAGCCTTCCAAAAGGCGCGTAATGAAGTTAGTTAAAACAAACTAGGATAAGTTGTCGATTGCTCAGTAACTTCCCATTTATCTTCTGTTGGTCTGTTCACTCGACATTGATTTTGCTGTTGAAAACATCTGTCTTCACAGCTTTGTACTTGCATAGGGTCCGAATAATCTTTGCTGCAGGTAAGCGAACAGGAACGAGAGTTACTGTCACAATCTACGGGTACATTACTTACTCTAGATGTGAATTTTCCGCTACAGCCGCTCATCAATACCACAGCGAAAGCCGTGGCTAAAAATAGTTTTGTTTTCATTGCTCTGCTCTTAAAAAAACTGGTTCTTGTGCCTTTTTAGTGGCTTCTTCACTGTAATAATACCCTGCCACGTCAAAGGCTTTTAAGCTTTCTAAATCAGATACTTGATTTTCTATGATATAGCGCGCCATCATGCCACGGGCTTTTTTCGCGTAAAAGCTAATGACCTTGTATTGGCCGTTTTTACAATCTTTAAACACCGGGGTGATTATCTCACCCTCTAGGGCTTTTTTATCTACCGCTTTAAAGTATTCGTTTGATGCTAAGTTCACCAACTGCTTGGTCTTTGCCGCAGCCATGGCTTCATTTAGTTTTTCGGCGATGGTGGTACCCCAAAACTCATAGAGGTTTTTACCCCGCGGGTTTTCAAGCTTAGTGCCCATTTCTAAGCGGTACGCCTGCATCAGATCAAGCGGTTTTAACACCCCATATAACCCCGAGAGAATACGCAGATGGTTTTGCCCATACTCCAGGCTGCTGTCTGATAAGCTTTCCGCCTCAAGGCCAACATAAACATCCCCGTTAAAAGCGAACACCGCTGGTTTGGCATTGTCGGCAGTAAAAGGCTGAGACCACTCGGCAAAACGCGCTGCGTTTAAGCCAGCTAATTTATCGCTGATCTTCATCAGCGAGCCGATGTCCTGTGGCGACAACTCACGGCATACCGAGATCAACTCTTCGCTGTGGTTGAGTAGCTCAGGTTGCGTGTAACGGTCAGTGGGTGCTGGCGTTTCGTAGTCCAGATTTTTCGCCGGAGAGATAACTGTGATCATAGATAGGTTGCCTATTGACTTAGCTGGTAATTAATGTCAATTTCAACACTATCCCTTGGTAACTTCAAGTCTTTATAGACTGGCAACCCAAGGCGATACAATCCGCCACATACAGTGGTTTCGCCTTAATATTTTCATCACCAACATGCGCTGATATGTCAGACAACGGACATATGACCTATCAAGCACTTTCATGGTGTTGCAACATAAGGCGTCTAATATCACTTCGCTGTTATCAACTTTGGAATGAGGAACACATGACTTCAGCACTAGATAGGCTAAAACAACATTCATCGATTGTCGCTGACACCGGTGACATAGAAGCAATCCGTAAGTTACAACCTGAGGATGCGACGACTAATCCGTCTTTACTGCTTAAAGCGGCCGATATGCCTGCTTATCAGCCTTATCTAAACGAAGCTTGGGATTATGCCAAAGCCAACGAAAGTGATGCTGACAAGCAATTAGAGCTTGCCTGTGACTATTTTGCCGTGGTTATCGGTAAAGAAATCGCCAATTCAGTACCAGGTTACATTTCCACTGAGGTTGATGCGCGTTTATCATTTGACACCGAAGCGACCATTGCCAAAGCCAAAACGCTGCTGGATTTATACCAAGCACAAGGGGTGAGCAAAGACAAAATCTTAATCAAGATTGCCTCAACATGGGAAGGCATTAAAGCCGCTGAAGCACTGGAGAAAGAGGGCATTAAGTGTAACTTAACGCTACTATTCAGCGATGCACAAGCGCGTGCTTGTGCCGATGCCAATGTCTTTCTGATCTCACCTTTTGTTGGCCGTATTTTAGATTGGCATGTGGCAAACGGCCTTGAAAAGCCAACCGATCCACTGCAAGACCCTGGTGTACAATCGGTTCGCAGCATCTACGAATTTTATAAGCAACACGGTTATAATACCGTGGTAATGGGTGCTAGCTTCAGAAACACCGGTGAAATCCTAGCGCTTACCGGCTGTGACAAGCTCACCATTAGCCCAGCTTTACTTGAAGAGTTAGCGGCCATGCCGGCCAACGATGACTACCTTCTTGAAAGCGACTTCACCCCAGCGGCCAAGCCTGCACCACTCACTGAAAGTCAGTTCCGTTGGTTGCACAACCAAGATGCCATGGCCACTGAAAAGCTAGCTGAAGGCATTCGCTCATTTGCTGATGCCCAAGAAGCCTTAGTGGCTCGCTTCAAAGCACTGTAAGTGCGCTGCACAGCCATTTTGTAAACGCCGCTTATGCGGCGTTTTTTGTTTCAAGCTCGCAGCTGACAAACACTAGCAAAGCGAAAAATTTTCAACTTAGTCTCTCCCATCACCACTTCCCTTACCTTATCAAGCCCGCAACCTTTGACCTTCATCAAACTGTCACTTTCTTTTAACCCCAAAGACACATTTGTGTTTTATTTTTGTTGCGGCTGTGGTATATCAATAATACTCGAAGTGAAAATTGATGCCGCTGTTCTCGGTTTTTGTATATAAAGCAAGCAATAATAAGTAATACGCTAGTATACAAAACCATCACACTTTGCACGGTTCCTCTTTTGAGGTTTGCCAAACAGTATGAAGAATCAACGGTGTCATTGCAGTTGTTGAGCTAATCGTCAAAGCAAATGCCACTTTGGGTTGGTTTTATCAATAGGAGATTTTCATGGATACCCTAGACGAGTTAATGCAAGTATTAGAAAGTCCAGAGGCTAGAAAAAAAACTTCATCTAAGGGCAAAAAAAGAAAGTGGCGCGAAATTGAAGCGCTAAAAGATAAACAGCGTTTACGCAAAGAACTACAGGAACTTGATATTTTTGCAGAAAGTGTTGATATAGACGAACTAGAGTTTTAACAAAAAGAGCGCCCTTGTGGCGCTCTTTTTCGTTTTCTATTCACCGCTAAGAAAGAGGCAACTGCCAGTCTATTGGTTGTTTGCCCATGCCACTTAGTAACTGATTGGCTTGGCTAAAGTGGCCGCAGCCAAAGAAGCCTCGGTGTGCGGACAGCGGAGAAGGATGCGGTGCGTGCAGCACATGGTGACGATTGCTATCAATCGTTTTGCCTTTCTTTTGCGCGTGCGATCCCCACAGTAAAAAGATAACGCCTTCGCTGTGGTCGTTCAGCTGTTGTATCACCACATCGGTAAAACGCTCCCAACCCAGTTTTTTATGGGAATGGGCTTGCCCCTGCTCCACCGTAAGCACGGTATTCAGCAATAGCACGCCTTGTTTTGCCCAGTCGAGTAAATAGCCATGCTCAGGGATAGTGAAGCCTTCGATGTCTTGGGCCAGCTCTTTGTACATGTTTTTCAGCGAGGGGGGTGGCTTAACCCCAGGTAACACAGAAAAGCACAGGCCATGGGCTTGGTTCGGTCCGTGATATGGATCTTGCCCTAAAATCACCACTTTCACTTGCTCAAATGGCGTGACTTTAAATGCCTCAAAAACTTGCTCGTGAGGAGGATAAACTTGCACCCCTTGTGCTCGGCGCGCAGCCACGTACTCCATGGTTTCTTGAAAATAAGGCTGCTGCTTTTCAGCCCCTAACACATCGCTCCAACTTGTCATTTCTCACCTTTATTTACTGTCAATTGCGCTCGAGAGCGGTCCAGTTTAACACACAAATCGGCGACGCCATTAAGCATGCGGACACTGTAACGATGCAACAAATCAGCATCAACGGTGATCAGCTGTTGTTGTTTAACGGCTGGAATACTGGGCCAGCGCTGCCATGCAACACTCGGGTTAGCCTGCCCCGATTGCTGCTGCGGGATAATAATGACCTCAGGCTGAGCCGCTATGACGTTTTCAATACTGATCTGCGGATAATCACTTTGCGCGGTTGCAAACACGTTGTCTGCTTGGCAGACATCTAACACTTGTTGCAGCCAGCTATTGGGGCCCACGGTCATCAGCGGATCTGGCCATAACTGATAAAAGGCAGCAATGGCGCGGCTGTTTTGATACTGTTTGCGCAATGCCAACAGCTGCTCAGTAAAGGCTTGCGCCACTTTTTCTGCCGCCGCTTCGCGCGCGGTTAACTGACCGAAATAACGCAACTCTTCAGCTAGTTGGTCAATTTCTTTTGCCTCACTGTAAACCACAGTTAGACCAAGCTGTATTAGCTTGTCGAGATCCGCCTGTTTATTGCCTGACTGCCAAGCAATGACCAAGTCGGGCTGCAGTGCCAATATTTTTTCTATCTGAATACCATGATGGCCACCGACCCGAGCAATGTGTTGCGCCGCTTGTGGGTAATCGGCATGTTCAACCGTGGCCACAATGCGCTCACCGGCACCAATGGCATACAAGTTTTCAACAATGTGTGGCGCTAAGGCTACAATGCGCTCGGCCGGTTTGGCTGTTGCCACACAGCTACAGAAAACCAGCCAATAACAAGCGTATCGTAACATCAGTAATCAAAGCCTTTTTGCGCTTTGATACCGGCATCAAAAGCGTGTTTGACGTTACGGACTTCGCTCACCGTATCGGCCATTTCCAATAAGCGGCGGTGAGCGCCACGACCCGTAATGATCACCGACTGCATTTTGGGCCGCTGCTCGAGCGCAGCGATCACCTCATCTAAATCAAGATAATCATAACTGACCATGTAAGTGAGTTCATCAAGTAACACTAGGTCGATGCTGTCGTCTTTAAGCCATTGTTTTGCTTGTTGCCAGGTTTGCTGTGCCGCTGCGGTGTCGGTCTCCCGGTTCTGCGTTTCCCATGTAAAGCCGGTTTTCATCACCGCAAATGGCACGCCAGCTTGCTCTAATAAGTTACGCTCGCCACACTCCCACATGCCTTTAATAAACTGTACTACGGCAGCGTTCATGCCGTGGCCCACGCAACGCGCCACCGTGCCGAATCCTGACGTCGACTTACCTTTGCCATTGCCGGTGATCACTTGCAAAACCCCCTGCTCTTGCTGCGCAGCAGCGACTCTGGCATCGACTTGTTGTTTCACCTTTTGTTGTCTTTGTTGGTGCTTATCCGATTTATCCGTCATTTTATTCCTCAATTATTTGCATTAACTGTTGCCAATCCAAGTGCGCTTCACAACAATCGGCAAGCCGCTCTAGTTGCTGCTCGGTATGTTGTGCCATGTCAATTGCATTAAACGTTTGGCTGTCGCTACTTGCCCAAGCCAAAATAGCATCACAGGCTGATGGGGTATCAAACAAGCCATGTAAATAGGTGCCAGCAACTTGGTCATCAGCGGCAATAAAGCCATCACTTATACTCGTCCCGTACTCACCTTGATGGTGAGAAAAAGGCCTGGTGAGTGCCTTACCTTCACTGACGCCGGCATGGATCTCATAACCTTGGATAGCACAGGGTGGTGTGGTTAATAAACACTCTGCTTGCACTTGCTGAAGGGTCTTTTGTGCACGCAAGGTGGTGGTAAAGTCCGCAAGCCCCAGACCTGCCACGGCGCCAAGGTTAGACTCAAGCTGTAACGGATCGTAAATTTGTTTTCCTAACATTTGCATTCCACCACAGACACCGAGCACCTTGCCGCCATAGCGTAAATGACGCTTTAGTTGCTCAGCCCAACCCTGCTCCCTAAGAAATGCCAAATCACCAAGGACATTCTTACTGCCGGGAATGATCACCAGATCACAGCTGTCAATGGCTTGTTGGTAACGCACATAGCTTAATTCAACTCGCGGATTTAAGCGCAAAGCATCAAAGTCAGTATGATTACTGAGATGCGGCAGCAGTAACACCTTGACCTTTATTAGCGGCTGCTCGCTGTGGCTTTCGGTGTTGACGGCATCTTCAGCGTCTAAACTTAAACCATGTAAGTAAGGCAGCACGCCAAGTACGGGTTTTGCCGTTCTTTGTTCAAGCCATTCAAGACCAGGTTGTAATAATGAAATATCGCCACGAAAACGATTAATCACAAAGCCTTTGACCAAGCTCTGCTCGTATTCGCTTAGCAATGCCAGAGTCCCCACTAAGTGGGCGAAGACTCCTCCTTTGTCAATATCCGCAATAATGATCACCGGGCATTTCACTTCACAGGCAAAGCCCATATTGGCAATATCACGAGCTCGTAGGTTTATTTCTGCCGGACTGCCTGCGCCTTCAGCCACACACACTTGAAAGCATTCACTTAACCTTTGATGTGAGCTCAGTACCGCCGACATGGCAGTGGCTTTATAGTCGTGATAAGTCGCAGCCGCCATGTTATCCAGTGCCCGGCCATGAACAATTACCTGAGCTCCAGTGTCGCTGTTGGGCTTTAACAAAATGGGATTAAGGTCAACGCTTGGCACAATGCCGGCAGCTTGTGCTTGCAGCGCTTGTGCTCGACCAATTTCACCACCATCGGCGGTCACTGCGCTGTTGAGCGCCATATTCTGAGGTTTAAATGGGGCAACGTTAATTCCTTTGCGTCGTAGTACTCGACAAAGGCCCGCAACCAGCGTGGTTTTCCCGGCATCGGAGGTGGTTCCTTGGATCATCAACGTCTGCATAAACGGGCCTCCACACTGAAGCTTAACACTACCATCATAAGCACATTAGCATTGCCGTTGGCTGCTTCACTCTGCTTCATACTTTGATCCCTAGAGCGCAGCATGACGCTTTTTAATCAGTAATATAGCTAAAAAGAACAGGCTCCCCATGGCTGCGGTAATGATCCCAACAGGCAGCTCTTGGTTGTTTATCAGGGTGCGTGATATAACATCGACCCAAAGCATTAATAGCGCCCCACTCAGGGCCGTTGCCATTAAACCACTGACGCGGGCTTGTGAAATAAAGAACCGCACAATATGGGGGATCATCAAGCCGACAAAACCAACCCCTCCACACGCCGCGACCAACAACGCTGTGATCAAGGAGCTAATAACCAGCATACCAATGCGTACCCGAGCGACATTGACCCCAAGCGTGGTGGCACTTTCATCTCCTAACAGTAAGGCAGATAAGGGCCTGCGCATAATCAGGAGCAGCACCAATCCAGTTAACACCACAGACAAAGGCAGCCACAGCCATTGCCAGCTAGCGCGAGCAAAAGAGCCTAAATTCCAAAACATAATCGCGCTGATGGCTTGAGGATCACTCCAATACAGCAATAAGCTGGTTAACGCACTAAACAAAAATGACAGTGCCACTCCGGCCAGTACCATGGTTTCAACTTGTTGCAAGTGATTACGCCTGGCTATCAGCAGTAATAACACCATCGCCAACATGCTACCGACAAAAGCAGCCGCTGACATGGCAAGGCTTGATTGCACGCCAAACCAGGTAATTAACACCACAACAGCAAAAGAGGCGCCGGAAGAAATACCAAATAAATAGGGATCCGCCAGTGGATTGCGCATCACCGTTTGTAAAATTAATCCGGCAATGGCTAAACCCGCCCCGGCCGCTAACGCCAATAGCGTTCGTGGCAAACGCAGCTCCACCACTATTTTTTGCTGGAGCTGCTGATCGTTGTAATCCATTAGCGCTTGAGCCACGACGTGCCAAGGCAATTCCACGGCCCCCAGTTTCAAGGCACAGCAAACGCTAACTAGGGTGATCAGTAAAAGTATGAATGTGATTAGGTGTCTGCTCATTGCACATAACCGTAATGAAAGCGAATATGCGGGACTTTATCGTCACAGTGCGGATGACTGACTGCACTTACCTCGGCGCAAACACCAAATACTGAGCTCAGCAACTCTTCACTTATTACCGCCATTGGTGTGCCTTGGGCGACGAGTTTTCCTTGCTGCAACACCAGTAAGCGGTGACATAGTGCACTGGCCAGGTTAAGGTCATGAAAAGAGGCAATAATAGTTACCCCCAATTGCTTGGCCAGTTCCATAATTTGAATTTGATACTTAATGTCTAGATGACTAGTAGGCTCATCCATGATCAGTACCTGCGGCTGCTGCACCATGGCTCTGGCAATCATTGCCCGTTGCTTCTCACCGCCCGATAACAGGCTAAAGCATTGCTGCGCCTTGTAGGCTAAACCTACCTGCTCCAATGCCTCCATGACAGCGTGCTTTTCTTCTGTCGTGACACTGGCTAGTAAGGACTTATTGGGAGTCAGCCCCATGCTGACCATATCGAACACAGGCAAATTAAATTCGCTTGGAATATCTTGCAATACCACGGCAATCTGTTTGGCGTAGGCTTTTTTTGACCATTGTGATAAGGCTTTGCCGTTAAAATACACCGCGCCTGTGGAGGCGACAAGAAACTGGTAGAGAACGCGCAGCAAGGTTGATTTACCCGCACCATTGGGCCCGACCAAGCCAATAAACTCTCCGTGTTTTACACTAAAACTAATGTCTGACAGTACCGGCTTGCTGCCAAAGGTAACACCGAGCTGGTCTACATGAAATTGTTCGCTTTGAGCCATAATACCTCTAACATGGGCATGGCAAAGCGATGCTGTATGGTATTCAGCACTCGACTTTGACTTAAGTCTGCCCGCTTAAGTATTGCGACGGCCTTGGTATCTGACTTGTTATTTGCGCTTTGCAAATCACTTACAGTTGCGGGGACAGTTGAGGACTTGCACCTCATTCCCAATATCTGCCAATCGATAAATTATGGTCATTATGAAGTCTAGACGTCTAAAACACAACTGTTGTCATTGTTAACCGTGCAGCAATTGCACTCCAGATTAGTATAAAAACATGGCAGAATAATAGTGATAAGACATTGACGTTGAGGCTGGACTAAAAGCAAAAACGCAAGCTAAGCTTGCGTTTTGGGTGGTATTAAAGAATTTGATTATCTTTCCACATTTGCTCTTTACGCATGCGTTTGATGCGCTTATCGCATGGGTCATCACAGTCACATACTTTATCGATACCCATAGAGCCAAGACCACCACAACTGCTAGACATTGACTTCTTTTGCACGATAACGCCTACGGCCATCGCAACTGCGATAAGCATAATTAAACCGAAAGTCAGTAAGAATAAAGACATTATCTAGCCCCTTTTTTTGCTACATAGAGTATGTGACGACGCCGAAATTATACTCTTTCGAAGCGCCGCCCACAATTAAATTATTGGGTGTTACAACAATATATGCTTCATAAGGTAATGACTCGAAACCCATTCATATACAAAAAAACAAAAAACAAAAAACAAAAAAAGCCGCGGGCGGCGGCTTTAAATTTTATAAATTAATCTTTACTGATTTACCCAAATCAAAGTGCCGTCTGAACCAACTTCACAAACTTTTATGCTTGAGCCTTGTTTCATCACAGCCCCTTTCGAATATTCTTGGTCAGCATAATAGCAATATTTTTTACTATCATACACTTTTTCTTCAACGTTTAAGGTATGCTTTTGCTCATCAAACACCGCGTCATTCGCAAGTACAAATGAAGAAGAGCTAATAATTGTCAAAGCTAATAAAAACCTTTTCATCACATCCATTCGCCTCCTTGACATGTCTTACCTTTGAATTCAGCGCCCTCGGAAAAGCGCCTACCATCATAATAACAGTCACCACCGCTTACTTTTTTTAAGTCGGCTAACTTCAATTGTTTAAACTTTTTTAGATTTGTTTTAGACATGTTTATTTCCTTACATTAGATATGTGTATTTTCCATTTTTCCCCTTAAGTAGGGCAAAGTGAAAAGTATCAAAAAAGCAACAATTAATCAACCTCATTCACATATCGCTTAAATGCTTCGCTAGCATAACTGTTGATACCGTCAGCGGTTTTATACATTAAATACACTGGCAATTGCTGTTGCTGTGCATAGGCTTTTGCACGCTCTAGCCCCATTACCGTTAACGCCGTAGCCAAACCATCGGCGGTCATGGCGGAAGGGTGCAATACCGTGACAGACACCAATTCATGCTTTACGGGGTGGCCTGTTGTCGGATCGATTAAGTGAGTGTATGTCTCGCCATCCATTTGGTAAAAAATACGGTAATCCCCCGAGGTGGCAATGCCGTTAGTGCCAGGTTCAATCACACGATGAATTTGCCGCTGCCCCAGTGGCGCATCTGGCTTTTCGATGGCAATGGCCCATGGCCCGCTAGGCTTCTGACCAGCAAGGCGCAGTTCTCCACCGATTTCCACCATATAATTGTTAATGCCATGGTCTTCAATCAGTTCAGCGACCTTATCAATGCCATAACCTTTTGCTGTGGCTGAAAAGGACAACTCTAAACCAGTAATGGTCTTAGCCAGACCGGTCTCATTCAATACCAGTTTATCAACCCCAATACGCGAGCGCATGTCATCAAGCTGCTGTTGTGACGGCTTTTTAGTCGGCCGCTTATCCGGACCAAAGCCCCACAAGTCGATCAAAGGTCCCATAGTAACATCTAAGGTCTCGGTAGACTTGCCTAAGCGAATCGAATCCGCCACCACAGTGCGAAAATCATCACTGATAGGCATCACTTGCTGTGCTGGTAAGCGATTAAATTGGTTGATCTCAGAATCTGGTATATAGGTAGACATAGACTGATTGACCGCCGCGAGGGCGGCTTCAATTTCTTGGTGTAAGCTTTCTTTGCTGACCTGACTCTCGCCCACAAACAGCTTGATGTTATAGGTCGTTCCCATGGTTTTGCCGCTCAGAAGCATGGGCTCTTGGGAGTGGTTGGCATCTTGGCAGGCGCTGACAAATAACAGCGCCGCGACCATTAAAACAAAGCGGGATAAAAAAGCGTTTCCAATGTTCATTGCAGATCCTGTTTAAAATAAAAAAGCCCCCAAGCGCAATGCTTGAGGGCTCATATTCTAACCTAAAATGGTAGTCAGACGACAACCTAATTAACCACCGAAGTCATCAAGTAGGATGTTTTCTTCTTCTACACCTAGGTCTTTAAGCATGTTGATCACCGCGGCGTTCATCATCGGTGGACCACACATGTAGAATTCACAATCTTCCGGTGCTTCATGATCTTTTAGGTAGTTGTCATAAAGTACGTTGTGAATAAAGCCTGTGTAGCCTTCCCAATTGTCCTCTGGTTGAGGATCTGAAAGTGCAACGTGCCATTCAAAGTTGTCGTTTTCTTCTGCTAGGCCGTCAAAATCTTCTACGTAGAACATTTCACGTTTCGAACGTGCACCATACCAGAACGACATCTTACGGTCTGAATTCAGACGCTTAAGCTGATCGAAAATATGTGAACGCATCGGTGCCATACCTGCACCACCACCTACGAAGACCATTTCTGCATCAGTGTCTTTGGCGAAGAACTCACCAAACGGACCAGAAATCGTTACCTTATCACCTTCTTTCAGTGACCAGATGTACGATGACATCTTACCGCAAGGTAGGCTTAGGTTGTTTGGCGGCGGCGTTGCAATACGCACGTTAAGCATAATGATACCGTACTCTTCTGGGTAGTTCGCCATTGAGTAAGCACGAATAGTTTCTTCGTCTACTTTTGACTCTAGGTCAAAGAAGCCGAAACGTTCCCAGTCAGGACGATACTCTTCAGGAATATCAAAGTCCTTGTATTTAACGTGGTGAGCAGGTGCTTCAATTTGAATATAACCACCGGCGCGGAATGGTACGACTTCACCTTCAGGGATAGCTAGTTTTAGCTCCTTGATGAAAGTTGCTTTGTTATCGTTAGAGATAACTTCACATTCCCACTTTTTAACACCGAAGATTGACTCTTCAACTTCGATTTCCATGTCGTTTTTAACATTAACCTGACACGCTAGACGACAGCCTTCACGTGCTTCACCTTTAGTGATGTGGTCAAGTTCGGTTGGTAGAATGTCACCACCACCCTCTTTAACGTGTACGCGACACTGGCCACAAGAGCCACCGCCACCACACGCAGACGATACAAAGATACCTGCATCAGCAAGCGCACCAAGCAGTTTACCGCCAGCCGCTGTTTTGATGGCTTTGTCTGGATCGCCATTAATATCAATTGTCACGTCACCGCTTGCGACAAGCTTAGACTTCGCTGCAATGATGATAAGTACTAACATCACAACGATAGCGATGAACATGCTTACGCCTAATACAATCGTTTCCATCGTATAGTTTCCTCGCTACCTTACAGTGAAATACCAGAGAATGACATGAAGCCGAAGCCCATTAGACCTACGGTAACAAAGGTAATACCTAAGCCACGTAAACCATCTGGCACATCTGCATATTTCATTTTCTCACGGATACCTGCTAACAATACGATAGCAAGTGCCCAACCTACACCAGAACCTAAACCGTAAACGATTGACTCGCCAAAGTTTAAGTTACGTTCAACCATGAATGATACCGCACCGAAAATCGCACAGTTTACTGTGATTAGCGGTAGGAAGATACCAAGCGCGTTGTACAGTGCAGGGAAAAACTTATCCAGTGTCATCTCAAGAATTTGCACTAGTGCTGCAATTACCCCGATAAAGGTCAAGAAGCGTAAGAAGCTTAAGTCCACATCTGGGTAACCAAGCCACTCCAGTGCCCCTGGAGCCAATACGGCGTGGTAAACCAAATTGTTCACTGGTACTGAAATACCAAGTACTACGATTACCGCAACACCTAGGCCCAGTGAGGTGGTTACTTTCTTAGATACTGCCAAGAAAGTACACATACCTAAGAAGAAAGATAAAGCTAAGTTTTCAATGAAAACGGCTTTAACGAATAAATTAATATACTGTTCCATCTCTCTCCCCTTATGCCTTCGCTTCTACTTGGTCTTTCTTCCAAGTACGTAGTGCCCAAATGAATGCACCTACGATGAAGAATGAACTGAATGGCATAACTAGTAGACCCATAGGCTGATACCAACCACCTTCAGAGATAAGTGGTAAGATTTCAACGCCAAATAATGTACCAGCACCGAATAGCTCACGAATAAAGCCAACAGTAAGTAGTACAATTGAGTAACCTAAACCGTTACCGATACCATCAAGGAATGACATCGCCGGTGGTGACTTCATCGCATATGCTTCAGCACGACCCATTACGATACAGTTAGTAATGATCAGACCGATGAAAGTTGATAGCTCTTTTGCTGTTGAGTAAACAACCGCTTGCAATACTTGGTCAACTACGATTACCAAAGAAGCGATGATCGTCATTTGTACAATGATACGCACACTCGAAGGAATGTGGTTACGGATCATCGAGATGAATAAACTTGAAAACGCACACACTAATGTCAATGCAATTGACATGATAAGCGCGTTTTTAAGGCTTGATGTTACTGCTAGAGCAGAACAAATACCCAATACTTGCAGTGCAATCGGGTTGTTCGCAAAAACAGGACCAAACAAGACTTCCTTCATTTCTTTTGCATTAGCCATTAGTTCAATGCTCCTTTACGTACGTTCGCAAGGAAAGGACCGAACGCTTTGTCGCTAGTCCAAAAATCAACTGTATGGTCAACACCGTTTGAGGTTAGCGTTGCACCAGATAGACCGTCGATTTTATGCTCGCTGTCGCCTGCGCTGCCTTTTACTACGTCGATAGGAAGCTCTTTGCCATCCCATTTAGCAGTCCACTTCGGGTTTTGAATTTCTGCACCTAGACCCGGTGTTTCGTTGTGCTTGTAGAAGTTGATTGACTTGATTGTCTCACCATCTGCTTCAAGCGCTAGGAAACCATACATAACACCCCAAAGACCGTAGCCTTGAATAGGAAGAATGATAGTCTCTACAGCACCTTGCTCGTCTTTGGCAAAATAAACTGGAGAATTGTGCGTGATACGCTGAATACCGGCTTTATCTTCTTCTTTCGACAGCTTTTTACTGCGCTTCGCATCGTACTTTGTGGCTTCAAAGTCGAATGATGTTGCTTCAACATCTTCAACAAATTCACCGGTTTCTAAGCTCACAACACGTGGCTCGATGTTTTGCTCAAACACCTCAGAAACGTTTTTGACCTTATCAAAGCCAGCAACAGCTAAGATATTACGCTGAATATCTTCGTTTTTGTTTGCTTGTTGCATAGGGCGAAGTTGAACCGAAGCAAAAGATACTACGATTGCACACACTAAACATAAGCTAACAACTACGCCGAGCGTTTTGCCCATTGATTCATTATTAGTTGACACGTGCCAATCTCCTCTTCACATTTGACTGCATTACAAAGTGGTCAAACAGTGGCGCGAACAAGTTAGCGAAAAGGATTGCTAACATCATGCCTTCTGGGTATGCCGGGTTAACCACACGGATTAGCACAACCATAATACCGATCAATGCACCGTAGGCGAATTTACCCTTGTCTGTGAAAGACGCTGATACCGGATCTGTTGCCATAAAGAACATACCGAATGCAAATCCACCTAACACTAAGTGCCAGTGCCAAGGCATTGCGAATGCGGCGTTTGTTTCAGAGCCAATTGCGTTAAGAATGAATGACATCACTACCATACCAACGAACGTTCCTAGTACGATGCGCCATGACGCAATACGCACGTAAATCAGGAACAAACCACCTAGTAAGATAGCCAATGTTGAAGTCTCACCCATAGAACCTTGGATGAAGCCATAGAAAGCGTTGAACCATAGGTCCATGTTGCTGTAATCAAGCATACCCGCGCCTGCTTGGCCTAGGTAAGTCGCGCCTGAGAACGAGTCAACCGCTGTCCACACAGTGTCACCTGAAATATCCGCAGGATAAGCGAAGAACAGGAATGCACGACCAGCCAGTGCCGGGTTTAGGAAGTTACGACCCGTACCACCAAAGATTTCTTTAGCAATAACAACACCGAAAGTAATACCTAAAGCGACCTGCCACAGCGGAATCGTTGCTGGTAGGATAAGCGCAAACAACACTGAGGTTACGAAGAAACCTTCGTTGACTTCGTGTTTACGAACTGAGGCAAATAGCACTTCCCAGAAACCACCTACCGCAAACACAGTGGCATAAATAGGCAGGAAGAAGCACGCACCATAGAACATCTTGGCGCCCCAACCCGAGTCAGCGGTTAGCTCACCACCTAGGCCTTGGAAAATAGCAACCTGCCAAGTGTTTGCCAGTTCAAAGCCGTTACCTAGCGCCATCGCCGCTTGGTGACCGATGTTAAACATACCAAAGAACATCGCTGGGAACGTTGCCATCCACACTAAAATCATAATACGTTTTAGGTCGATGTTGTCACGAACGTGCGTTGCACCTTTGTTGACGTAACCTGGAGTATAGAAAATAGTCGCTACTGCTTCGTACAGCGCATACCACTTTTCGTGTTTACCGCCAGGTTCAAAGTGAGGTTCAATGTCTTCTAAAAATTTCTTTAAGGCCATTTTTAACCTTCCTTCTCGATAGTAGTCAGGCAATCACGTAGGATTGAACCGTATTCATATTTGCCCGGACATACGTAAGTACATAGTGCTAAATCTTCTTCATCTAGCTCTAATGCACCTAACGAAATCGCACCATCTAAGTCACCTGCAATCAGGTCACGTAGTAATAGTGTTGGCAAGATATCGAGTGGCATAACACGCTCATAGTTTCCGATTGGTACCATCGCACGCTTAGAGCCACCAGTAGATGTGGTCATTTTGAACAAACGACTTGGTGCTAAGTGTGAGATAAATGTACGTGTTACAGAGAATTTATCGCTGCCTGGGGCAATCCAACCAAATAGCTCTTTTTCGCGACCTTCAAGTAGCACAGATACTTGATTGTGGTAGCGGCCAAGGTAAGCGTGAGGTCCGGTTGCTGTTTTACCAGCTAACACAGAGCCAGAAATGACTCGGTTATCACCTTCTTCAAGCTCGCCTGCAACTAAATCTGTTAGCGACGCACCCATGTGAGTTTTTACTAAGCGAGGATTCTTAACACGAGGTCCTGCTAGCGCAACCACTCTGTCTGTATAGATTTCACCGGTTAGGAACAATTGACCAAACGCGATGACATCTTGGTAACCAAGGTGCCAAACTTGTTTGTTTGCGCCCACGGCATCTAAATGGTGAATGTGTGTACCAACGTTACCTGCTGGGTGCACGCCAGAGAACTCATGTACTTCTACTTGTGACAAAGAAGAGCTAGGTACGTTAGCACCGGCTTTCTTACACACAAATACTTTGCCTTCAGTCAGACGCGAGACCACTGCAAGACCCGCTTCAAACGCTTCCACGTTTTCAGCGATAATTACAGCAGGGTCGGCTGCCAGCGGGTTCGTATCTGTTGCTGTTACAAAGATAGAGTTTGGCTTTGCACTAGGCTCGGCAACACGGCTGAATGGACGTGCACGAAGCGCTGGCCATTGACCAGACTCGATTAGCACTTCCTTCACTTTCTCCGCATCTAGGTTGCTTAATTCAGCAGCCGAGAATTTGTCAAAAGTGATCTGCTCGTCGCCTTGTACCTCAATCACTACGGATTGCAGCACACGCTTAGCACCACGGTTGATTTCTTTAACTACACCAGTAGCTGGCGCAGTAAACTTGACGCCTGGGTTCTTTTTGTCTTCAAAAAGAACTTGGCCTTTTTTGACTTGGTCATCCACACGAACATGCATGGTAGGACGCATACCGATGAATTCTTCACCTAGCACAGCTACTCGTTTGACGGCAGGGCCATCATGAATAACTTGCTGAGGTGCGCCCTCGATTGGTAAGTCCAGACCTTTTTTTATGTTGATCATACGCACTTGCATTACATTAACGGAAAGAAACTGAAATTATCTTTTGTCACCACGCGCCACCTCATTTGTACTAGGTTTAAAGAGCAATGCTATGAGTCCTGCTTAGGGTCCCAAACTTTCCCCTTCGAATTACCGCCTAACGCGTACAAAAAAGTAGCGTCGTGATAAAAGTCCTCACATATTTCTCTGATTTTAACATTAATCGTACTGAGTATGCGAGTGGAATTATGAAATTAATACGACTTTAACGTGGATTTAGATTAGTTGAAAAATCAATCACTGCTGGCAGTATAGACCAAAGTTGGATAGATAAAGTATTAATTACCAAATAAAGCAAAAATGCCGAGAAAAGTACCTCGGCACTTTCACTCGGCATCCTATTTTCTAGGCTAATGAGTCGCTCATCAAAGCGACAGCTCAGGCCTAAAGTAAGTGATTAATTTTTACTTCTGGATTAACGTCAGCGTCGTAGTCAACACCATCAACGCCAAAACCAAACAGTTTTAAAAACTCATTGTGATAGCCAACATAATCAGTCAGCTCATCAATGGTATCGGTATCCACTGTATCCCAAATGGTTTGCACCCGGGCTTGAACACCGTCTTCGAGCTCTTTGTAGTTTTGGAATAAGTGGCCACCCTCGTCAAAACGCGGAGACTCACCGTAGAGATTCTCAGTAAATAAACCGTGGATCTGCTCAATAGTGCCCTCATAAGTGCCATCGCCTTTCATGACTTTGAACAGTGCAGAAATATACAATGGCATAATTGGAATCGCAGAGCTTGCCTGTGTAACCACCGCATTAAGCGATGACACATACGCTTCACCGTTAATATTTTCAGTGGTTGCACGAATGGCCTGAGTAGCGCGGTCTAAATCTTCTTTAGCTTTTCCAATCGTGGCGTGGCCGTAAATTGGCCAAGTTAGCTCTTTACCAATATAAGTATAGGCCGTGGTTTTAAAACCCTCAGCAAGCACATCGGCTTGTTTTAACGCGTCAATCCACAGCTCCCAATCTTCGCCACCCATAACTTTAATGGTGTTGTCGATTTCTTCTTGGTTAGCGGCTTCGACCGTCACTTCATCAATCACTCGCTTAGAAGTATTGAGGTTTTTGGTGGTGATGCTCGAACCAATCGGTTTTAGCGTTGATGAAAATACTTCTTCAGTTTTTGGGTCTTTACGACGCGGTGAAGCTAGGCTATAGATCACCAGGTCCACTTTACCAAGCTCTGACTTAATGACCTCAATAGCTTGCTGCTTTAGTTCGTCAGAAAAGGCATCGCCATTGATGTTTTTCGACCAAAGGCCGGCTTCGTCTGCCGCCTGTTGGAATGCGGCTGTGTTGTACCAACCAGCCGACCCGGTGCGCTTTTCTGTGCCTTCTTTTTCAAAAAACACACCTAGAGTCTTGGCGCCTGCGCCAAAAGCGGCGGTAATGCGAGAAGCAAGACCATAGCCGGTTGAAGCACCAATAACTAAAACATTTTTTGGGCCATTTTCAATTTTGCCCTGTTGTTTTACATAATTAATTTGCTCTTGCACGTGCTCAGCACACCCAACTGGGTGCGCGTTAGTGCAAATAAATCCACGAATTTTTGGCTTAATGACCATATGAGATCCTATCCATTGATTTTGATATTGTTAAAGGTGGTACTCGTGCCGCCTTTCACAGTAGCAACTCGCTTTATTATGCGAGTCACGATAATTTGCCGCCTAGTTTACTGCGAGATGCCAAAAATACACATCTGATCAGCTAGCTGGGCTTAACTGTCAAACTTGGAGCCGCCCATACAAGTCGGCGACTGTGGTGCTTGGCCTTGGTTTTCAGAAAATTCATCTGGGGTATAGGCGTGGATCGCTAAAGCATGAATGTGATTGCTCAGCTCTTCTTTTAACGCCTCATTAATGGCACGGTGACGTTGCAACAAACGTTGTCCTAAAAATGACTCACTGACCACAATGACCTTAAAGTGAGAGTCTTCACCACGACTGTGCATGTGGCTTTCGTTGATTACGTTAAGGTGCTTGCACTCAATCGCCGCTGCAAGCTTGTCATAAATCTGTGACTGCATTGACATTGTCAGGTCTCCTCTGGTCAATCTTGGCGCTACTATACGCCTAAGCTGATGTATTGCCAACACTTCGGAATGTTAGGTTAATACGACCTTGATGTACTTTGGCTTGTTTCGGTAAGGCATGCTGATAATCTCTTTGGCTGTTGCCCTGCATCACCAGCAAACTGCCTGTTTCTAACATCAGGTCGGTCACCGCTTTGCTGTGTTTATCGCGAATTTTAAACTTACGACTGGCGCCTAAAGAGAGTGACACAATCAGCGGTTGCGCCCCAAGCTCCGGCTCATCATCGCTGTGCCACCCCATGGTGTCTTGGCCATCGCGATAGTAATTTGCCAATACCGCATTAAATGACTGCCCAAAGCGCTGCTCTAAGGTGTTACGAATTCCCAGTAACATCGGTGGCCAAGGTGCGTTGTTTAACACTTTACCAGAATAGCTATAGCGCACGTCTGGGTCGGCAATAAACAGCTCTAAGCGCGGCAGAGTATGGCTTTTACCAAATAAACGAATGCTATTTTGCTGCCAGGCTAAGGATTGCGATAACGCCTGATAAAGCGCTATGCTTTTGTCAAAACTTAGCGCCTGCGGTTGGTAACTAAATCCAGGCGGTAAGACTGGTGCTTTGCCAGCTGCTCTCATGTTAGACTACTCGCTGCTTTTTATTATAGATAATGACTATGACCACTGATGCTATTCTTGCTGGGAAACCTTATACGCTAGAGCGCTTCCCTCTTGATCAAAAAAACCGAAGCTTACAAGCTTGGGATTCTGCCGATGAGTATTTGTTGGATTATGTCTTCGAACATCATCGCGATGCAACCAAGATACTCATTATTAATGACAGTTTTGGTGCCCTCTGTTGCGCCCTGGCGCCACAGGTGGCCGCCGCCGTGACCGACTCTTATGTTAGCACCTTGGCCTATCGTCACAACCTTGCCTGTAATGGCCTTGATGATGACCAACTTGACGTATTAGACAGCTTACAAGACTACCCTCAAGACGTTGATTTGGTACTGCTCAAGGTGCCTAAAAATGCGGGGCTATTGCAGTCACAACTGGCACGCCTGAGTCAGTTAAAAGCCGATATTCCGGTACTGGCCGGCGGTAAAGTAAAAGAAATTCACACTTCAACGCTCAAAAGTTTCAGTCACTTTTTAACTGAACCCAAAACCAGCTTGGCGGTAAAAAAGTCGCGGCTTATATTCAGTCGAACTTCAGCCAAACAGTTAGATAGTAAGTTCCCGGTGACTTGGCCGTTAGAGAAAAGCAACTTCACTATCAGCAATGAAGCCAATGTGTTCTCGCGCGATTCCTTAGATATTGGCGCACGGTTTTTCTTAAATTACTTGCCAATGGGAAAAAAACCATTGAATGTCATTGATTTGGGTTGTGGCAATGGCGTGATAGGTTTAATGACACTAGCAAAAATGCCCAATGCCAAGGTCACCTTTATTGATGAGTCGGCCATGGCAGTACACAGCGCCAAGCAAAACATCATGACTAACTTGCCAGAGCGACTGCAACACTGTGAGTTTGTGCAAAACGACTGTTTAACTGGCTTTGAGCACCGTGGGGTGGATTTAGTATTATGTAACCCACCTTTTCACCAAGCGAACGCCATTACCGACCATATAGCGTGGCAAATGTTTCTCCAAGCCAAAGCAGCGCTTCGCTCAGGTGGCGAGCTGAGGATTATTGGTAACCGCCACTTAGACTATGATGACAAACTCAAGCGTCTGTTCGGAAACTGTAAGGTGCTGGGGAATAATAAAAAATTTACCGTATTAAGTGCAATAAAGAGGAACTGATCAATGCCTGCAAAGCTACTAATCGCTGTGGTTGTTATGTTACTTGTGGGGTGCGCGAGCTCACCCAGAAGCGTTATTTTGCATCCGCAATATCAGGGTAATAGTTCAAACCAATTGCCGCTGTCAGTTGCGCTACAAGTCAATGACTTGCGTACCACCAAGTACACCATTCGGGTTAAAGATCAGGAGCCCGCACTCTATATGCCAGATGCCAACCTGCCACTAAACTTTCAAGACGTTATGCAGCAAGCACTGGCCGCGCACGGCGCAGAAGTTTCAGGCAATGCCGCAACACAACTAGAGGTTGATATTACGCGCTTAAAAGCCATCATTACAGAGTCTTTATCGCAGCATCAAAGTCAGGCCAACGCTGCGGTTACCGTACGAGTTACTCAGGGCACACGCCGCTTTGAAAAGCAGTATCAAGGTAACGCCAACCTCACAGGGCCTCTGCAACACAGCCAGGCTGGCGTTGAGCAGCAGCTCAACCAGTTGGCCCAACATGTGGTGTCTAGAATTGTCCAAGATCCTGAATTAATTAAATTTGTAAGAGGAAGCTAATGAAAAAAATAATACTCTGCTTAACTGTCTTATTACTAAGTAATTGCGCCATTGCTGAAATGAGCGGCAAGTTTGTACAAAAAAATAATTTATTTCCTCGGGTACAGATTAATACCAGTAAAGGCCCCATCGTACTGGAGCTAGACCGCTCTCGAGCTCCCATTACGGTCAATAATTTCTTAACCTATGTGGTAAACAAAGACTACAATGGCTCGGTTTTTCATCGTGTTGAGCGTGACGAAGTCAACGACCAAGATTTTGTTATTCAAGGTGGCGGTTACGACCGCGAATACGATGGTATGTTCGAGCGTGAAGCCATCTTTAACGAAAGCGGCAATGGCTTAGAAAATGACATGTACTCCGTCGCCATGGCCTACCAAGACAACAAACCGCACTCTGCCACACGCCAGTTCTTCTTTAATATGGACGATAATGAACATTTAAACCCAGGCAAAGATTGGGGTTTTGCGGTGTTTGGTAACGTCATTGAGGGGTATGAAACCTTAGACAAAATCATGCGCGTAGAAACCGGTTACAATGAAAAGCTAGGTTATACCTTTATCCCCAAAGAACCCATTATTATTCTTTCTGTGGATGTACTTAAACAACCAGAGTACTAAACTCTCGGTGACAACAATAAAAAAATAGTATGGTGAGTAAGCTGTTACTCACCGTCAAGGACCTTGGCTTTCAATGCTTATATCATCAAGCTTTTCACAATATTTAAGTTATTATAAAGACAAACGCTTATTGACTATTTTTGCTTTTGGCATGAGTAGTGGCTTTCCCTGGGTATTAATTGGCTCGGTGATGTCAGCATGGCTCAAAGACGAAGGCCTAAGTCGCAGTACAATTGGGCTGTTTGGCTTGGTTTATGGTGCGTATACCATCAACTTTCTTTGGTCTCCCTTAGTCGATAGAGTCAAATTACCCCTGTATCGGCTCCTAGGTCAGCGCCGCAGTTGGATAGCAACCTGCCAATTGGCCATTGTCATAACCACCTTTTTTCTATCCGGCTTGGCTATCAAAGACAACCTTTTCTATGCCGCCTTATTGTGCTTTATCATTGCGTTGTTCTCGGCAACTCAAGATATTGCTATCGATGCTTATCGCATCGACATTATCCCTGAGTCAGAAAGCGATAAAGCCACTGCAGCCGCGGCCATGGCCACTTCAGGGTGGTGGTCAGGCTACGCCTTGTTAGGCGCGATCCCATTTTTTATTGCGGATTTACCTGACTTTACTTGGCCATTGATTTATCAACTTTTAGCGCTCATGATGCTGGTGTTACTGTTGGTGACTCTGCTGGCCACTGAGCCCAGCTCACACCGCGAACAAGTGCAAGCACAGCTGCAGGCAAGTTACGAAGAAAAGCTGCGCCAAGCCGGCTCTAGCAGTCGAATAAAAAAAGCGCTTGCCTGGTTGGCGGTCACTTTGGTTGAGCCGTTTCGGCGCTTCTTTGCAAACAACGGAGTGAAAACTGCCTGTGCCCTGCTGGCATTTATCTTTTTGTTTAAAATTGGTGAGGCATTCTTGGCCCGAATGTCTATCGTGTTTTATAAAGAAATCGGTTTTAGTAACACCCAAATAGGCCAATACTCGAAACTCGGTACCGGTATCATTACCATCATCTTTGCCTTCTTAGGCAGTATGTTTAACCACAAATACGGTATTGTTAAAGGCTTGTTCATCAGTGGTGTGGCCATGGCAGGCTCGAATTTAATGTTCTCTTGGATTGCGCTTGCAGGCCCTGTTGAAGAGCTATACATGTTGGCCATTGTGGTCGATGGCTTTACTCAAGCTTGGTCATTAGTGGCGATGGTGGCGTTTATTTCGATGCTTTGCGACCGTGCCTTTAGCGCAACTCATTATGCCCTATTGGCCTCACTGGGCAGTTTAAGTCGCACGGTGCTATCAGGATACAGTGGCTTTGTAATAGATGACTTGTTAAAAGGGGATTGGGCGCTGTTCTTCGCGTTGACGGCGGTGATGGTGTTACCGTCTTTGGTGTTTTTGTATTTGATCCGGCATAAACTGTATGCCATTGAAAAATCGTATCACGCCAATAAAAACTAGAGGTGCCTATCCTTGCACCTAGAAGCTCGAGCTTATTGCTCCTCTTTTAGAAGTTGTAGGCCTTCGTACGGGTCTACTTCTAGTGCTTCACAGTAGCGCAAAAACTCAATCACATCTAAACGGCGCTCTTGGTTTTCAATTTTACCGATAAATGAATGCGGTGTGCCTAATACTTGAGCTAGGCTGCGCATTGTATGGCCTTTCTCATGGCGTTTTGATTTTAGCCACTTAGTTAGTTTACCGTTTTCTTCCGAAGAAACCGTTTTACCCATCATAATTAAACATCTCCTACTAGATGAACAACTTAAAATTTACTAAATGAAATATGCCCGTCTCATTTAGTTTCTAGACATTACAGCAATCACTATTGTGAACCTGAGCGTATAGCACTCATTGTTCAGCAATACTGATGACAGAGATAGTTACAAGAAAATAAAATGTTAACTTATACCTATGTACCCAATAAGGTATAGCCTAAAACCATTAAACTACCTAATTTATTTTTGCTTTTTTGCGGTCTCTGTAAGCGCTTTACTTTGCTGTATTACACCGTAACACTTTAACAAATTTTTTAAAAAATGTACCAGTATTTGAAATAAATTATTTTTCTTTAAAAAATAAAAACTTAGAGCTAACATTGTCTAAGTGGTGAAAATTAAGGCGAAATAGAAATGATGCGATTACTGTTCTTACTACCGGCTTTGCTGTGCTTCGGCTGGTATTACTTTCTACGTAGCAACGGCGTGCCCTTAAAGCAAGGAAAGCGAGGATTCATTTATATCCTGGTTTTTTCAACCTTAGTGCTGGGTTTCTTTTTGTTGATGATGTACGTAACAGGTAGCTTTGACTCGCTATAACACGTTGTAGATACAAAAAAGCCACGATAATTATCGTGGCTCAATCAATACCCGCGTGCAATACCCGCGTGAGTTAAACGCTAAAGCTGGCACCGCAACCACAGGTGGTGGTGGCATTGGGGTTATCAATAAAGAAACGCGCGCCTTCAAGCCCTTCAGTGTAATCCACAACACCGTCGATGAGATACTGAATACTCATTGGATCAACCACCATAGTGACACCGTTCTTTACGATTTCTAAATCACCTGGATTAACTTTTTCATCAAAAGTAAAACCATATTGAAAGCCTGAGCAACCACCACCGGTGACATACACTCGAAGCTTAAGATCGTTGTTCTCTTCTTCTTCGATAAGCTCTTTCACGCGGCTTGCCGCGGCATCGGAAAACTGTATTGGTAACTGTTCAGACATAGATTTAAACCCCTAATCCTGTAATAGCCAAATTATCTAATACCTGAGTGTTTTAATCAAGTATAGCAAAGCCTGTTTGTGCCTAATTCCCTTGTTACGGTGTTTTGATAACAGTAACTTGTGATAGCACAAGGATTTAATTTAAAAAATTTGTTATTCTTAAGCGGTCGATAGTTATGGAAGGCGGCTCATGTCATTGGATGCGCTCAGACGCAGTCTCGCAAAACCTAAAACCTCAGTACAACTGTGCCTCCTTGGTGCAGTAGCAGGCTTGCTTGCGGCGCTATTAATTATTGCTTTTCGTCTCACCATTGAACTGGTGCAAGCCAGCTTTTTAAGCCACGGCGATGACTTTACCGAATTATCTCAGTTACACCGTTTATTTCTTCCGGTGTTAGCCGCGTTATTAATTGCCACCTTTGCCGCTTTAACAGGCTTTAAACATTATCGCCTTGGCATTCCTTATGTGATTAATCGCATAAAGCACCATTATGGCCATATGCCGATTTGGAATTCTGCCAACCAATTTTTTGGTGGTGCCGTGGCGTTAATCAGTGGCTTTTCGGTTGGTCGCGAAGGCCCTTCTGTGCATATGGGCGCGACGGCAGCCAGCGTGCTTTCAGAGCGCCTCCACTTACCACTCAACGCCGCCAGAACCCTCGCAGGCTGCGGTGTTGCCGCTGGGATCTCGGCTTCTTTCAACACTCCTTTGGCCGCCGTTATTTTTGTCATGGAGGTGGTGTTACGGGAATATAAAGTGCATATTTTTGTGCCCATTATGCTGGCCTCAGTGATTGGGGCGCTCAGCACGCAATATGTGTTTGGTAACAGCTCTGAACTTGCGTTGATTGACATTACGCCTCTGAGTTTTTGGCACTACCCTTATTTAATCGTGTGTGGCGCAGCGCTGGGAGCGGTGGCATTTGCTTTTAATCAAAACTTGATGATGATCATCAAAACATTTAAACCCATCAGCATGTTTCCACGCTTACTGTTAGCCGGACTTATCGCCGGCTTAATTGGTTATGCCGCGCCAGAAGCCATGGGCTCGGGCATGAGTGCCATTACCCAAGCGGTGGAATCTCCCGATGACATTCAATTGCTCACCACCATTTTAATTGCCAAATTGCTGGCGACCATTTTTGCTATTGGGCTCGGTATTCCAGGCGGGCTAATTGGTCCGGTTATCGGCCTTGGGGTTATCATGGGGACGTTAATGTCTTTTTTTGCTCACTATATTACGCCTGCAACCGACGTTGCCGGAACCTATGGTGTTTTGGGTATGGCCGGCTTGCTGGCAGCCACCCTGCACGCCCCCTTGGCGGCGTTAACCGCGGTAATGGAATTAACCTCTAACCCCACTATTATTGTTCCGGCCATGTTGGTGATCACCAGTGCCTATGTCACCGCATTGCAGGTATTCGGTAACCGCTCTATCTTTTTGCAGCAGCTCGATTTTCAAGGCCTGCCCTACCAAGTCTCGCCAGCCAAAGAAGCGTTACAAAAAGTCGGCATCATGGATGAAATGGATGAGCACTTTAAACTGCTCTACTCCGATGACAAAGAGCAAATCAAAGAAACCCTGGCCGCCGTCGACAGTCAAACGCCACTCATCGTATTTGATGAACAACAGGGCTATCGACTGGCAGAATATGACCTAAACTTGGTCTCTGAAGGCAGTGTTTCTGTCTCTTACATTGAGCTGCAAGGGTTGAGTACTCAGGCCACTTTAGCCGATGCCTTTGATATCTTAAAAGATAAACGCTCTGGGGCGGTGTACATTTACAATCAAAAAGACGAGCAACAAATTTTAGGATTGTTACGGTGGGATCAGATCCGTCATATTCTCACCATTCGTAATAGTTTACTGTAACCAAGAACCATATATAACAAGGTGCCCGGTGTGTGCACCCTAATAACCATTGGAAAACATCATGAGTCTTTTGCTGACCTATAAAGCCTTACATTTATTTTTTATGATTGCCTGGTTTGCCGGCATTTTTTATCTACCACGATTATTTGTTTACCATGCCATGACGGAAGAAAAGTCGTGTAGTTCCATGCTGAAAATCATGGAACGGCGCTTACTTTTCTTTGTTACGCCGTTCGCCATTTTAACGGCGGTGTTTGGCGTGTTAATGATTGCCGAGTATGGTCGCGAATGGTTTCGCCATAGCATGTGGCTTCACTATAAATTGGTGTTAGTGATCTTGCTCTACCTCTACCACGGCTATTGCTTCAAGTTACTGGCCGACTTTAAGCATGACCGCAACCATCGTAGTGATAAGTTCTACCGCTTTTTTAATGAATTCCCGGTGCTGATTCTTTTAGCAATAGTCTTTCTTGCAGTCTTAAAACCTGCGCTGTAACCGTGCTATAATGTCGCTCCAATAACCGCTCACTATCTGCGTGTTATCTGGTTGGGTGAGCGACTGCGCAACCCGGTTATCAATTTGTCTTTAGGAATCGCCACATGTTCAGTTTCCAAGGTGAAAACATTCTCTCTGTTAACCAACTCGACAGAGATTCCATTGAACACATCTTCTCCATCGCTAAAAAAATGGAACCCTACGCCAAGAAGCAAAAGCGCACTCGCGTATTAGAGGGGGCGATTTTAGCCAATTTATTTTTTGAACCCAGCACCAGAACACGGGTAAGTTTTGGCACCGCTTTTAATTTATTGGGCGGCCTAGTGCGTGAAACCACCGGCATGCAAAGTTCGGCACTGGCCAAGGGCGAGTCGCTTTATGATACCGCTCGCGTGATTTCAGCCTATGCTGATGCCGTTGCCATGCGCCACCCAGATGCCGGCTCCGTCGCTGAGTTTGCAACCGGTTCAGATGTGCCGGTTATCAATGGAGGTGACGGCCCCAACGAGCACCCCACTCAAGCATTGCTCGACTTGCTTACCATTGATAGAGAGCTTGGCCGCTATGGCTCTGGCATCGACGGCATGCACATTGCCTTAGTCGGCGACTTAAAGTATGGCCGCACTGTGCACTCTTTGTCGAAGTTACTCAGTCACTACAACAACATCCGTTTTACCATGGTGGCGCCAGACGGCCTACAAATGCCACAATCCATTCTTGATGTGGTGGCCAACGCAGGGCACCAAATCGAGGTGGTGTCAAAAATGGAAGGCAATCTTGCTGCCGACATTGTCTATCAAACTCGGATCCAAGAAGAGCGCTTTCCATCGCAAGAAGAAGCAAACCGCTATCGTGGTGGCTTTCGTATCAGCCAAGCGATTTATGACGCCCACTGCAAGCCTAGCTCAGTGCTGATGCACCCGCTACCTCGCGACAGCCGTAGTGATGCCAATGAACTGGATAACGATCTTAATAACAATGACAACCTAGCGATTTTCCGCCAAGTGCAAAATGGCGTTCTGATCCGTATGGCATTATTTGCCTTAACGCTAGGTGTTGAAAACCAAGTGGAAAAATACGAGGTCGATGTACCTTGGTTTAGCCGCAAACGTGACAGCTAAAAAGGACCAACAATGACTATCAGTCAAGACCTATTCAAACGAGCTCAAGACTCTATTCCTGGTGGTGTTAACTCACCTGTCCGCGCTTTTAATGGCGTTGGTGGCACGCCACTGTTTATCACTAAAGCCGAGGGCGTACATACTTATGACGCTGACGGCAAAGCCTATATTGACTATGTTGGCTCGTGGGGCCCGATGATCTTAGGTCATAACCACCCTAAAATTAAACAAGCCGTTCTCGAGGCCGTTGAAAATGGCCTTTCGTATGGTGCGCCCACTGAGACCGAAATTTTAATGGCCGAAAAAGTCAAAGCCTTGGTGCCATCCATTGAAAAAGTCCGCATGGTAAGCTCCGGCACAGAAGCCACCATGAGCGCCATTCGCCTGGCACGTGGCTACACTGGCCGTGATAAAATCTTGAAATTTGAAGGCTGTTACCATGGCCATGCCGACGCCCTGCTAGTTAAAGCAGGCTCAGGGGCACTCACCATGGGGGTTCCTAACTCACCGGGCATTCCAGCTGACTTTGCTAAGCACACCTTAACCGTATCATTTAATGATCTGGATGAAGTAAAAGCCATTTTCGAACAATATAAAGATGAAATTGCCTGTGTCATCATCGAACCGGTTGCTGGCAACATGAACTGTATTCCACCCGTTCCAGGCTTTTTAGAAGGCTTACGTCAGATCTGTACTGACAACCAAAGCGTGCTGATCTTCGATGAGGTGATGACGGGTTTCCGCGTTGACTTAGGTGGTGCACAGCAATACTACAATATCACTCCGGATCTTACCTGTTTAGGTAAAGTCATTGGCGGCGGCATGCCGGTAGGCGCTTTCGGTGGTAAAAACGAGATCATGGATCACATTGCCCCTACAGGCCCGGTGTATCAAGCCGGTACACTATCGGGTAACCCCATTGCCATGGCAGCAGGTCTGACGGCACTGGAGTTATTATCTGAAGAAGGCCTTCATGCAGAGCTAGAAGCCAAGAGTAAAGCGCTGTGTGAGGGCTTCCAAGCCGCAGCGGATGCCGCTGACATTCCTTTAACCACCAACTACGCCGGTGGCATGTTTGGTTTCTTCTTTACCGATGCTGAAAAAGTCACCAGCTACAAGCAAGCGACAGAGTGTGATTTAGAGCGCTTTAAAAAGTTCTTCCACTTGATGCTAGATGAAGGCGTTTATCTAGCACCTTCAGCATTTGAAGCCGGCTTTATTAGCACCATGCACAGTGATGAGGAAATAGCGAAGACCATCGAAGCGGCTAAAAACGCCTTCGCTAAACTATAAGCTTTTTTCTCGCTTATACGCTAAAAAAGACCCGTTATGGGTCTTTTTTATTGCCGTGAAGAATACTCCACTGCTACAAAGATTAATTACAACGCGGCCTAGGTTCAAACAAGCTGGCTCGAATAGGCAGCTGGATCACCGGGCCACAACTGGGCGCGGCTTGTTTGCCAGTTTGCGGGTTGAAAAACGCCCAACGAATAGACTCGGGTCGCTCATCTACGATGGCCTGAGGATTAAGCGGCTTAAGGTAACGGATATACAGCTCTAAGGCACCGGTGCTGCCGGTTAAGCCGGTGGGCTTATTGTCGTCACGACCAATCCAAGCTACAGTCACGGTATTTTGGTCAAACCCAGCAAACCAACTGTCACGTAAGTCATTGCTGGTGCCAGTTTTCCCCGCCAGTTGCACTGAGGGGAAATGTAAGTTTAAGCGCTTTGCCGTGCCTTTTTTAGTGACTCTTTTCATGCCGTATTTGGTCATATAAACCGCTTCACTGTCTAGCTGTTGCCGTTTACTTACCTGATGTTCATAGACTACTTTACCCACAGAGTCGGTAATGGCCATAACGCTGGTCAACTCGCTATGACGGCCATTGTCTGCCAAGGTGGTATATACTTCAGCCATTTCCAAGCTGGAGAGCTCAAGCGCCCCTAACAGTAGTGATGGATAGAGTGGAGTAGAGTCTGAAACCCCAAGGTTATTAAGGGTATTTGCCACACGACTTACTCCCAGCTCTAAACCTAAGTTCACCGCCGGAATGTTAATACTGCGGCTAAATGCCTCATACATCGGAATTTGTCCGCGATACTGATTATCAAAATTGCTTGGTGACCACACTTGCCCTGAGCTATCAGTGACTTGGATAGGGTTATCGTTTAGCAGCATACCTAGATGAAAATTAGGATTGCTCAAAGCCGATAAGTAAATCGCAGGCTTAACCAAAGAACCAATATTTCGTTTGGTGTCTAATACGCGATTAAAGCCTGAAAACTTTAACTGCCGCCCTGCCACCAGCGCTGAAACCCCAGCCTTTTTCACATTAACCGATAACATCGCCGTTTCCAGCTCTTCGGTTTGGAATCGGCGCTCCAGATAAGGTAAGCCCTTTTTCACGGCATCTTCCATGGCCGCTTGCTTTTGCAAATCAAGATAGGTAAATATTCTCAGCCCGGAATCGACGACTTCATCATCGTGGATAATGGTGTCAAGTTCGCGATTCACCAGCTCAAGGTAGCCAGGAAAGGACTGCAATCGGCTGGCTTTCAGCGGTTTTACAGCAATCGGTCTTTCCAGCGCAGCACGGTATTCAGGGGTTGAAATTAAGCCATTTTCCACCATCAGACGTAATACCAGGTCACGACGCTCCATCACTCTTTCTGGGTATCTTCTGGGGTTGTAATACGAGGGCCCTTTGACCATGGCGACCAACATGGCAATTTGATCAAACTCAAGCTCATCGACCGGTTTACCAAAGTAAAACTCTGCCGCCAACCCCATACCATGGACGCCTTGGTTATAGGCTTGCCCTACAAAGACCTCATTTAAATAGGCTTCTAAAATCTCATCTTTGCTGTAACGAAAATCTAAAATTAAGGCGATAAAGGCTTCGTTTATTTTCCGTATCAATGAGCGCTCGCGGGTGAGGTAGAAGTTTTTAGCCAGTTGTTGCGTTAAAGTACTCCCCCCTTGTACCGTCCTACCCGCTTTGATGTTGGCATATAAGGCGCGCATGATGGACCATAGTGAGACACCGTGGTGTTCGTAGAAGCCGCGGTCTTCCACCACCAATAAGGTTTCTTTAAAAATGGTCGGAAACTTTTCCAGCGGCACAAATTCTCTGTCTTGGCGGGTTTCATTGCCAATACGGGCGATCTGCACGGGCTCTAATCGGGCACGGTTAATGCGCCTACCATCGGCAGCAACGATACTTGCTAGCTTTTTGCCAGCAAAATTAAGGGTAAATATTTGTGCCGTTTCAGGGCCATCGTAAAACTCAAAGGCACGACGATAAATGGTAATGGTACGGCCTTGCACAGTATACTGACCGGTGCGGCTAATGCGGTTTACTAAGGAGTAGTTTAAACGCTCCAGCTCCCACAGCACTTCATCTTCATTAAGAAACTGATCCGGCGAAAATGCCATTGCCCGGGCATAGACCTGAACTGGCAGCTCCCATTTATTGCCTTCAAATTGACGGCTGATTTTAGCGTCGAGGTAAATGACATAAATGGCGACTAAAAACAGTGCGGCAATGCTGCCCTTCCAACAAAACGACCAGATGGCACTTAAAACTCGGCTTTTAGCTCGTTGTAACCGCGACGGAGTGGTTGCTTTGGTGGTCTTTTTTCGTGGGGTTTTAGCTTTGTTGCTTGGCTTTTTTTTGCTGTTGCGATTATTTTTATCCGTCATGGTCCAAGTAAAACTACGTCAAACATTGCCAGATGGTAGGGTATCGTAAATTAACAACTGCTGAAAGCACAAAAAAGTGGGCAC
Source organism: Pseudoalteromonas sp. UG3-2 (assembly GCF_037120705.1). Taxonomy (NCBI): domain Bacteria; kingdom Pseudomonadati; phylum Pseudomonadota; class Gammaproteobacteria; order Alteromonadales; family Pseudoalteromonadaceae; genus Pseudoalteromonas; species Pseudoalteromonas sp. UG3-2. The sequence goes on along the minus strand of NZ_JAWLJU010000002.1, from coordinate 3,174,084 downwards.
CTGAGCGCCCACTTGGTTTAGACAACGAGAATTTTACAATATTGACCGAGAGCCAATTGCTGTAATGCAGTTACTACTGTCCGCGAACTGTCACGAACTCGGGATAGGCATCGACGCCACAATCATGTTGATCCATACCACTGAGCTCTTCTTCCTCACCCACACGGATCCCCATAGTGGCTTTCAATACACTCCAAACAACGTAGGAAGCGACGAAAACAAAGCCTAAAATCGTTACTAAGCCAACGGCTTGACCTTGGAAGGTGGCATCGGCATTAGAAAATGGCACCATCATCACCCCAAGAGCACCACACACACCGTGCACCGAAATAGCCCCTACCGGGTCATCTACTTTTGCTTTATCCAGAGCGACAATGCTAAATACCACTAATGCACCACCTAAAGCACCTAAAATACAGGCCAGCATTGGTGTTGGTGAAGCCGGCTCAGCCGTAATAGTGACCAGCCCGGCCAAAGCACCGTTTAATACCATGGTTAAATCCGCTTTGCCCCACATTAATTTGCATACCAGTAATGCAGCGATAGCGCCTGCTGCTGCAGCAGCATTGGTATTCAACATAATTTGACTTACCGCTATGGCGTTTTCTTTATCTGCTAAAAACAGTTGCGAGCCGCCATTAAAACCAAACCAGCCCATCCACAAGATAAATGTACCTAATGTGGCAAGTGGCATGTTAGAACCTGGGATTGGGTAGATTTCACCATTTTTGCCATACTTTCCTTTGCGAGCGCCTAGCAGCAGCACCCCGGCAAGCGCCGCAGCAGCACCCGCACCGTGCACAATTGCAGAGCCAGCAAAGTCAACAAAGCCCAGTTCAGCAAGGAAGCCACCGCCCCACGTCCAATAGCCCTCAAGCGGGTAAATAAAGCCGGTTAATACCACACAAAAAACCAAAAAGGCCCATAGCTTCATGCGCTCCGCCACGGCCCCTGAGACAATCGACATCGCAGTGGCCACAAACACCACTTGGAAGAAAAAGTCCGATTGCAATGCATGATCGGCATCGGCTGACGGGCTACCAATTAACGCGCCAAGGCTTGGTAAGACACCTCCTTCAGCGTTATCTACATACATAATGTTGTAGCCAATCAGCAAATACATAGTACAAGCAATGGCGTACAGAGCGACGTTTTTAGTAAGGATTTCAGTGGTGTTCTTAGAGCGCACTAAGCCTGCTTCTAACATGGCAAAACCCGCTGCCATCCACATCACTAGCACCCCAGAAATAAGAAAGTAAAACGTGTTTAACGAAAATTGTAGTTCTATTATTGTGTTTTCCATCGTTCGGTCACCCCTTAAATTGCCGCTTCGTCGAATTCGCCAGTGCGGATCCGAACGATTTGATCTAGGTCGTATACAAAGATTTTGCCGTCCCCAATTTTGCCGGTATACGCTGCCTTGGTCAGTGTTTCTACCACGCGCTCGGCGTTTTCACTTAAGGTGGCTATCTCGATTTTTATTTTTGGAATAAAGTCAACTTGGTATTCGGCGCCGCGATAGAGCTCGGTATGGCCGCGTTGACGACCAAACCCTTTAACATCTACCACCGTCATCCCTTCGATCCCGAGATCGGCGAGCGCCTCACGTACCTCATCAAGCTTAAATGGTTTTATTATTGCACTTATCATTTTCATGCTGAGTCCCCTTAGGACAGTTGATCCTGTTAAGAGCAGTAATCCAACCTTTGTGCCAACCTTTTTACTTGTTTATTTACAGAGGGTTATAAATATCGAAAGAATAAAACGCATAAAAAATGCACCATATAGGTGCATTGTTCCGAGCGCTGAACTGCTTTGGTGCGTCGCAATAACGGCAAATGATTAATGCACCATCACACAGTTTCTTTGTCGCTCTTTGGCTTGATATAGGGCTTTGTCGGCTTTACGCATCACTTCACTCAAGCTCTTAGTTTGGCAAGCAGCCAGACCAATACTGATGGTGCAATGGTGATTGTCCTCGACCAGCTTAAAGGGTTGCTCAGCCAGTCGCTTGCGAAAATCCTCTAGCATCTGTGTCGCCACTGCCATATCGGAACTAGGAATGAGCAAAGCAAACTCTTCGCCGCCAATACGGGCAACCACGTAGTGCCCAAACGCACTGCGCAATAAATCGGCAACTTGCTTTAACACTTCATCGCCACTTTCGTGACCAAAGCGGTCGTTGATTGCTTTAAAGTGGTCAAGATCAAGCAGTGCGAGAATATACTGGCTTGGCTTGGCTTTTATTAGCCGCTCTGCCTGTTGACAAAAATAGCGGCGGTTATAGAGCCCAGTTAGGTAATCACGGTGCGCATACTCTTTTATTTCTGCAATCAGATTCAGCTGTTCCATGGTTTGCATGATTCGGCAATGGAACTCTTCATTCATAAAGGGCTTAGCTAAAAAGTCATTGGCCCCATATTTGATAAATTTAGCGGATAAACCGTGGCTTCCTGCACCAGATAAACCGATAATAGCGAGTTCGTCACGACCACGACTATTACGGATCGACTTCACCAGCTCAAAGCCATCCATGGTGGGCATAGCAAAATCGGTCAGTAACAGTTTGATATCGTGATCTGCGCTGAGCATCTCTAACGCTTGCTCACCATCCTCTGCCTCCAATACCGTAAATAGCTGCTTTTCTAGCATTTGTCGCATCACCGCACGACTGATGACCGAATCATCTGCAATCAAAGCTTTGCATCCCTGGTTACGCAATAAGCGTGAGGCCAGTTTGACGGCGTACAAATAAGAATCGCGGTTATCTTTAATGACATAGTCGACCACCCCCATCTCCAGCATTTGCTGGCGGCTGTACTCGTCGATTTTTGAGGTCAATACTACCGTGGGAATATCATGACTGAGGGTGAGCTGCACCACTTCGGCATCCATGGCATCGGGCAGGGTTAAATCCACCAGCGCTAAAGTATATTGGTGCTGGGCTAAAAAGGCCTTACTTTCCTTGAGGGACCAAGCAAAATCAATTTCGACATCTAGGTGCAGTGCGGTGAGGTGCCGCAACACCTGTTGCACCACTTTGCTGTCTTCAACAATTAAAACTCTTTGCATGGAGTGAAATCTCTTTTATCGATCATGTCATCTAATCAGCAGGTTTGGCGGGAGCAAATACACCATAAGCAAAGCCAAGGGTTAACGTATGGCTTTAATTGATGTGTGAACACAGTTTGTTATGTGTGCTTACCAACAGGTGCTAATAAATGGGATCGATTACCTATACTACGATAAAGCAGTGAAACAAGAATTTAACGAGGCTAAATACTTTATTACTACGAACATAAGTATTAAATATACGCGAAATCTGCGCTAAAAAAAACCAATTGCGTTGCAATTTAAGGAAACATGTCACCTTATTAACGCCATTCCTACCGTCTGTTTTGTTGGTTTTATCTCAATGACTTTGAAATTCAGGCAAAATCCCTCTTTAATGCGTAAATAACAAAACAAACACCGAGGGAATAATGAAAAAACTTCTGCCATTATTACTCGTCAGCTGCTCTTTGCTATCTGTACCTAGTTTAGCAAACGAACATCAGCGAGCGATTGAGATAGATCACAAAGTAACAACTGAACATCGTACTGAAATTAACGGCGAACGGATCAATTACACCGCCACTACCGGTACTCAACCAGTGTGGAATGATGACGGCGATGCCGTGGCGACCCTGCACTACACCTACTACAAGCGCAGCAAAGTCAAAGACATGAGCAAACGCCCACTGCTGATCTCTTTCAATGGTGGCCCAGGCTCAGCTTCAGTATGGATGCACATTGCTTATACTGGACCACGGGTATTAAAAATTGATGACGAAGGCTACCCATTACAACCTTATGGGCTAAAAGATAACCCATACTCTGTGCTAGACGTGGCTGACATCGTTTTCGTCAACCCAGTCAATACGGGTTATTCACGGGTGCTGAAAAACGAAGATGGCGAGTATCCCAGTAAAGCACAACAAAAAGACATGTTTTTTGGCGTCAATGCAGATATCAAGTATTTGGCTGAATGGCTGAATACCTTTATTCACCGTAACCAACGCATGCTATCGCCAAAATACCTGATTGGCGAAAGCTATGGTACGACCCGAGTATCTGGCTTAGCTCATGCCATGCAAAACAATCAATGGCTGTATTTAAATGGTGTGGTTCTTGTATCACCTACGGACATTGGCATTAAACGAGAGGGTCCGGTAAAAGCTGCCAACCGCTTACCTTACTATGCCGCTGCGGCCTGGTACCATAAAGCCCTGCCCAACGAGTTACAAAGCAAAGACCTATTAGAGGTGCTTGAGGAAGTCGAAAGTTACACTATCGACAGCTATTTACCTGCGTTAGCTAAAGGCGCCTTTATCAGCGAGCAAGAAAAGCAAGCAGTTACTAAGGCGGTGGCTAAATACAGCGGCTTGAGCGAGCAATTTGTCGCGCAAAATAATCTCGACATTCCAACTTCTGCATTTTGGAAAGAATTACTGCGTGATCGTGGTTATACCCTAGGACGCTTGGATTCGCGCTATTTGGGAATTGATAAACGCGATGCTGGTAACCGTCCTGATTACTGGCCAGAGCTCACTTCATGGCTACATTCATTCACACCAGCTATCAATCACTACTTTAACGCCGAGTTAAACTATAAAACAGACGTTAAGTACAATATGTTTGGCCCAGTTCATCCTTGGGATCGTAGTAATAACAACGTAGGCGAGCAGCTACGTTTGGCTATGGCACAAAACCCTTACCTAAATGTGATGATCCAATCTGGCTATTATGATGGCGCCACTAACTACTTTGATGCTAAATACAATATGTGGCAACTCGACCCCAGTGGCAAAATGCGTGACCGCCTTAGCTTTAAAGGCTATCGCTCTGGTCATATGATGTATTTACGTCATGAAGATCTACGCAAATCAAACGATGACCTGCGGGAATTCATCTTAAATACCATTCCAGATAAAGGTCAGTCAGCCCTTTATTAAGTGATATTTGGGGAGGCGAGTAACCGCTTCCCCGCTACTTCAGCCCAGCCAAAACAAGAAATCCCTTTAATCACTCTACAGTTAGGTATAATCTAGATATACTCATTAATAATCATAATTGAGCTAGGTAGTTGCTATGAGTGAGCAATTTAAAGTGGTTTTTGCCGGTATGGCACAAGGCCGTGATCCACAAGCCGCCGCCACCACACTGGCAGAAAAGCTAAAAACCTCGGTCAGCAAAATCGAGCAATTCTACAAGGGCAAACCGTTATTTGCCCCCGCTGATAAAAGCAAAGCATTAAAGCAGGTTAAGTTACTTGCCAGTGTTGGTATTGGTGCTAAGCTGCAAGCTCAATCAGCCACTGCACAGCCGCAAAGTGCTGAACAAGAGCGCGTTTTTGAGGCGCTTGACTACATCACCAGCAGCCTGATCAGAATTGAAGAGCGTCTTGAAGACATAGAGTCTCGCATCGGCTATCAAGGTCATGATGAAGTGACCGAAGAGCCAGAGGACGAGTGGGAATCGAAAGAGCTATTTGATGAGTTTGACTTTGAACCGACTCCGCCAACAAAATCCAAAGCCTGGCTGTATTACTTACTGGCAGTGCTGGTGATCTTATTTATTATTTTAGGCGTCGGCTTGTTTTTCCCTGAGTGGCTCGGCATGTAATGAGTAAAAGTAATACCCATATTAATAAAATTCATAATCAACGCAGTCAAATCCGAAAAGCCATCAGGGAGTCAAGAAATTCACTGACTCCCGAACAACAACAACAGGCTGCCGCGCAATTAAGTATTAATTTTTTTCAACACATCAAACTCCCAAAACATGCCCGTGTTGGGCTCTATCTGCAAAACGATGGCGAGCTAGACACATCCCTTTTAATTCAAGAGCTTTGGGACAAAAACCACCAGCTTTTCCTGCCCATAATACACCCCTTTAATCGGCAAAATTTGCTCTTTCAAAAGTATGAAAAAAACTCACCCATGAAGCTAAATCGCTATGCTATCTTGGAACCTAAGTTGGATTGCACAGGCGTAGCACCACTTAACAGCTTAGATTTTTTGCTAATGCCGTTAGTGGCATTTGATCAGCAAGGCAACCGCCTTGGAATGGGTGGCGGCTACTACGATAGAACGCTGGCACAACACTACCAGCAACAGCGCAGCAAGCCGCAGTTAATTGGCTTAGCCCATGATTGTCAGAAGGTCGCACATCTGCCCGCTGCGGCGTGGGATGTGCCTCTACCGCAGATACTGACGCCTAGCCAGCTGTATCGCTGGTAGCCAGTAAAGACTGCAAGCTCAGCGCGGTGACAAATAGCGCGTTTTTCTCTGCCGCTGCCATTCGGATTGCGTTATACTGACCATCACTTTTAGACAACCAATGTGTGGCGTTATGACTCAAGATGAAATGAAAAAAGCCGCGGCCTGGGCGGCGCTTAATTATGTCGAAGAAAATACCATTGTCGGTGTGGGCACTGGCTCTACGGTAAATCACTTTATTGATGCCTTAGGCAGCATTAAAGACAAAATTAAAGGCGCGGTATCAAGCTCTGAAGCCTCAACCGAAAAACTAAAACAATTAGGTGTTGAGGTATTTGAATTAAATGACGTGTCTGAGCTGGCCGTTTATGTTGATGGTGCTGATGAAATTAACGCCAACAACGAAATGATTAAAGGCGGTGGCGCCGCCCTGACTCGCGAGAAAATTGTTGCCGCTGTAGCAAAGAAATTCGTTTGTATCGTCGACGATAGCAAGCACGTTAACCATTTAGGAGCATTTCCACTGCCAGTGGAAGTGATCCCAATGGCACGCAGCTACGTCGCGCGCGAGTTACTGAAGCTCGGTGGCGATCCGGTTTATCGCCAAGGGGTGGTAACCGACAATGGTAACGTCATTTTAGATGTCCATGGCTTACGTATTGACGCTGCCAAGTCGCTGGAAAAACAGATTAACCAAATCGTTGGAGTTGTCACCAATGGCCTATTTGCCGAGCGTGGCGCCGATATTGTCATAACAGGTACCCCAGAGGGGCCAAAAATTAACTAGTGAGAGTACAGATGAGCAAGGTTTCGTTAGCAAAGGATAAAATTCGCATTTTGTTGTTAGAGGGTGTGCACCAAAGTGCCGTAGAAACACTTAAGCGTAATGGCTATAGCAACATTGAATACGTGAAAACCTCATTGCCCGAGGCTGAGCTCATCGAACGCATTAAAGACGCTCACTTTGTTGGTATTCGCTCTCGTACCCACCTGAGTGAAAGCATCTTGGCCCATGCCGAAAAGCTGGTTGCGGTGGGGTGTTTTTGTATTGGCACCAACCAAGTCGACTTGGAAGCCGCTAAGCGCCGTGGTATTGCCGTATTTAATGCGCCTTTTTCAAACACTCGCTCGGTGGCTGAACTGGTGTTAGGTGAGATTTTACTGCTGTTACGCCGTATCCCTGAGCGCAATGCCAAAGCGCACCGTGGTGAGTGGGACAAATCCGCAGAGGGCTCGTATGAAGCCCGTGGTAAAACCCTAGGCATTATCGGTTATGGCCACATTGGCACCCAGCTTGGGATCATGGCTGAGCACACCGGTATGAAGGTGGAGTTTTACGATATTGAAGACAAGCTAACCCTGGGCAATGCTACGCAAGTAGCAACCTTGACTCAGCTACTGCAACGCGCCGACATTATCAGTCTTCATGTGCCAGAAACGCCACAGACCAAAAACCTCATTGGCATGGCGGAAATTGAAGTCATGAAGCAAGGCGCCATTTTAATTAATGCCTCTCGTGGTACTGTGGTAGACATTGATGCTTTGGCCGACGCCTTAGCCAATAAAAAGCTCTCTGGCGCCGCCATTGACGTATTCCCGGTGGAACCGAAATCAAACAGTGAAGAATTTATCTCACCGCTTCGTGAGTTTGACAATGTCATCTTAACCCCACACGTAGGCGGCTCAACCCAAGAAGCACAAGAAAACATCGGTATTGAAGTGGCCGGTAAGCTGGCTAAGTACTCTGATAACGGCTCAACCGTTACTGCGGTTAACTTCCCAGAAGTGTCGCTACCAGAGCTACTTAATCGTAGCCGTTTGTTGCACGTGCACGAAAACCGCCCAGGCGTATTAACGCAAATTAACCAAGCGTTTGCCCAGCATGGTATCAACATTGCGGCGCAGTACCTGCAAACCGACGATGCCATTGGTTATGTGGTTATTGATGTCGACAGTGACCACTCAGAGGTGGCATTGAAAGAACTCAGTGCCGTTGAAGGTACTATTCGAGCCCGTATTCTGCACTAATACCAATCCGCATTAATACTCGAGTGGCAATAGCCGCTCGAGCTCAAGACATAAAAAAACCAGTCACTTCATATGAAATGACTGGTTTTTTGTGTCGATTTGGCAATTATGCCATGAAATCAACACCTTCTTTGATGTCTTTTTCTAGTGTCGCTAGCATGTCGTCTTTTGCTTTTTGCTCAAACGCGCTTAGCTCACCGTAAGGTAGAAGCTTTTCTACGCCATTTTTACCAAGTACAACGGGTTGTGCGAAGAACTCAGCGTCGCCAGTGTTACCTTGTACATAAGCGTACTCTAGTACTTCTTCACCCTGTAGGCCTTTCACGAGAGAGAAGCAGAAACGCGCTGCTGCTGCACCCATAGAAAGCGTCGCAGAGCCGCCACCGGCTTTTGCTTCAACCACTTCAGTACCAGCGTTTTGGATACGCGTTGTGAGTGCCGCAACTTCTTCATCAGTAAACTCAACGCCTTCAACTTGCGAAAGCAGAGGAAGGATCGTTGTACCTGAGTGACCACCAATAACAGGGATCTTCACTTCAGACACGTCTAGGCCTTTTAACTCAGCGATGAAAGTTTCTGCACGGATAACGTCAAGTGTCGTTACACCGAATACGCGGGCTGGGTCATAAGTACCTGCTTTTTTGAATACTTCAGCAACGATTGGAACCGTGCCGTTTACTGGGTTAGTGATAACACCAACAAGGGCCTTCGGACAGTTTTTAACAATGCCTTCTGCCAACGTTTTGATGATGCCCGCATTGACATTAAATAGGTCTGCACGGTCCATACCCGGCTTACGCGGCATACCTGCAGGAATAAGTACCACATCAGCACCAGCAAGCGCAGGGTCTAGGTCATCTTTACCGTAACCTGCTACTTTCACTGCAGTTGGGATGTGAGATAAGTCAACTGCAACACCCGGTACAACCGGTGCAACGTCATAAAGCGCTAACTCAGAGCCAGCTGGAAGACCGTTTTTTAGCAATAAAGATAGAGCTTGACCGATACCGCCAGCGGCACCTAATACAGCAACTTTCATGTGAATTCTCCATAATTTGAAGGTGGAATTGAGTGTGCAGTAAAGATAATGAAAAGCGCTAGTAAACACAAATTAATCGCGCTTATTTTCGAGATTTTTTGACTAATGTCTTAAGCAAAAGTGTAAAGATCGTGACACTTCGCGCTTTACGGCGATAAACTGGGAACGGTGGCGCTGAATGGTTACTAAACCAACCGCTGCATACCCACTGCATAAATGGTGTGTAATGAAAACGCTATAAACCACGTTTAGCTGTAGAACCTGGCTTTTAGTTGGCCATTAGTTTTATCGGGTATTAAATGAATAAATTTAAACTTATCAAATATTTCAGTTTGATTTGCTGGGGCGCATTTCTAACTTACCTGGTACTTTTAAGTGAAAACAAGTTTAACGTTGCTTCGTTAGATTTTTCTTGGCTTTGTCTTTCGTTTTATTTTGCCACTTCCTACGACGAAAAAAATAGTAAGCTGGAGTTTTATGCACTTTCCGTCTTAAACACGTTAAATATTGTCTTTGTGGTTGCTCTGTACATCCAATACCTAGGGTGATCCTATTTATTTGCGGCTACAACAAGCATCTTAAGCATATATACGGTGTTGGGTATTTCGGCGCTTTTGTGTAGAATTTAAAGATTAGCCGTAGAAGAAGACAAGTTATGCAAGCGCAAGAAAAACAAGAAGCCCTTATCAAAGCCTTTAAAGCCATTTTAAAAGAAGAAAATTCTGGCTCGCAAGGGGAAATTGTTGAAGCACTTAAAGAGCAAGGTTTCGACAATGTCAGTCAAAGTAAAGTATCTCGTATGCTCAGCAAATTTGGCGCAGTTCGTACCCGCAACGCCAAACAAGAAATGGTTTATTGCCTGCCTGCAGAAATGAGTGTACCCACGGCAAAAAGCCCACTGCGCCAGCTTGTGGTTGACATCATGCACAATGAAATGATGATCATTATTCGCACCAGCCCAGGGGCCGCGCAACTAATTGCTCGTTTATTAGACTCATTAGGCACAGCAGATGGGGTGTTAGGAACCATTGCTGGTGATGACACGATTTTTATCGCACCTGCGAAAATTTCGGAAATTGACGTTACCCTCGACAAAGTCAAAACACTGTTTGATAACGTCTGATCCTAAGCCAATACGGATTGGGATCACTCTGGCATTTTTGCCATCACGGTTAAAAACTCCAAGGATGGCGCGAAAAACGCGGAGCCCATGTCAGCACTGCTGTAATCCAAAATAGGATCGTAGCGCTGGCCCTCCCCTAGGCGACTTTGTAATACCTCTGCAAAGGCATCGCCTCGGGCACTGCAGCTCATATACAGGCTGCCTTGTTCAAAGACATCGCCAAAGGGCATGCTTTGATTCAGTAATAGAGGTTTACCCTGCTGATCTTTCAGTTCTGTTGCTTGCGCATGGTTAAACTCGCTCGGCTCGGACAGTAAGTCATTATCGAGGCGAGTTCGGCCCATCAGTTGCTCTTGCTCAGCGAGCGACAGCGCTTGCCAGCGCATTAAATCAAACTTAACTCGTTGAACGTGAATGTAGCTACCGAGGTGATCTGCGGCATTGGGGTTGTGCACCAAAGCGACTTCTCTTTTAGTACGTCCACGGGGAGTATCGGCGCCATAAATAAAACCATTAAAGTCACGGCCATCTAAAAAACGAAAGGCTCGCACATGGGCCACCAGCTCCACCATGCCATTAAGCATGTGTAGTACGCTTTGCGCAAAAATATGATTCACGTCTTCGCGATCGGAACGAATAACATACAGTAAGTCGAACGGCTGGCTATGCACCGCATGCTCTGCTTGAGGGAAGTGGGGGAAACTGTGCAAGCCCTTAGGAATAAACTCAGGGTAAATGTGCGGCCAATATTGCGCACCAACGGCAACAAAGCTCGACAGCATGGATTCCGAAAAGCGATCTTCCAGCTCTTCTTGTAAGCGTCCACAATTGGCTAACGCCGCGCGCAACGCTTCATCTTGCCCTTCGAGCACGTTGAAGAACAAATGCAAGCCGTGTAGGTTTGCTTCAGCACATACACCGGATTGGGCAAGCGCCATGCTCTACTCCCTGTTCTATTCATTTAATGTTAAGAAAAGAAATTTACAGCATGTGCCTTAATTTTTAAAGAGACAGGTTGATTTAAGTCCAGTGGATCGCTGGCAGGGTGTGCCACTTCCAGCTCCTGTCCCTGAAGAGCAACACGATAAATATACTCAGTCCCCATAAAGCGCTGCTGCAAAATATCGACACCGCCTTGAGGGCTGTTTTCTAACGTGACGTGCTGTGGGCGTAAATACATTTCCCCTTTAGCATTATCATTTCCCAGCTCTATCAACGATTGCACCGCACCAAACTGGGTTTCTACCGCCGCGCCATTGACCCGCTGCGCTGGGATATAAATCCCCTGCCCGAGAAACTCTGCCACCATTTTGGTGTTTGGCCTTTGAAACAAGGTGCGCGGCTCTCCAACCTGAGCAATTTTCCCTTTGTCCATAATCGCTAAGCGATCGGCAAAGGCAAACGCCTCTTCTTTGGAGTGACTGACAAAAATGGCCGACACTGCTTGGTTTTTAATAATTTCACGAATTTCATTGATCAGCTGAAAACGTACTTGCGCATCAATATTAGAAAAAGGCTCATCGAGCAGCAGTAAATTAGGCCGATAGGCTAACGCTCGAGCTATGGCAACGCGTTGTTGCTGGCCCCCTGACAACTCATGAGGATAGCGCGAACCAAACTGCTCTAGCCTAACCAGTTCGAGCATTTCGTTGACTCGCTGACGGCGCTCTTGCTTATTTTTTTGCGTTAACCCAAAGGCAATGTTTTGTGCCACAGTCAGGTGTGGAAACAGCGCATAGTCTTGAAACATCATGCCAATGTTGCGCTTTTGTGGCGGCACAAAGCCCCTTTCGCCATTCATTGCTTTACCAAGAATCGTCACAGAGCCTTGATGAGGTTCAATCAGTCCCGCTATTGCCTTAAGGGTGGTGGTTTTACCACAGCCACTGGCTCCTAGTAAGCAGACAATCTCGTTTTGCTCGACATTGAGGTTTAAGCCGTCAACCACAGGCTCACCATCGTAACGATATGAGAGATTTTCAAGCACTAAACTATGCATTTAACTACGCTGCTCCATAGAACGATTGACTACATACAGAGGGATGAGGCCCACCACCACAATAAACAAAGCCGACACCGATGCCAATTCTAACTGCTCGTCACTGACATACTGAAACACGTGTGTCGCCAGAGTTTCGTAATTAAATGGGCGCAATAATAAGGCCGCAGGGAGCTCTTTCATACACTCAATAAAAACCAGCAATGCAGCGGTGAGGATACCGCGCCTAAGTAAGGGCAAATGCACCCCTAGCATGGTTTTAAAGCGGCTACGACCAAGGGAAAAGCTGGCCATGTCTAAACTTGGACTAATACGCTGATAACTGGACTCCACCGCCCCTTGAGCGATGGCATAAAATCGCACGATGTAAGCAAACACCAATGCAAACAAGGTGCCGCTGAACAATAAGCCCGGCTCAAAGGCCGTGCCTTCCAGCCAGCTATTGAGCTTATCGTCAAGTAGCGTCAGTGGAATTAACACCGCAATGGCCAATACGGTGCCAGGCAAGGCATACCCGGTACTGGCAAGCTTTCCTGGCATGGTGGTGCGCTTACCGCTGCTAATACGCTGGTTAAACACCACCAACATGCTCAAAATAATTAAGACTACACTGACCCAACTGGCAATTTTTAAACTTTGCCAAGCATAAAGGAAGAACGCATCATTCCAGGCTTGATCAAAATAATTTACCGCATAGTCTGCCAACACCCAAGTTGGAATAATAAACGCTACCGTTAACACCAGACCACAAAAGCCGGTGGCAAGCCAAGCAGAGGAGCCTTTTAAATAATATAAGGTGGTGCTGTTAACGCTGTTTTGGCGCTCGTGCACCACTTGAGTTGGACGGCTGAGACGCTCTAAGGTCAGCGCTAAAAATAAAAACAGCAGCATGATCCCTGAGATTTTTGCCGCGGCAGTAAGCGAGTAATACCCCAGCCAAGTGTCATAGACCGCGGTTGTCAGGGTGCTTACCGCAAAGTAATGCACCGTGGCAAAATCCGCCATGCTTTCCATGCTAATTAACGCCAATCCAGCCACAATGGCGCCACGGGATAAGGGCAAACTAACCTTAAAAAAGCTCGCTACCGGTGATTTACCCATTAACTGAGACGCTTGCACTAATTTAAACGACTGCTCTCTTAGGGCGGTTCTAAAAATTAAAAACAAATAGGGATAGAGCACCAAGGCAATCATGGTAATGGCGCCGGCAAGGGTTCGTATATCGAAAAACCAATAGTCATCGGGAGACTGCCAACCAAACCAATCACGCAAGGCAATTTGCACCGGCCCAGCATAATCCAGTAAGTCGGTATAAACATAAGCAATAAGGTAAGTAGGCATGGCCAATGGCAGCATCAATGACCATTCAAAGAAACGCCGTCCTGGAAAGTCGCAATAAGCGGTTAACCACCCCAGTGGCAGAGCAATCAGCGCGCACAGCACACAGACGCCAAAGATTAAGATGACGGTATTGGCGACATAATCCCACAGGACGGTGTCCCAAAGGTGAGAAAATACTTCTGAGTCGGGTTGTAATGACTCAACAATAAGAAACATCAGCGGGACTGACAGGCCTAAACCTATCAGCCACGCAAAACTCTGCCATTTAGACAGCGGTAATGATAGTTGCATTAAAGGTCAAATTTTACCTCATCGATTAGCTTGAGTGCTAATGGACGGTATTTACTGATCTCTGACAATGGTAGGCTGTCTTCCTTAAACTCACCCCAAGATGCCACAAGTTCCGATAACTCGACGCCAGGTTTTACTGGGTACTCCATATTCGTCGACGCATACATGTTCTGCGCCTTATTGTCCGTCATAAACTCTATCAGTTTCAAGGCATTTTCAGTATTTTTAGCGTGCTTGGTCAAGACCACGCCAGATACATTAACATGAGCGCCACGATTTTGCTGGTTAGGGAAGTTAATATTCACCGCTTCAGCCCAGGCTTTTTGCTGCTCGTCTTGCATCATTTTGCCGTAGTAGTAGCTGTTACCAATGGCTAGATCGCACAGCCCTTCTTTAACCGCTTTCACTTGAGCGCGGTCATTACCTTGTGGTTTACGTGCCAGGTTTGCCTTAACACCTTCAAGCCAAGTTTTGGTTTTGGCTTCACCGTGATGCGCAATCATGGAAGCGACCAGACCCAAGTTGTATGGATGCTTACCAGAGCGAGTGCAGATTTTGCCTCGATATTGCTCATCCGCGAGCGCTTCATAAGTCAGCGAGTCCATTTCACCTAAGCGCTCTTTTGATGAATAGACGCTACGTACACGCTTAGTTAGCGCAACCCACTGCCCCTGCGGATCGCGAAACTTTGCAGGTACGTTGTTGTCGACAACATCACTGTCAATCTCTTGTGTTAGCCCTTCATCTTCAAGTTGGATCAGAGCGCTGAAGTTAGAAGTTAACACCAAGTCTGCACGACTGTGCTTTCCTTCCCGCTTAACCCGCTCAATTAGGCCTTTTTTGGCAAAAACCACATTGGTTTGAATGCCCGTTTGTTTAGTAAAGTCATCCAAAATAGGTTGAATTAAGAATGGCTGGCGAAAAGAGTAAATATTTACTTCGTCTGCAGCAACAGCAGGCAAACACGTAAGCGTGGCCAGTAAAGTGACAAGTGCTTTTTTCATGTAAACTCCATAGAGAAACAATAATTATTATCAACTAATTCTACCTATATTCTGACATTTTTACACCCTCAATCTCAGTCAGTATTGTTTGAAAAAGGTAGGTGCTATCGTTAAGCGGCAAGTTCGCTGTGAGATATCTCTCACTTAGTTGACAGTTATTGAGTAAAAAGTAGTGTAAATAACTAACCAAAACCATTTAACCCATTGAAATTTAGATTTTTTTATTTTTTCTCTAACTCAGAAACAAAGATAGGTTACTTTTTGTACCCCGCATTTTTCTCTCTCCGGCATATACTGTATTTGTCTCATGAAGAGCGCGATTGGACGATTGGAATTTGCTCAGGGTAGGAAAACCAGCGGAATGGTTACCGTAATGGATTGGCGGTTTATCAGAGCGAAGGCGCACATTACAGGGTGTGATGGCATTACAGGGTAAAAGGTCGGCTCAAGCAGAGCCTAGGAATGCTTCAAGGGGAGAAGCCAATACGCTAAAGGTAAGCGTTACTGTAATGGAAATACAGTCAGTTAAGGATGAAAACGGACGGTATATAGGAAGTACTGGCAAACTTTAGGTACATGGATGTTCACTTGCCGCATGAGTTTGGTTGCTATAACAGCCAACTAAAGCGGCTCAGGTGTCAATGGAATACTAAGGTGCACTTAGTACTGACACAGTGACTTAGGAAGTCACATGAAAGGAAAAGTGAGCTTGGATGAGCTCAACCGGTAAAGGAAGCCAAATGGACAACACAGCGGACGTTACAAGCTAATGGACACAGAGCTATCGGCTCTTATTCGCAGAAACACAACACCAAGCGATGCCATGGATGAGGACAGATTCAGGACGTTGATACCCTCAACTTTGCAGGATGCAGTTAGAAGATTCCGTTAGCGCGACTCACCTGGTGGGTCGCGCTCTTCTTATGGCTTACAGCTTACTTCGCTTGCCCTTTAAATAGGCGTCTCTAAAATCAATAAAATGAGCCGTTAGCTTTTCGGCGGCGTCATATTCCCCAGCTTCATCAAATAGCACGCACGCCACCTCGGCGGTACCAAGTTGATGCTCATGCGGGGCAATTCTGAGCTTATAGTCGGATAATTTTTGCGGTGCAATGGAAAGCACAGGAAAGCTGTCTAAATATGGGCTTTTGCGAAACATCTTTTTCGCTTCGCGCCAAGTGCCATCTAAAAAGATATACAGTGGCTTTTTCCCATTCTGTGCAGGAACGGTTTTAACCACTCGCTGTGGTGCCACGCCTTGCTCAGGAAATACCACGATGGGATTATATTGTGGGTCATTAAGCAGCGCGAGTAGTTCAGGATCGGGCTCAGTTCTGTCCCACCTAAAGGCGTGGTTATCAGGAATAACATCCGCAATTAAACGCCCAGTATTTGAAGGTTTAAAGCTTTCGTTATGATACATCAGCAGGCAAACAGCACACTCTGTATTAGCTACCTCTACACGGTCGCAAATGCACAAGTGCGAGGCTAATAAACATTGCTCACATCTGGCCAACTTCGAGCCTCTGGCTTTATATTCTCGCTGTGCAGCCGCAATTTGCCGCTGCCGAAGTGCTAATACTGCGTTTTTCACTGTGATCCCCGCCTAAAAATGCCGGCGTATTCTAATCAAGTGCTAATCAAGCGTCTACGTAAACTTTTATACTTTATCGCTTGTTGCCGGTATCAACTAAGATACACTTTAGCTTAGTTATTGAAGCACAATTAGAAAATATGAATATTACTCCCTCACCAAGATTACGCTATCGGCTTTTAAATGCTGCGGACCTGTCATTGCTGGCTGATTTAGACAGTGATCCCGAAGTGATGAAATTCATTAATGGCGGTCACCCCCACTCAGTGGCAGATATTAAGCAGACATTTATTCCGCGCCTTACATCTTATGTGAACCCCGAGAAAGGTTGGGGCCTGTGGGGCTGCTTTGATATTAGTAGTACAGCATTTCTAGGGTGGCTGCTGGTCAGGCCTATGGGCTTTTTCGACACTACGCGTAATGACCAAGATATTGAGCTGGGTTGGCGCTTTAAAAAGCAAACATGGGGCAAAGGGTTAGCCACTGAGGCCGCGGCTCATATCATGGCCCATTTGCGCGCTCATAACCCAAAAATTGAGCAGTTCAGCGCCATCGCTATGCCAAACAATAAAGCCTCAATTAAAGTGATGACTAAACTCGACATGGAGTTTGTTAAACAAGGGGTGCATCACGACCCCTTAGGTGATTTGGATGTGGTGTACTACACCTTGCAAGTTAAGTAAGGTTATTACCGCCTGCTTTTAACTTTGTACATCACACACTTGCAACTAGGCCAGCAAAGGGGGGGGTTATGATGTTCCTTTACGACGAAGTGGTTCAGCATACATACTAAGAACCAGCTGTTGCAGCTCTTCTGGCACTGACTCCAACTTAGAGATAAAGTCGGCTTTATCTTTAGGGCTAACTTGCTCGTCATCTCCTGCAGCAAGGTGGTTGGTGGAGTGCAAATAGTACAGTGCTAAAATTTGTTTATCGATCACTTCGGCCAACTCGTCAGGATTGGCTACATCAGCGCTAATGGGATCGCCAAAAGCCACATGGACATGGCCCTTGTCACTGCTAAAGCCCTCAACAATACTGGCAATGTCTTCACCTTCGGCCTTAACGTATTCACCAAACTGTTTTTTATGGTAAAGCTCTTTCGCTTTAGAGATGGCACAGGGTTCGTATTGATACGAAATGGCCACTGGCACTATCTTCAACTGCTTAATGTACTGAGCAAAATCCAGCTTCTGTTTGCGGCCATGCAGTTGCAACATTTTTAATAGTGCAGGATCGGTTTGGTCTACACCGTCTTTGGCACGCCCTTCTTTTTGCGCAATCCAAATTGAATTCCCTTCAGATAGCGAATCATAAATATATGCAGAGAGCTGGCTAAGGGCTTTTAACATTTCTTTCGGTGCCTTTGCCGAGCGCTTCACAATAAAGCTTTTATTGAGACGCATTAGCTCTGTGATATAGGGCACTTGTAACAAGTTATCACCAATGGCGATACGTACCGTGCGCATATCCTGCTGGTGCAGTCCCCAATTTACTAAAGCAGGGTCAAGGACAATATCGCGGTGGTTTGAGATAAACAAATAAGAAGTGTCCGAGTCGAGCGTCTCTAAACCAGAATAAGTCACTTTGCTGGTGGTTTTATCAATCAGGATCTGTAAGTAGTGGGCAACTTCCTGTTGTACTTGCTCGATAGTTGATACCTCACCCCACTTCTTCTTGAGCTTCATTCTCACCAGCGGACGTGCAATGGCAGGCCAAGTACTCAACCACTTTGGGAGATTGTATTTGGCAATGACATCAATAAACTGATTATCAGCCATTAAGCGAGCTAATGCCGGTGCAACTTCATCATCATTATAGGGTCTTATATCAGCGTACTTATCCACTCTTACTTCTCAAATTGTCGGATTATTGAATACTGGCAGGCATTCTATCGCGCAAAATAACGTCGCGCTAAGCATTTCAGCTCTGACCACCTAAATGAGCGACAATCTTGGAATATAAAATGCTTAGCAGAAGCCTGTTGATGGTACCAAGAAAGTACCATAATTCATTATCTTCTAACAACTTTACCTAAATTGAGTATAGCCAAGCGCAATAGCAATGCCGCCAGTAACAGCCCCATGACTAACGTCAACCACGCAGGCAAGAGTTGATGCTCTTCCCCAATCATGGGCGTCACCACAAAACCAAAGCGTTCCACTAGGAAGTCGGTGATAAAACCAAACAGCACTGCGACGGCAATCACACCGGTTAAGTAAGCCAACACTGCTCGTTGTCCCAACTCTTTACCAACAACGCCAATGGTTGCAATATTGGTAGCTGGTCCTGCCAACATAAATACCAGCACGGCGCCAGGGGATACCCCTGCTAGCAACAAGCCTGCCGCGATGGGAGTTGAGGCCGTAGCGCAGATGTACATCGGAATACTAATGAGGATCATCGCGGTCATCGCCAGAATGCCACTGCCCCATTGCGATAAAAATGACTCGGGTACAAAGGTTTGCACCAAAGCGGCAAAGAATAAACCGATTAACAACCACACCGCCGTGTCGGATAGCAGCTTATTACAGCTAAACTTAATCGCCGCAGTGAGTTTCGTAATGAGGCCGTTGGCTTCACTGGGGCTTTTACTTTCGCAGCAGCTGCTTTGGCTCGCTGTATCACTACTGCTGCCACAGGACACCGCTGCTTGGCTTTGCGTTGCACAGCATGAGGCGGTGTCACTCGCCGTTGCCTCAATACCACTGGACGCCGCCTGCGCTGTGGTCTTGGTATCGCAACACGAGCTGGCTTGTGGTACAGCAGCGCCACCAGCGCAGCAACTTACTTGCGGCTCCACAGCTGCTGAAGGCGGTGTAGGCTGCTTTTCTCTACCGACTAATACCCCAGCGGTAATTGCGCTGCATATTGCAGCGATGGGCCGGATAACCGCCATAAATGGTCCCAGCAGAACATAAGAAACCGATATCGAGTCGACTCCCGTTTCAGGAGTAGAGACTAAAAAGGCCGTAGTGGCACTTTTTGAGCCACCAGCTCGCCTAAGTCCAACGGCGGCAGGTATTACTCCACAAGAGCACAATGGCATAGGTGCGCCGATCAAGGCAGCCTTGACTGTGGTCCAAAACCCCTCTTGTCCTAAGTGTCGCTGAAGTAGATCTTTGGGAATAAAGACATTGAGCAACCCTGCCAATATTAACCCCAGTAATAACCAAGGTGCTGATACTAAAAAAAGTTGCCAGAAGTTTAGCAATAACTCACTCATCAAGGGCCTCCAAGGCAGTTAAAATGGAACAGCTGACCGCCGGTTCTTCGCCACCACAGCATTGCTGTGCCAGAGTTGACAGTGATTGTTCAAACTTTGTCAGCTCAGCAATCCGCGCTCTCACTTGATCACGCTTGGCAATTGTCAACGCTTTCACTTCCTCACAGCTGTGCTGTTGTTTTTGAAATTGAATTTTAAGTAAATCTTGTATTTCTTTGAGGCTAAAGCCAACCTCTTTAGCGCGTAGAATAAAGCGCATCTGTTTTTCACTTTGTTCGTCATACAAGCGATAACCGGAAGCGCTTCGACTTTGCGGCTGTAATAACTGATTGGCCTCATAATACCGCAAAGTATCGGTAGACACGCCTAAGCGTTTTGCCAACTCACCTATTTTAATCACTTTACACCTCCGGTTTGGCAAGAATATCTTAGTCAACGATGATAGTATAAACCTTAGAGTTAACTCTAAAGTCAAGTAAAGGACAGGTATAATGCAAATTGTGGTACTCGATGCCAAAACCCTAGCAGGCACAGATCTTAGCGCACTTTCTCAGCTTGGAGAGATCACTGTGTATCAAACGACTAACAGCGAGCAACTGCTGGAACGATGTCAGCACGCAGAAGTGATTGTTACCAATAAGGTTAAGCTAGATGCCACGTCATTAGCACAACTTGCCAAGCTTAAGCTAATTTGTGTGGCCGCGACAGGCGTCAATAACGTCGATTTGGATGCCGCCAAAGCGCAACAAGTTGCCGTTACCAATGTTGCTGGGTACTCAACGCCATCGGTGGTTCAGCATACTTTTACTATGTTGGGTAACCTACTTACTAATATTCACCGCTACCAGCAAGACTGCCAAGCGGGACGCTGGCAGCAAAGCGATATCTTTTGTCGTTTAGATTACCCCATTGCCGAAATACATAACAAAAATTTTGTTATTGTTGGCTATGGTGCGCTGGGTCAAGCCGTTGCTCGCGTTGCCGACGCCTTTGGTGCCAATGTCATTATCGCAGAGCGCAAAGGGGCCACTGAAGTGCGTTCTGGACGCCAAGCGTTTACACAAGCATTAGCTAAAGCTGATATTGTTTCAGTGCACTGTCCATTGACCAGTGAAACCAACGACCTAATTGCAGCCGACACCTTAGCACTTATTCCAGAGTCCGCCGTGATCATAAATACCGCTCGCGGTGGCATCATTAATGAATACGATCTGGCACAAGCATTACAACAAGGCCAAATCGCTGGTGCCGCCGTCGATGTGCTTTCGCAAGAGCCGGCACAGCCAGACAATCCATTGCTGCAGTATCAAGGTGACAATTTACTATTAACACCGCACACCGCCTGGGCAAGCCAAGAAGCCATTATCCGCTTGGTCAATGAAATTGCCGCTAATATTCGGGCGTTTAAGCAAGGCGAGCAGCGTAACCGAGTTGCCTAAAGTACATTAGCGAAACTCCTCAACTTGTTGATGAATTTCGCTAATAGTTAGTGGGAAAATAAATTCAACCAGCAAACAAAACGGCTAACACATTGTTTTTAAAATATTTAAATTTTTGGCAAACTATTTGCTGTAAACTCATTAACGAAATCATTTCCCCACTCATGGGGTGGGTCATTTACAAAGGAAATAACAATGAAAAAAGTATTACTCATCGCTGCGCTTAGCTCTACACTTCTATCAGGTTGCATCGTGGCTGTGTCTGATGGCGAGGTTGATCATGGCTGGGCATCAGACTACAACTCATCGAGCTGGCAGCATCAACAAAAACAAAACCGTGAGAAAATTTCTGAACTTGAAGTGGGCGCTGACTTTAAAACAGTGAAAGAGCTGTTTAAGACACCAAACTTTACTGAGCTGGTAAGCAAAGACGGTGACAGTTACCAGGTTTTATACTACGCCACAAATAGCAAGCACTCAGATGGCAAAGTAACCAAAGACGAATGTACGCCGCTAGTATTTAAAAACCAAAAACTGATTGGCTACGGCGACAATGCCCTCGCTCAAATTAAATAACAGAGCTCACTCTGCTGCGGGGTGCCAGTTAACTTAGCATCCCGCTATTTTGCTCAAGGGCAGCAATAAACAATGGCAGCTGTTGAGCTTGTGCTTTTGCCAGCGCGCTGTCCGCCGTAGCAACTAGCTTTTCCAGCGTATGACCCGCATGCTCATTTACATGCACAACCCCAATACTGACACTCACATGGGCACAAATCGGCGAAGTTTGGTGTGGCACCGCTAACTCAGCTACCGCAGCTTGTAGCGCTTGCGCCAAGCCTTTTAACTTTGTGACGTCGACATGAGACAACACCAGCGCAAACCGCGTGCCATCAAAGCGGCCTATGGTTACATCCCACTGTTTCGCTTCATACTCTAAAGCTCTAGCCACTTTAAATAAGCACTCATCACCTTGCATATAGCCATAGTGCTCATTGTATTTCTTAAAATAATCCACCTCCACCAGCATCACCGCAAAACTACGGTGCTGTGCTTTAGCCTGTTGCAAAACCAGGTGCATCTGCTCATCAAGATAACGGCGATTCGGCAGTTCGGTGAGACCGTCAACGGCAGCGAGCTTTTCTAATAAGTCATTTTTCTTTTTTATAGCCAGATGGTTTTTAATTCGCGCTTTAATCACTAAGGGGTTAAATGGCTTCGTAATATAATCAACCGCACCCAGTTGTAAGCCTCGAGCCTCATCTTTAAAACTCACACTGGAGGAGATCACAATCACTGGAATACTGTAAGTTACCGGGTCTTTTTTGAGTGTTTCAAGAACAGTAAAACCACCCCCCTCGGTAATAAGCACACCTAATATCACCAGATCAATACTGTGCTGCTGCAATATACTAAGATCAAGCTCTTGAGCAGTAGAAAAGCAAAGCTGATAGTCTTCTCCTAAGGTGTTTTTTAACACCATAGTGTTGATTGGGTCATCATCGATAATTAAGATATTTTCAACTGGCTGCATCTTCAACGGCTACCTTTTTTAGCTCGATGAAGCACATAACTTGAGATAATGCCTTTTCTAGTTCAGCAAGCTCTGTGCGACTCGTTATTATTGTTAGTGTTTTACTGCGTGATTCTAAGTCTTTGGCGGCTTTTGCGAGGCGTTTAAAGCCAAGCCCGGCTGCGGCTCCTTTAATGCCATGAGCCAACTCGAATAGCGCTTCCCCCTGCTCCACAGCAGCGAGTTTATCTAGATACTCTCGGCAAAGCTTAGCAAACTTATCTAGCATTGTTTGTAAGAAGCGCTCATTTTGCATCATTTGTGACAAAGCAAATTCATAATCAAAAAAAGGCTCCAGGTTGATGACTTCTTCGCTTAATTCTGCTGCTAACGCTTTGCATGTCTGTTCACCATTAATGGGTTTGACTAAGTAGTCATTCATGCCCACTTCCATGGCTTTATTTTTTTCTTCTTTGCTGACATTGGCCGTCAGAGCAATGATAGGGAGCTGCTGTGCTGTCCAGCGCTGACGTAACAACTGTGTCGCTTGATAGCCATCAATGTCTGGCATGTGAATATCCATTAACACAATATCGGGCTGCAGTGTCTCGCACACTGAATTCAGTTGCTCGGCAGAAGACAGCCCCACCGTAGTAATGCCGTTATGCGCCAGCATGTTTTCACTAATATCTAAATTAAGTCGGTTATCATCAACAATTAAACATAAAATCCCTGCAACCTGAGCACACCCTTGCTCAGCCGCTTGCGTCATATGACCATATTCAGCTAACCAAGTATAAGCGGCTTGGTAAAACACGGCTTGATTTAGCACAATGTTATTGCTCTGCTCAAGCAGCTCGTTATCACCATGAAGCACAATGGCTGAGCTGGCTAAATTGGCGTTGGCGACTTGCTCAGTCAATGATGGCGGCACCACCAAAATGGGCTTTTCTAATTTTC
This sequence comes from Pseudoalteromonas sp. UG3-2, assembly GCF_037120705.1. Lineage (NCBI taxonomy): Bacteria > Pseudomonadati > Pseudomonadota > Gammaproteobacteria > Alteromonadales > Pseudoalteromonadaceae > Pseudoalteromonas > Pseudoalteromonas sp. UG3-2. The sequence continues at coordinate 3,150,270 of NZ_JAWLJU010000002.1, read as the reverse complement.
GCGGTCGTTGTTGCCACTCTGATAACGAGACAGTGGCAGCAATACCGGTAAAATAGCTCGGAAGCGGCTCATCACTGAGCAAACAAAACACGTCTTTTTTCGGCTCCACTAATGGGCATGCGCCCTTATCCAGTTGCAGCTCAAAATAGAAACAGCTGCCCTGCTCTGGGGTGGAGTCTACTTGAATTTCACCGCCAAGTAGTGCCACTTCTTGTTTCACAATGGCCAGCCCTAAGCCGATCCCTTCATGTTTTCGAGTAAAGCTTTCATCCCCCTGAGTAAAGGCATCAAATAAGTGCTCTATTTGCTCGGCTTTGATCCCCACTCCGGTGTCCCATACGGCAAACTTAAGGGTCTGCTTGGCCGTTTCATCATTAACCTGAGTAATCGTTAAACCAACGGTCCCCTTGCCTGTGTATTTCACGGCATTACTCAGTAAGTTAACTAAGATCTGTTTAATTTTATCCTCATCACTATAAAGGTAAGGCCAAACTTCAGGGTCCACTGTCATTGCAAAGGTTAAGCCTTTTTGTAAACACAAGGGTTTGATCAGTGACTCTATGGCATTGAGTGCTTGGCTGGTTTGAAAGGTTTCATGGACAATGGTGCCCTGGTGGCTCTCTACCTTGGCAAATTCTAAAATACTATTGAGCATGGTCAGCAACTCGGTGGCGGCACCAGAAAGCTGAGTGAGCTTTTGTTGCTGCAGCTTACTCAGCGAGTCACTCTGGATCATATCCGCCAATCCCAAAATAGCGTTAATGGGGGTGCGAATTTCATGACTAATATTGGCAATAAAGCGGCTTTTTGCCAGTGTCGCACGCTCCGCCTCTTGCTTAGCCAACAGTAAACTGGTGATGTTTTGGATATGCATAACGTAGTATTTAGGCTGCTGGTCGTTATCCCAAACCAAAGAAATACTCAGCTGTAGCCAGTTATACTCTCCCGATTGCGCCACCGTATAATTAGCTACCTTTTTCTTCTCACCCAGTAAGTCGGTTAATATCGCTTGCAAAGCATGCCAGTTTTGCTCATCAAACAGTCTATCTAGTCGGCGCTCTCCGCAGTCTTTAGTCAGTGACAAAAAGCGTTTAGCAGCCTTGTTCATTTCCAAGATTTTGCCGTCAATTGCAGCCAAAATAACACCATTCGGCGCAAACTCTGTCGCAGCTCTAAAGTTCTCCTCCGAGTCTCGCAAAGCATTGTATGCGTCTTGTGCCGCTGTGACATCACGTGCCACTCCCAAGCACCCTAACAGCTTATTATTTTCTGATTTTAGTGGCGTTGTGGTTAAATAAAAGGCTCGAGCGCCAAGCTCAAAGTTAGTCGCAACTTGTTCTTGACGCTCTGCCATTAATGCCTCTTGTTGCAAAAATACGCTGAGCCCAGAGGTGACTTCAGGTTGCGTACGGGCGACAAGCTCGGCCTTTTTTACCCCCATAAATTGCTCAAAAGCCAAATTACAACCAATAAATGAGCCATCAATGTTTTTGAAATAAATGATATCAGGAACGGTATCGAGTACGGCATTTAGCAAGGCCGCCTGCCGCTCTTTTGCCTCATAGCTTTGCTTCAGTGCTTGTTGTTTGCGTTTTACTTCGTCATCTAATTCTTGATTGTGTTTTTTCAGCGCTTGCATCAACCGCGACTTTTGCTCCACCACTTGCTTCACTTGCACAAACCAGGGTTGCCAATCTTGTGGAATGGGATATTCCAAAGTCTTTTTCGGTGCATGCTCTTGCAACGACAGGTAATTGACGAAATGCTTCAGTGGTCGCACAAAAATTTGCCCACTAAGCCAAACTATCATGGTAAAAGTAAATAGAATAAAAAATAACAACAGCCCCAACTCTAGCAACACTTCCCGTTGAATGGGCGCAGCGAACTGGGCGTAGCTTTCATGGTAGTTCAAACTGATGGGTTCTTTTGCCGGTTTGGCGAAAAAGTGCAAGCCATGCTGCCATGGCACTGCTGAACTTAAAGTATTGTCGTTATTGTGCTGGTAATCCTGGCCGGCGATCAGTTCACCACTTTGGTTTCTAAGCTCCATGACACCATCTAATGAGCCAATGTTTTGTAGCCATAAATCAATGATATTACTGCTGTAAATCATCAAAATATGACTGTCATCCAAAGACGATATTTTCTTTCCTAGAGCAAACAGTTGCTGGTCAAATAGTTCTACAGGTGAGCCAACCACAATATCGCCACGACTAAAATCGGGCTTAAAGCGCCCCTGTATTAGCTGGGAAATAAAATGACTACTGGTGGTATCGCGACGTTTAACAAAGGTAAAGCCCTGATCGTTCACATAAGCGATGGCATACAAGCCACCTTGCAGCGCTAAAGCGGCATCAAAAGCCGTATTCAGTGAAAGTACCGTTTGCCACTGCTTAGTGGCGAAGAGTGCTTCCGAGACTTGACCTTGACCGACAATCTCTCCCCCGTTACTCGGAAGTTGGTGATAAAAATGTTGCGGGTGCTGCTCAATATCGTCCAGCCAATGGGGCGGCCGTTGAAATGAAATGGGTCTGGCTAGGTTAACAGCAATGCTATCTAGCACCGTATGTGCAGCATAAAACTCTTGTTTAAGTTGCTGACTAACGTACTCATACTGACCAAAGCGAATGTTGTATTGCTGTTCTAATTTAATTTGATAGAGATGGTAAGCGAGTATAAGAACCAACAGAATAGGAATAACAACAGCGACTAAAATGCCCTTGCGGTAACTTTTTAGCGGTAAAAACTCTTTTGTCGCATCCATGAAGTGGCTCGTTCCCATTTTTTACTATTTGTAAATAAAGGGTAACGAGCCAACTCATTCAAGGCAAGTTATAAATTCTCTTCAGCAAAACTTGCCAGCCTACTTCTGACGACTCCATTTAAGTTAATCGTGGCACTGCCTTCAAAATGTTTAAAACGTTCAACAATATAAGTTAAACCAGAGGTCACTGGGGTTAAATAGTTACTGTCTATTTGCGCCAAGTTACCGGTACAAATTAACTTAGTGCCTTCACCACAGCGGGTAATAATGGTCTTCAGTTGCGATGCGGTTAAGTTTTGGCTTTCATCTAAAATCACCACGGCATTTTGAATACTGCGGCCGCGCATAAAATTCACCGACTTAAACTGGACGTTGGCCTTTTCCATGATGTAATTGCGACTGGTAACAGGACTTTCATCGTGTTTATGCAGCACTTCGAGGGTATCGGTAATGGCCGCCAACCAAGGGGCCATTTTCTCTTCCTCTGTCCCCGGTAAAAAACCGATGCTCTCAGCAATTTCAGGGGTATTGCGGGTGACAATGACCTTGTCATAAATTCCCTTTTCAATGATCATTTCAAGGGCACTGGCCAGTGCTAATAGGGTTTTACCACACCCTGCCGGACCGGTCAGGATCACCAGCTCAATGTCGGTATCTAACAGCGCATCTAATGCCATGCCTTGGTTGATGTTCTTTGGCTTAACCCCCCACGCCTGACGATGCATTAAGCGCTCAACACCGAGGTCTTTTAAACGAATATGCTGGTCGTCGTAGCCTACCACTCGAGCGGCAAAATGTTCGGTATCATCAATCAAATATTCGTTACTAAAAACATCTGGCACTAGGGACTTAGGTACATCATGAATGGTATAGCGGCCTTCTTGTTGCGACTGACATTCGCCAACGTGCTGCCAAAAATCACCGGGGACTTTCTTAAAACCACTGGTGAGAAGAGCAATGTCATCGATTAACTGATCGGTGCGATAGTCTTCTACATACTTCAACCCCGCCCCTTTGGCCTTAAGGCGCATATTAATGTCTTTGGTGACCAACACCACCTTTTTATCACTATATTGAGTTTGCAAATGAACCGCACTATTAATGATACGATGATCATTTTCGTCCCCAGGCAACCCCGAAATGGAATCTGGAAAGAGGTGATCATTGACGATGATCAACTTACCCGAACTGGGTGTACGATGGCTCTCTAACTTTAACGTCGGTAGCGCTACCCCCTCTAGCATTTGTTCTGGTGTGGCATCTCGCAGCACATCATCAAGTCCGCGAATGGCCACTCTGGCATCTCGACTAACATCACGCTTACGGTCTTTAATGTGATCAAGCTCTTCAAGGACGGTCATGGGGACGACAACATCATGTTCTTGGAAGGAGAGATAAGCGAGTGGTTCATGGAGCAGTACGTTGGTATCTAGCACGTACACTTTATGGTCTTGGTCTTGTTTTACCATAGCGCATTCCTGTTGTTTACAGATTATTATGCTATACCCAATGAACAACGCGGTTACTTTGTTGCTCGTGGATACAGTCTAAGTTTAGTCTATTTGTCACAAAAGTCGCTTTTATGACAGTAGAAAAATTGACTTGCAATTCCATAAAAAACAACTAGTTGCTCTGCTTCATGCCAAAAGGCTTAAAACCAATTGCAGCACCCTAATAGAGGTATTAACAGCGCACGGTTTTAAGTTGAACAAAGCCACGTGAATAGGTAACATAGCCGCCTTTTTTCTGCTTAGACGAGACAACCATGAACTTTTCCTTAGGCCAACGCTGGATCAGCGATACGGAATCAGATTTAGGATTGGGAACCATCGTGGCGCTTGAAGGGCGTCAGGTCACTATTTTATTCCCCGCAAGCGGAGAAAACCGTGTTTATTCAGCTCAAGAGGCACCTGTTACTCGGGTTGTGTTCAACCCAGGAGATACCATTCGCCACGTTGAGGAATGGGAGCTAGAGGTGGCTGACATCGAAGAGCAAAATGGCCTGTTTTGCTACCACGGCACTCGCGTCGACACTGGTGAGCCAGCGTCATTTAAAGAAACGTTCTTGGACCACTTTATTAAATTCAACAAGCCACAAGACCGCTTGTTCGCCGGTCAAGTTGACCGCTTTGATCGTTACACGCTGCGTTACCAAACTTGGCAGCATCAATTTGCTAAAGAGCAATCACACCTTAAAGGGTTAGTGGGTCAGCGCGCCAGCTTAATCCCACACCAACTTTATATTGCCGATGAAGTAGGTAAACGCTTTGCACCGAGAGTGCTGCTTTCTGACGAAGTGGGCTTAGGTAAAACCATTGAAGCAGGCATGATCCTGCACCAGCAAGTGTTATCTGGTCGTGCTAACCGTGTGCTAATTGTGGTGCCAGAAAGCTTGCAACACCAGTGGCTGGTAGAAATGTTGCGACGCTTTAACTTGGCCTTTTCTATTTTTGATGAAGAGCGCTGCAGTGAAGCCTACGCCGATGCCGAAAATGTCTTTGAAACCGAGCAACTGGTATTAGTTAGCTTGGAGTTTATAACTAAGAAGCGACGCTGGTTTGAACAAGCCACCTTAGCTGATTGGGACTTGTTGATTGTCGATGAAGCCCACCACCTAACGGTAACCGAGACGCAAGCGAGTACTGAGTATCAGCGCATTGCTGAGCTTTCTCAGGATATTCCTGGTTTGATCCTACTGACCGCAACACCAGATCAGTTAGGACACCGTAGCCATTTTGCGCGCTTACAGTTACTCGACCCCGACCGCTTTTATGACTACGATGTCTTTGTCGAAGAGGAAAGCCACTATAAAGAAGTCGCGGAAGCCGCCAATCACTTATTACAAGATAAAAAACTTGATGCTGAGGCTGAGCAAACCTTAATTGAGCTATTAAAAGAAACTGACATCAGTGCCATTTTGGCCGCGGCACAAGCTGGCAACGAGCAAGCCAAGCAGGAAATTTTGTCGATGCTACTGGACCGCCATGGTACTGGGCGCATTTTATTTAGAAACAGCCGCAGTGGCATTAGCGGTTACCCTAGCCGTCATCTACATTCATACCCTGTGGCCTTGCCTAAGCAATACAAAACGGCGATGTCGGTAATGGGCAATATTGGTGGCATCCAAAGCCCAGAGTACAGTGCAGTAAGGGCCCTATTCCCTGAAAAAATCTTCCAAGAGTTTGAAGGCGAAGGCAGTGGCTGGACTCAGTTTGACCCACGAGTTGAGTGGCTCATCGCAAAACTCAAAGAGTTAAAGCAAGAAAAAGTGTTACTCATCTGTGCCAAAGCAGAAACCGCTATTAGCTTGGAGCAAACTCTGAGGGAGCGAGAGGCAATAAAAGCGGCTGTATTCCACGAAGGCATGTCTATTATTGAGCGCGACCGTGCCGCCGCCTTCTTTGCCGATGAGTTTGACAGCGCGCAAGTATTGCTGTGTTCTGAAATCGGCTCAGAGGGCCGTAACTTTCAGTTTTCTCATCACTTAGTGTTGTTTGATTTACCGCTTAATCCGGATTTATTAGAACAACGTATTGGTCGTTTAGACCGCATCGGGCAACAACATGATATTAATATTCATGTTCCTTACTTTGAAAGTACGGCTCAGGAAGTGTTATTACGTTGGTACCACGAGGGCCTAGATGCGTTTGAAAATACCAGCACCACAGGTCAGTTATTGTATCAATCTTTTGCTGATGAACTATTGGAGCTGATCGCCCAGCATAATTGTGATGAAGAAGCGTTAGAGCCTTTATTACAGCAAGCTGCGGTAGAGAATAAACGGCTGCGTCAGAAAATGGAACAAGGTCGTGACCGCCTACTAGAGCTGCACTCCAGTGGCCACGGCAAGTCAGAGCATATTGCCGCTGAAATAGAAGCCCTTGATAACGATGTGGTGTTACCGGGTTACATGATCAATGTCTTTGATATCTTTGGTGTCAATCAAGAAGACAAGGGCGAGAATACCATTATTCTCAAACCCACAGAGCACATGCTCAATCCCTCTTTCCCAGGTTTAAAAGACGAAGGGATCACAGTGACCTTCGACCGCCATACTGCGTTATCACAAGAAGATGCCCAATTTATTAGTTGGGATCATCCTATGGTCAGTGGGGTGTTCGATATGATCTGCAACGATGATTTTGGTTGTGCCTCGGTGGCATTATTAAAAAACAATAAGTTGCCAGTGGGTACCTTCTTTGTTGAGCTTATTTTTGTTGCTGAAACCTCGGCGCCGAAAGCGTTGCAAATGGGTCGCTTTTTACCACCAACGCCAATTCGTGTGCTCATGGATAAAGGCGGTAATAACTTGGCCGACAACGTCGCGTTTGATGCTTTCAACCAGCAGCTATCAGCTGTGGGTAGGCAAACAGCAAGTAAACTTGTTAATGCCTTACAAACTGCCATTCATCCATTGATCAGCAGCGCCGATGAGTTGGCACAAGCAACCCTTGAAGACATCAAAAACCAAGCCTTAAGCAACATGCAAAAACAGCTTGGCGATGAGCAAGTGCGTTTACAAGCATTAAAAGCAATCAACCCGAATATTCGTGATGAAGAAATTCAGGTGTTTGATAAACAGCGCGAGCAACTCACCACACACATTGAAAAAGCGCAGTTGAAGTTGGATGCCATACGTTTGATTGTGGTATCAAACCAATAATTAAAACCGCGGCAGCAGTCAATGCTGCCATTGTTGATTGCCTACCCTGTAACACGGCATTGAGTTACAATGCCGTGGTTCTATTTTGACGAGGCCCGTTGTGTTACTGAATTACGCCCCCCCAAGCGACCCTTACCTTGATATTCTTTACCAAGATGAGGACATCTTAGTGCTCAACAAGCCCAGTGGCTTATTAACCGTCCCCGGTAAAGACCCCAAGCATTGGGACAGCGCCATTGCACGCGTCAATTACGTCTATCCTAATGCTAAAATAGTACATCGCTTAGATATGGCCACGTCAGGAGTACTTTGCCTGGCCATGCACAAACAGGCACACCGCGACTTGAGTATTCAGTTTCAAGACCGCTTAACTAAAAAGGGCTACGTGGCTCGAGTAGCGGGCCGTTTAGCACCAGCCACAGGATCTGTTGATTTACCGCTTATTTGCGACTGGCCTAACCGCCCGAAACAAATGGTGTGTCATGAAACCGGTAAACCATCACTGACCCATTATGAAGTCATTGCCTACGAAGATGCGGCAACTCGAGTAAAACTCACGCCTATCACTGGGCGCTCACATCAGCTGCGTGTCCATATGTTGTCTTTAGGCCATGCTATTTTAGGTGATAGGCTTTACGCCACAGGCTCCGCTTTGGCCGCTGCTTCAAGGTTGCAGCTCCACGCCGAGTGGCTTCAAATAACCCATCCAACCAGCGGTGCTAGCATGACTTTTACAGCCCCTGTGCCTTTTTAGCATTTATACTCAGACTGTATTCGCTGCGCCGACCGGTAGCAGCCCTATTTACTTACACTTTTATTCATAACCTTTTGTTCTAACGCATGACCGAAGAGTATTTTTTTCTCGGTCTAAAAAGCACTATAGTTGCGCGTTATTTTCCAGTTACTCAACGGGTATGTGAATGTTTTTTGCTGTTGTTGCCGCGCTTGTGGTATTTGCGCTTTTATTGTTTGGTTTGTATCGAGTTCAAAGACGCACGGAGACGTTATCCAAGACCGTTTTATTAGGCTTGGTGGGGGGTAGCTTATTTGGCTTAGGGCTACAGTTTATTTTTGCTGGCGATGTTGCCACAAAACAAAGCATTTTAGACTGGATTGCCGTGGTTGGCAGTGGCTATGTTAACCTCTTAAAAATGGTGATCATGCCGCTGGTGTTAGTGTCTATGATTGCCGCTGTGGTAAAGCTGGATAATCAAGGCTCGTTGGGCAAAATCTCCTTTGTCACCATCTCTATTTTAGTCATTACCACGGCCATTGCTGCACTGATTGGTATCTTTATTACTCAAGCGTTTGGCTTAAGTGCAGCCGGTTTAGTGGAAGGGGCAAGAGAAACGGCTCGCATCGCGGTGTTAGAAGAGCGCGCCACCAAAGTGGCCGATTTAACTATTCCTCAGATGCTACTGAGCTTTATTCCCACTAATCCGTTTGCCGATTTAACTGGCGAGCGTTCTACCTCTATTATCGCAGTGGTTATTTTTGGCGTGTTAACTGGCATTGCAGCCCGTCGCGCAATCATTGAGGAGTCGGCACTCAGTGGCACCATCAGAAACGCCGTAGAGGCAGCACAGGCCACCGTCTTACGTTTAGTACGCATGATCATTGCCCTGACTCCGTATGGCGTTGCTGGACTGATGACCAAAGTGATTGCCACTTCTAGTATGGCCGATATTATCAGCTTATTGGGCTTTATTATCGCTTCCTATGTCGCCATTCTAATGATGTTTGTGGTGCATGGTATGCTGATCACTTTAGTGGGTGAAAACCCCAAGCAGTTCTTCCAAAAAATATGGCCGGTGCTGACCTTTGCATTTACTTCAAGAAGCTCTGCTGCCACCATACCGTTAAATGTGGAAGCGCAAATTGAAAAGCTCAAAGTCCCCCCTGCCATAGCCAACCTGTCGGCCTCGTTTGGCGCCACCATCGGTCAAAATGGGTGTGCAGGGATTTACCCGGCAATGTTAGCCGTGATGGTGGCTCCTACCGTTGGTGTGGATCCCTTTGCTATTGATTTTATTATCTCTTTGGTGGCCATGGTGGCGATTAGCTCATTTGGTATCGCAGGAGTTGGCGGCGGTGCGACCTTCGCGGCTTTAGTGGTGCTTCCAGCCATGGGCTTGCCTGTGACCATTGCGGCATTGCTTATCTCTATTGAGCCATTGATTGATATGGCGAGAACTGCGTTAAACGTGTCGGGCTCGATGACGGCAGGCACGGTAACCAGCCGGTTGTTAAAACAAAAACATCAGGATGAAGCGGCATAGCCGCTTCATGAGGCCTTTTAAAGGCCCTGATTATTAACTATAAAGGCTTTGCGGTACCTTTAGTACGTTAATGTGTACCGTTACTTCCTCACGGTCATGGTAGAGGTGCTTGGCTTGAATTTCATAATCTACGCCATACTTCTGCAACTCTTCATGGGTTAACGTCAGGCACTCATAGACGCTGTCAAAACGCTTTTTCATCGGCAGTTTGAGGTTAAAAATAAGCTCTTTGGTGTAAGCATTAACAATCCAATCGATCATTAAGTTGGCCACTCGGCTTGGTTTTTCCACCATGTCACACACTAACCAATCAATGTTGCGTTTCTCGGGGCGGTATTTGAAGCCATCTTCGGTAAAGTGTTTAACCTGACCGCTTTCCATCAAGTCATCATTCATGGGGCCATTATCGATGGCAGCGACAAACATACCACGGCGTACCAACTGATAAGTCCAGCCGCCTGGGCAAGCCCCTAAATCGACAGCACGCATACCTGGGCGCACACGTAGCTCTTGTTGCTCTTTACTAACAAACACATGGAATGCTTCGTCTAACTTGAGTGTTGAGCGGCTTGGGGCATCGGCGGGCATTCTTAAGCGTGGGATCCCCATAAAAAATGGTGAGTTATTATCGCTAAACGAATAGCCAACGTAGGCGGTATTATTAGCTAAAAAGAGCACGTGCAGTACCGGCTTAGCGGTTTTAATTGCGCGCGTAAGCTTATTGTGTTTTTCCAGAGACTTTGCCAATGGTGTAGAAAACTTTTTACAGAACTTAGACAGCTCTTTGCCTTGGTTGGTATCGGGCGTTTCAACCCGTAACTCGCCACACAGAGGAAAGTCTGTTACTGCCTCTTTAATCACACTAACGCGATCCGCCACCGGCATATCAGTAAGCAGCTGGCCAACAAACCACTGTCTAGCAAACACCAGCTTTTTGAAGTCTATTTTCTTTGTTAATGCTTCAGCGTCGTCGGCATTAAAGCATTCAAAAGTAATAAAAGCCGTGTTGGGCTTTGCTTTTACGTAACCACCGACACCATGTTGGGCGGCGTAATGGTTAATTTCTGCAGCGGCGTCACTTTCAAAGCCACTGCGACAATAAATCACGATACTCGACATTAGACTCTCTTAGAATGAGGATTTATAGATTTGCACAATGAGGATCACCCAGCCGACAATAAAACAGACTCCGCCAATCGGCGTTACAGGGCCAAGCCACTTCCATGAAGTGAGTGCGAGTAAATACAGGCTGCCACTAAAAAGCATCACCCCAGCAAAGAAAAAGCTCCCGGCCAATTGCACTTTGACACCCCATTTTAGCAACAGAGCGACCACAATAATGGCTACGCCGTGAGTCATTTGATAGTGCGCCGCGGTATTGAATATTGCTTGGCCATACTCACTTAAACGACCTTTTAGGCCGTGTGCTGCAAATGCTCCTAGCACCACAGATAGCAAACACAGTAGGCTACCAAGAATAAGATAGAGCTTAGCCATGCACTTGCTCCTTAATAAAGCTGGCCGCCATGGTCGCTGCATTGGCTCGGCTCTCATCCTCGCTAACGCCGCTGACTTTACGTGGTTTGAGTGAGTGGTCACCATCTTTAAGCCACTTGATATTAAGCGTTGTCGGCAGTGTCATGGCTTCAACTTCGGTGCGGTTACCAAAAGTGTCTCGTTCTCCTTGAAGAATAAGAAAAGGACAAGGTAATTGCGCAAAATGTTCAGTTCTCAGCTTATCTGGCTTTCCAGGAGGGTGAAATGGGTAGCCAAAGGCCAGCACACCGGCCACGGGTGACGAGGTGTCACAAGCTAGCATAGAAGCCATACGCCCACCCATCGACTTACCACCAATAAACAAAGGCAGCTTAGGGTCGGCTTGCGCTAGCACGGCATCATAATAGGCTAACAACTTAGGTGCCCGTTCAGGTGGGCGCTTTTTGCCTTCGCGCTTCGCTTGTTGCATATATTCAAAGTCGAACAGTCCCACCTGAATATCGCAAGCTGCCAGCTTTTTTGCCATGTCTTGCATAAAATCACTGTCACTGCCTGCGCCAGCACCATGGGCAAAAATAAACTGGGCGATGGGATTAGTGCACTTGTGCCATTCAATACTTACTGTGCTCATAAACTATTTAACTCTTGTTCCTGTTCTACCATATCGAGCATCCAATCTTTAAAGGACACAATTTTACCTAACTCAGCTTGCGCTTCTCGAAACACCAAGTAATAGGCATTTTTACTTTCTAAATGATGACTAAATGGGATCACTAAGCGCCCAGCATCAATATCGGGCTTGGCTAACACACTATTACCCAAGGCCACACCTTGACCATGAATGGCCGCTTGTAACACCATCGAATAGTGGCTGAATATAGGCCCGGTATTGACCGCAACGTTGCGCACCCCCGCCGTTTTCATCCAAGCTTTCCAAGCACGCCGAGTGGTATCGTGCAATAACGTGTGCTGAGCTAGGTCGCTTGGTTGGTTAAGCGGTTTCGGACCGGTCAGCAAAAATGGACTACATAAAGGCACCAGATACTCGGTATGTAGCTTATGTTTTTGCACCCCATTCCAGTTACCACGGCCATAATAAATGGCAACATCAACGTCGTCAGTCAGCGAGTTATCATCGTAGTCTTGTGCTTTAATTCGGACATCTATTTCTGGGTGAAGCTCGTTAAATTTACTGAGCCTAGGCACTAACCATTGAATTGCGAAGCTTGGTGTGAGACTTACCGTTAATGACCCTTTCGCGCCTCGCGCTAACAACTTTTCAGTGGCATCCACTAACTGCGAGAAGATGTCTTTAATATCTAAAAAGTAACCCTGGCCTTCTTCGGTTAGAAGCAAGGAGCGGTTTTTACGTAAAAAAAGCTTTAGACCCAAGTGCTCTTCGAGGGTTTTTATTTGATGACTCACCGCGGCCTGAGTAACATACAACTCTTCTGCTGCTTTGGTAAAGCTCAAATGTCGTGCTGCTGCCTCAAAGGCTTTTAATGCATTTAATGGTGGTAGTCTTCGTGACATTCATTCATGCCTATAAAAAGCCCGCTGTATGCGGGCAGAATGTATCAAGTTACTCGATAAGATTATAAGTCCGCGGCGCTGGTGTCTAGCGGTGCAAAACTTTTTATCAGCTCATCGACCGCTTTCATCTGCTGCAAGTAACTTTCTAGTTTCGCTAATGGTAAGGCACATGGGCCATCGCATTTGGCTTCGTTGGGATTTGGGTGTGCTTCTATAAACAGTCCAGCTAACCCTAATGCCATACCACTGCGAGCCAACTCTGCGGCTTGAGCACGGCGACCATCGGCCGAGTCACTGCGACCACCAGGGCGCTGCAAGGCATGAGTGGCGTCAAAAATCACCGGGGCCATCTGCTTCATATCGTCCATACCCAGCATATCTACCACTAGGTTGTTGTAACCAAAGCTACTGCCACGCTCGCATAAAATCACCTTATCGTTGCCTGCTTCATTGATCTTTTTAATGATGTGGCGCATTTCGTGAGGGGCTAAAAATTGCGGCTTCTTAACATTGATCACCGCACCCGTTTTAGCCATGGCCACGACTAAATCCGTTTGTCGTGCCAGAAATGCCGGTAGCTGGATAACATCAGCCACCTCAGCCACAGGCTCAGCTTGGAAAGGTTCGTGCACATCGGTGATCACCGGCACGTTAAAAGTGCGCTTAATTTCTTCAAAAATCTTTAACCCCTCATCCATGCCTGGGCCACGGTAGGAGTTGATCGATGAGCGATTGGCTTTGTCGAATGAAGCCTTAAATACATAAGGTATATTGAGTTTTTCCGTAATGGTCACATAGTGCTCGGCAATGCTCATCGCCAGATCACGGGACTCCAGTACGTTCATGCCGCCGAAAAGCACAAATGGCTTGTCATTTGCCACTTCACGGCCTGCAATAGTAATAATATCTGTGTTCATTTTGTATCCTTTAACTGCCGATCACACGGAGTAATTGTCCGCAGAACCATGCCATATAAGTCCCCAACGCATAACCTAAAACGGCCAACAGCACGCCGACAGGTGCCAGCGCGGGGTGAAAAGCGGAAGCCACCACAGGTGCAGAGGCTGCGCCACCAATATTGGCTTTACTGCCTACCGCCACATAGAAAACAGGTGCTTTGATGAGTTTTGCCATAATAAATAACAGACTAACGTGTACGGCCATCCAAATAAGTCCAATAATGACGTATTTAGGCGCTTCGACTATCTTGGTAATGTCCATGTGTAGACCTATGGTGGCAACCAGGATATACAAGAAGCTAGAACCAATTTTAGAAGCGCCCACGGCTTCGTATTGGCGAGCCTTGGTAAAAGACAAGGCCAGGCCTATGGTGGTGACTAACACGATAATCCAAAATAATTTACTGTGCAGAGAAAACTTTTTCAGCTCAGGGTAGTTGGCACTAAAGAAGGGCACTAACAAATCCGCCGCAAAGTGTGCCAAGCCCGTTGCGCCAAACGCAAACCCAACCAGTATCATTAGGTCTTTTAACTCAGGTTTTCGAGCATGTTCGGCTTCAAATGCTTGAACTCTGTCGATTAGGCGCTTAATCGACGAAGTGTCGGCGCCCGTTTTGGCGTCAATCTCTTTATTTCGCGCAGCCATGTACAATAGGCAAGCCATCCACAAGTTCGCGACCACAATATCGACGGTGACCATAATGGTAAATATCTCGCCACCGGCACCATAAATTTCCTTCATCGCCACCATGTTAGCGCCGCCGCCAATCCAGCTTCCAGCCAATGCTGCCATACCTCGCCATACGGCTTCAGGTCCAGCGACACCAATTAGCTCCGGCATAAAGGTAGCGGTAAGTAACAGGGCAATGGGTCCGCCGAGCACCACGCCAACAGTGCCAGTAAGGAACATGATCACGGCTTTTTTACCCAAACCAGCGATGGATTTTAAGTCGATACTCAAGGTCAGCAAGACTAAACATGCTGGCAGTAAGAAATATTTAGCGACGCTGTATACGTCATTATTATTACCATCAACAATGCCGAAGGTATTGAGTAAGGATGGTAGGAAATAACACATCAACAAGGCTGGAACGTATTTGTAAAATTTCGCCCAAAACCCTGTTTTCAAATTAGAGGTATAAAAAACAAACCCCAAAATAACGGCCAACAGGCCCATGATTACCGCATTATTGGTAACGAGCGCAGCACTTTGCTCCATATGTCCTCGCTATTATTATTATCAGTGTAATATGTTGTTATGGTCAGCCAGTTCTTTGATCTGATGCTGGATCATTTCAATGGTGGGATCGTCTGGACATTCATCCACAAAAAACTGCAAATCGTCTTTTGCCATTTTTGGGCAGTTTAATTGATTTAGCAGATACCCTCTGTCGCGACGTTCGTAGGGATCATCACCTAGGATATCCATTAACTGTTCTACACAACTGAGTGCATGACCAAACTTTTCTGCCGCAATAAAGGCCCACTTTTGTTGTGATAAATACAGTTTTAATGACTCTTCATTGAAAATAAGCTCCAGCGGCTCGGCCTCTTTGCTTTCTTCTTTAGTTTCATTTTCCGGTATCAAGTACCAGCTTTGGTGACCTGAGCTTGGCTCAATTAAGTAGCCTTCGTCATCACTAAAAGCAACGTGCACAGCAATGTCACCTTGGTTTAACGCCAAACTGGCATCGAGTTTAGCGCGCTCAAGTAAGTGCACCAAGATTAACCCTAACGCTGTGTTGGTGCCGCTGCGCATTGCTAGGGCATAACACACGCTATTGAGCTTGTGCTCAGAGACATCTTGGCTACTGCCACTGAACAGCCAGTCGGTATAAAACGTGTCTAGAATTTTATCTAAACGCTCGTGGCGATCACGGTTTGCGTGATAAATCTCGTCCACCGCAAACTCGAGCTCTGCAAGCTGACACAAGGTTTTGTTGGTGTCGGCTTGGGCATCCCAATATTGCTCTGCCTTTATGCATCTCAATAAAGGCGGATAGGAAAATGCATCTGTATTGTCATCGAGAGATACGTCTTTCTCATCTAACCAGATATCATTCATAGGACTTGATTTCTCTTGAGTTGCTTCGGTCATAGAACGACTAGTTTACCACTTTTTGTCATATTCCCAAGAGGGGAAAACAAGTTCGGGGCAAAGTGGCTGAAGTTAGGGCGAAAATCGACCGGATAAAAATAGACTGTGGCACTCAGAGTAAGAGTGCCAATGTTGAGGTGTCTAACTAAAAAAGGCTTGTTTACTCACGGCTAAATGACCAATTGCTAAAAGCACCGTGGTGGCCACTGCCAGTGCTGCAATTTTAGTTTTCTTGGCAGTGGATTTAGCAATCACAAACCCTAAGCCAATGTAGCCAAACACCAAGACGATTTTTTGCATTAGCCAAGGTTGCTCAGATGGCTTAAGCCCGGCCGAAACGGCGAGTATTACCGCAGTAACCAGCAACAAGGTATCGACACTGTGGCTGGAAATAAAAACTCCTTTGTGTTTAGCCAATTTGCCACTATTTAAGCGCGACACAGCACGGGTATAAAATAAAACAATACTAAGTACCACAAACAGCAAATGTGTGTGCTTTAAAGCCATGTAATCCATATACTTCTCTATCTAGTCTGGGAAACGTTGTAAAATTAATTCTAATTCATCAATGCATTGGTTGAACACATCAACGAGTTCAGGATCAAAGTGCTTGCCCTTTTGGGCAACAATTTCTTGTTGCGCGTCTTCTTTGCTCCAGGCTTCTTTATAACAGCGTTTGTGGCGCAGTGCATCATAAACATCAGCCAACGCGACAATACGACCATATAAATGAATTTCTTGGCCTTTTTTGCCTTTAGGATAACCTGTACCATCCCATTTTTCGTGGTGATCACGAGCGATTAACGCCCCAGCATTAACGATTTCACGACGTGAGTCTTTTAATAACTCAAAGCCTTTATCAGCATGGGTTTGCATCACCTGCCACTCGTCATCATCGAGTTTGCTCGGCTTGTTAAGAATGGCGTCAGGGATCCCCACTTTACCGACATCATGAAGTGGTGAAGCCATTTTGATAAGCTCAGCCTCGCGCTCTGAAAGCCCCATTTCTCTGGCCAATAAATGACACAAGTGGGCAACGCGTTTGACGTGATTCCCGGTGTTGGTCGAATGCAGTTCCAGTGCTTCACTTAGCCGTATCACTAGCTCCTGCTGAGTGTCTTCAATTTCAGCCTGAAGCTGTACATTTTCGTAAGCTAGCTGCATATTCTGAGCGAAAATATCAATCAGATGACGTTGAGTGTCGGTTAAGAAATCCGGGATCCCCGAGACAAACAACATAGACGCGTGGTTGTAATCGCTAGAGCAGTAAGCAAAAAGGTAATTGTCTTTATAAACAATGTCTTTGTCTTCCAATGCCTTGGTGCAAGCTGACATTTGATCCGGGTCTAGGACCTCGGAAATGGGCTTACCCTCACTCTTCTCGAAGTCTCCCCGGCCAGCAAACACAACCAGCTGGTCTGTTTCTTGACCGGGCTCTTTACCAGCAGCCAACGAGGTGGCGTATATCGCTTGATCAACGGTGCCAATGAGGGATGTGAGCTGTTGTAATACGCCTTCGATGAAGCTTTCAATGGAGTGCGTGGCGAAAATGTCGCGTGATGCCGTGATGATTTTTTCTAAACCTTGGCGAGATTGCTCAATTGCCAAAATATCGCGATAAGAACGTAAACTTGACATCACCACAGTAAAGAGCTTTTGAGCGGTCAGTTCCGTTTTCGATTTGTAATCATTAATATCATAATTAACAATTACTTGACGCTCAGGTGCCTGACCAGGCTGACCGGTACGTAAGATGATACGTATGTGATTATTTTTTGCCGTCTCACGAATGTATTTTGCCACTTGCAAACCAGCGTCGTCGGTCTCCATGACGACATCAAGTAATACCACCGCGGCATCGGGATTGGCATCGATGACTTTTTTCGCTTCTTCACCCGAGTAAGCACTGAGGAACTCTAAGCGCATTTTTTGAAATTCAAAATCACTGAGTGCCAACTTAGTAACGGCATGAACCTCAGGCTCATCGTCAACAATGATGACTTTCCAAGTCCCGATTTTATCGGGCTCAGTTACGTCGGTGAGTTCATCTGAAAACAAAAAATCATCCATATTTAGGATCCTATTGAAGCGCTAAACCTGTGTGTGGAGGATACCTTTTACGGCATCATTGCCAAGGTTACCCTATCACACCCTGCCATATCTTTTATGGTAAGTATATTAATATACGCCATTTGTGCAAAAAACTGACGGATCTTATCGGCTTGCTCAAAGCCATGCTCCAATAATAAATAACCGCCCGAACGCAAATAGGGCTTTGCACTTTCAATAATATGATAGATGTCAGCGTACCCTTGCTGGTTTGCCACTAAGGCGCTTTGCGGTTCAAATCTTACATCACCCTGAGAAAGATGCTCATCAGTGGGATCAATATACGGCGGGTTACTGACAATAAGATCAAACTGTTGCTCGCCAACGGCACTAAACCAGTCACTGTGTAAAATGGTGACGTTGCTGAACCCCAGCCGAGCTTGGTTGCGCTTGGCAAGTGCCACCGCCTCTGTAGATGCGTCCACAGCGGTAACTTGCCACCTTGGGTACTCGCTGGCCAGTGCCAGCGCAATCGCGCCGGTTCCGGTGCCTAAGTCTAACACTGCAGCAGTATCAGGCAGTGTCATACTCAGTACATGCTCAACCAGTGTTTCGGTGTCTGGCCTTGGAATTAGGGTGCTGGCATTGACTTCTAAAGGCAGGCTCCAAAATTCTCTTTCACCGGTAATGTGTGCCACCGGCTCGCCCGTGATACGCCTTGCAACAGCTTGCTCAAATTGCTGTTGTTGTGCGCTGGTGAGTTCAGCTTCAGGCCAAGTAAACAGATAAGTGCGGGTTTTATCTAATACCTTTAATAGCAGTACTTCGGCATCCAGCTTGGCAGAGTCTGAGTGGGGGGTTATCTGTGTAGTTGCCCAAGCAAGCGCTTGAGCAACGGTTAATACGGACATTACTCGTCTTCACTCATGGCCGCAAGCAAGTCAGCCTGGTATTCAATCACCAAGGGATCGATGACCGCCCCCAGCTCTCCGGCAATCACTTCATTTAGACGATATAAGGTCAAGTTAATACGGTGATCAGTGATCCGCCCTTGTGGGAAGTTATAGGTGCGGATACGCTCTGAGCGGTCACCACTGCCCACCAAGTTACGACGCTCTGAAGCCTCTGCTGCAGCGCGCTTTTCATCTTCGGCTTGCTGTAATCGCGCGCCCAACACTGACAAAGCCTTTGCCTTGTTTTTATGCTGCGAACGCTCATCTTGACACTCCACCACTACACCGGTTGGAATGTGGGTAATACGAATAGCAGAGTCCGTTTTGTTAACGTGCTGACCACCGGCACCCGAGGCGCGGAAGGTATCAATTTTCAAATCAGACGGATTGATATCAATGGCTTCGGCTTCTGGAATTTCCGCCATCACCGCGACGGTACATGCTGAGGTGTGAACCCGACCTTGCGATTCCGTCTCTGGCACACGCTGAACCCGGTGCGCACCAGACTCAAACTTCAACTTACCGTAAACGCCGTCACCACTAATATGGGCAATCACTTCTTTGTAGCCGCCATGTTCACCTTCATTGGCGCTGACAACTTCTACGCGCCACTTTTGCGTTTCAGCATAGCGGCTGTACATGCGGAATAAATCTCCGGCAAAAATAGCCGCTTCATCACCACCCGTACCAGCACGCACTTCTAAAAACACATTGTTGTCGTCTTTAGGGTCTTTTGGCAGCATCAACACTTGAAGGTCGTCTTCAAGGGCAGTGATTGCCGCTTTCGCCTCTTTGTATTCTTCTTGCGCCATTTCACGCATATCAGGATCTGAGTCTTTTAGCATCTCTTCCGATGTAGCTACATCTTCTTGTGCTTGCTGATACGCGGTAAAGGCCTTTACCACATCTTCTAGCTCTGAAAACTCTTTTGATAAGGCGCGAAAGCGGTTCTGATCGCCAATCACCTCGGGATCGCTTAGCATGGCTTGCACTTCTTCGTAGCGCTCTACCAAGGTTTCTAACTTACGATATATAGACTCTTTCATCTAATATTTATTCCTGCTCAATTCCTAATGTTTGTTTGAGTTGTGCTAACTTATCGACATCACCTTCTTTGGCGGCTTCTTGAATGGCGCGAGTCGGTGCATGAGTTAAGCGATTACTCAACTTATTTGCTAATTCGTTTATTACTTTTTCTGCATCTTTGCCCGATTGTAGCTGATTAAGGGCTTTTTCCACGAGTTCATTTTTTATTTCTTGCGCACTTTGGCGGTATTGCCTAATCACATCAACAGAATGCAGTGAGCGCTGCCACTGAGAAAATTCTTGGGTGCGTAAGTCAATAATTTGCTGTGCGTCTTTGGCTGCTTGTTCTCGGCTGGCCAGGTTTTCATTAACGATGGCTTGCAAGTCGTCCACCGAGTACAAGTAAGCGGCGTCGAGCTCATTGACTTGGTTTTCTATATCTCGGGGCACCGCAATATCGATAAATAACATCGGCTTATGACGACGTTTTTTAAGTGCTTGCTCCACCACCCCTTTGCCGATAATGGGCAGAGTACTGGCGGTAGAACTAATGACAATATCAGCATTGGGCAGTGCATCGGGTAACTGCGCTAACGAAATAACGCAGCCTCCTACCTCTTGCGCCAGATTTTGTGCGCGCTCAATGGTACGGTTGGCCACCGTGATCGATTTTGGGTTGTGCTGAGACAAATGCTTGGCCACCAACTCAATGGTTTCACCGGCGCCTATCAATAATACTTGGGTTTTATCTAACTGGCCGTAAATGTGCTTGGCCAAATTCACCGCCGCATAGGCAACCGATACCGCACTGGCGCCAATATCGGTCTCTGTTCTGACTTGCTTGGCAACTGAAAAGGTTTTTTGAAACAAGCGCTCAAAGGTCGGCTGAATGGCATGATGTTGTTTAGCGGTATTAAAGGCTTGCTTAATTTGCCCTAAAATTTGCGGCTCACCTAATACCAGAGAATCCAAGCCACAGGCCACCCGCATTAAATGATTGACCGCGTCTTGATTCATATGTACATACACGTTTTCGGCCAAATCTTGCTCAGCAACGTGATGAAATTCAGATAACCAGTTTAGTAAGGCTTGGGGATCTGCAGTCTCAAGGCTACAATAGATTTCGGTGCGATTACAGGTCGATACGATCACAGACTCGTTAAACTGCGGCGCATGTTGGAGTTGATGCAATGCTTCAGTAAGCTGCTCTGGAGAAAACGCGACTTTTTCACGTAATTCTACAGACGCGGTTTTGTGATTAATACCAAGTGCGATGATGGTCATAGATGCCAGTGTTGCTCGAGCCCTGCTTTAAAGCCGGCAATTTTACCAAAAATCAATCGAATATGGAAAGTAAGGAAAAGCCTTTGAAACAACTTCATTTGATTTTACTCATATTTTTATTTGTTTTAGGGGGTTGTGCTCAACGTTTAGCGGAGCAAAAGCCTACCTCACAGTGGCAAACTAAGTTACAACAACAGCAAAACTGGCAAGCAAGGGGAAAACTTGCCTTTATCGCCCCAGACAACCGCCAGTCCACTAACTTTAATTGGTATTTCAATGATAATAAACAAAATTTAATTTTAACTAGTTTTGTTGGCACGCGTATTTTTGAATTAAAGGAGCTTTCCAGTCATTCGCAACTGACGTTTGAAGATAAAACCCACAAAGGCATGGATAGCAGCGACTTAGTCAGACGCTTAAGTGGCTTATCGTTACCAGTAAACCAGGCGCCACAATGGTTAACAGGCTTAATGGCGAGCGAAACCAGCGAAGTAGACGAGCAAGGCCGACTTAAACAGGCCCAATGGCAAAGTCCGCAGGGTCGAATTTGGCAAATCCAATACCAACAATATAAAATGCAAGACGGCATGTGGCTTCCCAGTCGCATGGTGCTTTCATCGGCCAGTATTAAGGTCAAAGTATTAATCACTTCATGGCAGTTTTCATGACCACAGTAACACTCAACGCCCCTGCTAAGCTGAATTTATTTTTACACATTAACGGTCGCCGTGCTGATGGCTACCATGAACTGGAGACGCTTTTTACGTTTTTAGACTATGGCGATGAACTCACCTTTACGCGCACAGAAGCGTCAGAGGATATTCAACTAAGCGGGGATGTTGCAGGTATTGCCACTGCCGATAACCTTATTTACAAGGCGGCTAAAACGCTGGAGCCTTTCAAGCAAACCAGCGCCGGTGTTGCCATCCAGCTGACCAAAAACCTGCCTATGGGAGGTGGCGTCGGCGGAGGCTCTTCGGATGCAGCCACCACGTTATTAGCATTGAATCAGCTCTGGCAATGTAATTTATCGCTTACTGATCTAGCAAAGTTAGGCCTTAAACTCGGTGCCGACGTGCCGGTTTTCATTGCCGGTAAAACGGCCATTGCCCATGGTGTTGGCGAACAACTTGAAGCGGTTGAAATACCACAGAAGTGGTATTTGGTGGTGGCTCCAGCGGTGCATGTCAGCACCGCGGCGGTGTTTACACACCCAGATCTTCCTCGCAATACGCCTAAACTTTCCAGTACTTGGCGCCTCGAGGAGACTGGTAACGACTGTCAAACTCTTGTCAAAAAGCTTTACCCCGAGGTTGAAAAGACCCTCTCGTGGTTGCTAAAATATGCACCAACCAAAATGACTGGTACTGGAGCTTGTTGTTTCGCGGAATTTGAAACGCGCGAGGCAGCGCTGCGTGTGCTCGAATTACTACCATCATCTTGGCGAGGCTTTGTTGCCCAAAATACAAGTGAGTCAATCTGTCATCGACAGTTACGCGCTTGGAAAAACTAGAAGTAGATTGTTTAAGTTAGCTTGTTTTGACTTTGTCAGTTCATTGTCATTGCATGTTAGTCCAAAAAATTCAGTGCCTGAGGAACCCTACCGTGCCCGACATGAAGCTCTTCGCTGGTAACGCAACACCCGAGTTAGCTCAAAAAGTTGCAAAACGTCTGTTTATTGAGTTAGGTGATGCCGTTGTTGGCCGTTTTAGCGACGGTGAAATTAGCGTACAAATCAACGAAAACGTACGTGGCTCAGATGTCTTTATCATCCAATCAACCTGTGCCCCGACTAATGATAACCTAATGGAGCTAATCGTCATGGTTGATGCGCTACGTCGTGCATCTGCTGGCCGTATTACAGCCGTTATTCCATACTTCGGCTATGCTCGCCAAGACCGCCGTGTACGCTCTGCGCGTGTGCCAATTACTGCAAAAGTAGTGGCGGACTTCCTTTCTAGCGTGGGCGTTGACCGTGTTCTAACTGTCGACCTACATGCTGAACAAATCCAAGGTTTCTTCGATGTGCCAGTTGATAATGTTTTCGGCAGCCCTGTGCTGATTGAAGACATGAAAGAACGTCAGTTCGAAGACGTTGTGGTGGTATCACCTGATATTGGTGGTGTGGTGCGCGCTCGTGCAATCGCTAAGCTACTCGACGACAAAGACCTGGCAATTATTGATAAGCGTCGCCCACAAGCGAATGTCTCGCAAGTAATGCATATTATCGGTGATGTAGCCGGTCGTGACTGTATTATTGTTGACGACATGATTGATACTGGCGGTACCTTATGTAAAGCAGCTGAAGCACTGAAAGAACATGGTGCAAAACGCGTATTTGCTTATGCTACCCACCCAGTGTTATCAGGAAATGCGGCAGAGAATCTACGCAATTCAGTTATCGACGAAGTGATCGTCACTGACTCTATTCCACTTTCTGATGAGCTTAAAGCGCTTGATAACATCAAAGTATTAACGCTTGCCGATATGATGGCTGAAACAATCCGTCGCATCAGTAATGAAGAATCTATCTCGGCGATGTTTCAACACTAAGCGTTGACCAGTAAGCCGATGTGGAAAAGCACCTGTTATGGTGCTTTTTTTGTTTATAAGGTTTCATTAGTGGTGGGTTAGTGTTATATTAGCGCGCCTTTTTTAGGCAGGGAGTTTGGTCGCGAACTCTCTGACACATTAACTTAAATTATTTGGAGACAATCCATGTCTGTATACAAACTAGACGCTGAAGTACGTAATGACCTAGGTACTGGTGCGAGCCGCCGCCTACGTCGCGCTGATAAAGTTCCTGCTATCCTATACGGTGCAGGTAAAGATGCAGTTTCTCTAACACTTGATCACAACAAAGTACTTAAGATGCAAGAAGATGAGGGTTTCTACACTCACATTCTTACACTAAACATTGGTGATGATGCTGTTGAAGCTATCCTTAAAGACATTCAACGCCACCCGTTCAAGCCTAAGATCACTCACTTAGACTTCCAACGTGTTGATGCTAGTCAGAAGATCCACACTAAGGTGCCAGTACACTTCATCAACGAAGAAGCTATCACTAAAGCGGGTAACACTATTGTTCACCAACTAACTGAAATTGAAATCACTTGTCTTCCTGCAAGACTTCCTGAGTTCATCGAAGTTGACGTGTCTTCACTACTAGTTGGTCAAACACTTCACCTAACAGATATCACATTCCCAGCTGGTGTTGCATCAGTTGAGCTTGCTAAAGGTGCAGACCACGACCAAGCTGTTGTTACAGTAAACCCTCCTAAAGCAGCTCCTGCTGAAGAAGAGTCTGCTGAAGACGAAGCTGAGTAATAGTTAAGGTGTTAGCACCTTGAGTACTATTCAAATGCTTGTGGGCCTGGCTAATCCAGGCCCCGAATACGCAAACACCCGTCATAATGCTGGTGCGTGGTTCATCGAAGAACTCGCCAAACGTTACAACTGCCTTCTCAAACCGGACTCTAAGCATCACGGCCTCACTGGCAAAGTGCTTATTAACAATCAAGAATTCAAATTATTAATCCCCACAACTTATATGAATTTAAGTGGTAAAGCAGTGGCTAGTCTTGCCAACTTCTATAAGATCCCTGTGGAGAATATTCTGGTTGCGCATGATGAAATGGATCTAGATCCCGGTATCGCTAAACTAAAAAAAGGCGGTGGTCACGGCGGCCACAATGGCTTAAAAGACATCATCGCTAAAATGGCTAATAACAAAGAGTTTATGCGCCTTAGGATCGGCATTGGCCACCCAGGACATCGCGATAAGGTCACAGGTTGGGTGCTAGGTAAGGCACCGCAAGTAGATCAGCAGAAAATTGAAGATGCCATTGACGAAGCAGTTCGTTGTATGGAAATTTTGGCTAAAGATGGCGTGTTAAAAGCGCAAAATAGACTACATTCTTTTAAACCGTAACAGGTTCACTGCTGCGATTGATTGAGTTAACCCAGCGATTGCCTTGCATGGCAGTTAAACGACTTAATATCGGCTGGGTAAAATTTAGGAATAAACACTATGGGTTTTAAATGTGGCATTGTTGGTTTACCAAATGTTGGTAAATCTACATTATTTAATGCATTGACGAAGGCGGGTATTGAAGCCGCAAACTTTCCTTTTTGTACTATCGAACCAAACACTGGTGTCGTCCCTGTACCAGATGCACGTCTTGATCAGCTTGCTGAGATCGTCAATCCACAGCGCGTTATTCCAACGTCTATGGAGTTTGTAGATATTGCAGGCTTAGTAAAAGGCGCATCAAAAGGTGAAGGACTGGGTAACCAATTCCTTGCTAATATTCGTGAAACCGACGCCATCGGCCACGTAGTTCGCTGCTTTGAAAATGAAAATATTGTTCACGTAGCTGGTCAAATAGACCCTGCAGAAGACATTGATGTTATTAACACTGAGCTAGTGCTAGCGGATATGGACAGCGCGGATCGTGCTATGCAGCGTAATGCCAAAAAAGCCAAAGGTGGCGACAAAGATGCCAAATTTGAACTGACAGTATTGGATAAAGTAAAAGCGCATTTAGATGAAGGGTTGACGCTACGCTCGTTAGAGCTGAGCAAAGAAGAAAAAGCAGCCATTGACTACATTAACTTCTTAACGATTAAACCAACCATGTACATTGCTAATGTCAATGAAGATGGTTTTGAAAATAACCCTTACCTAGACAAAGTGCGTGAAATTGCGGCTGCAGAAGATGCCGTGGTGATTCCTGTTTGTGCTGCAATTGAAGCTGAGCTTTCAGAACTTGAAGACGAAGACAAAAAAGAGTTTATGGATGACTTAGGCTTAGAAGAGCCTGGCTTAAACCTTGTTATTCGCGGCGGCTATGAGCTACTTAAGTTACAAACTTACTTTACGGCTGGCGTAAAAGAAGTACGTGCTTGGACTATTCCAATTGGTGCTACAGCACCACAGGCCGCTGGTAAAATCCACACCGATTTTGAACGTGGCTTTATTCGTGCTCAAACCATTGGCTTTGCAGACTACATTGAATACCGTGGTGAAGCTGGCGCTAAAGATGCTGGCAAGATGCGCCAAGAAGGCAAAGACTACATCGTTAAAGACGGCGATGTCATGAACTTCTTATTTAATGTGTAAGTATTGCTAGCAGTAAGCGCAAAGCATAACACACCATTTAATTAAAAAAGGAGCGCCAGCTCCTTTTTTGTTTTCATCAAATCAAGACTGGATTTGCTAAACTGATGTGAAATAGTTGCAAGTAGGTATGTGGGTTTGATATAAAAACAGGCCGTTTCGCTTAATTTATCTGCAAACAAACTATGTTAGCGGAAATTTTGCAAAAAAGGTGTTGACGGCTTCGGGGCATATACGCATAATACGCCCCGCATCAGCAATGATGAGAAATTAAAGAGATGGCTATGTAGCTCAGCTGGTTAGAGCACATCACTCATAATGATGGGGTCCCCTGTTCAAATCAGGGCATAGCCACCATGCTTTAATTACTACCAAAACTCATCAATTTAGTTGATTCAAAAATGCGGAAGTGGCGGAATTGGCCAGACGTTTTGAAATAAACGCTGGATTTAGGTTCCCTTACACAGATGCAAAAAGTTGTGCGGAAGTGGCGGAATTGGTAGACGCGCTGGATTTAGGTTCCAGTATCTTCGGATGTGAGAGTTCAAGTCTCTCCTTCCGCACCATATTCTTTTAAATCAGAATTAAAACAGATTTTATTTTCGTTGGAGTATCGCCAAGCGGTAAGGCAGAGAAGAGAGAGGTTTTGATCCCTCAATCATCCACCCCCAGATTCAAATCCTGGGTTCAACAAATTATTGATTTGAAATTTTCGTTGGAGTATCGCCAAGCGGTAAGGCAGCGGGTTTTGATCCCGCCATTCCCAGGTTCAAATCCTGGTACTCCAGCCATGCGGAAGTGGCGGAATTGGTAGACGCGCTGGATTTAGGTTCCAGTATCTTCGGATGTGAGAGTTCAAGTCTCTCCTTCCGCACCATATTCTTTTAAATCAGAATTAAAACAGATTTTATTTTCGTTGGAGTATCGCCAAGCGGTAAGGCAGCGGGTTTTGATCCCGCCATTCCCAGGTTCAAATCCTGGTACTCCAGCCATGCGGAAGTGGCGGAATTGGTAGACGCGCTGGATTTAGGTTCCAGTATCTTCGGATGTGAGAGTTCAAGTCTCTCCTTCCGCACCATATTCTTTTAAATCAGAATTAAAACAGATTTTATTTTCGTTGGAGTATCGCCTCGCCACGAAGTGGAAGCGGTAAGGCAGAGAAGAGAGAGGTTTTGATCCCTCACTCATCCACCCCCAGCTTCAAATCCTGGGTTCAACAAGTTATTGATTTGAAATTTTCGTTGGAGTATCGCCAAGCGGTAAGGCAGCGGGTTTTGATCCCGCCATTCCCAGGTTCAAATCCTGGTACTCCAGCCATGGCTATGTAGCTCAGCTGGTTAGAGCACATCACTCATAATGATGGGGTCCCCTGTTCAAATCAGGGCATAGCCACCATTTTTCTGGTAATGTTGGAATTGGAAGTTGTCTTGAAATAGACGCTGGATTTAGGTTCCCTTACACAGATGCAAAAAGTTGTGCTGAAGTGGCGGAATTGGCCAGATGTTTTGAAATAAACGCTGGATTTAGGTTCCCTTACACAGATGCAAAAAGTTGTGCGGAAGTGGCGGAATTGGTAGACGCGCTGGATTTAGGTTCCAGTATCTTCGGATGTGAGAGTTCAAGTCTCTCCTTCCGCACCATGTTCTTTCAATCAGAACTAAAACATTGAGCTTACCTCTATTGCTGGGTATCGTCTCGACACGAAGTGGAAGCGGTAAGGCAGAGAAGAGAGAGGTTTTGATCCCTCACTCATCCACCTCAGATTCAAATACTGGGTTAAAAATTTGTTTTGAGCTTACCTCTATTGCTGGAGTATCGCCAAGCGGTAAGGCAGCGGGTTTTGATCCCGCCATTCCCAGGTTCAAATCCTGGTACTCCAGCCATCTCTTTTGAGATGCAATATAGTTATATACACCAAAATAATGTGCAGAAGTGGCGGAATTGGCCAGATGTCTTGAAATAGACGCTGGATTTAGGTTCCCTTACACAGATGCGAAATAATGTGCGGAAGTGACGGAATTGGCCAGATGTCTTGAAGTAGACGCTGGATTTAGGTTCCCTTACACAGATGCGAAATAATGTGCGGAAGTGGCGGAATTGGTAGACGCGCTGGATTTAGGTTCCAGTATCTTCGGATGTGAGAGTTCAAGTCTCTCCTTCCGCACCATTTATTATCATCCTTTCTAATTATATTTCATTCGTTCATCTCAGGCTAATGTTGTATCCGTTATTCTTAAGTTTTATCGCTGCAAGGAATAACCGTGTTAAAGCGTCTTTTTCTCTTACTTACCTGTGCATTAGCATCGAATACAACCTATGCTGCGAATAATGCCTGCTTACCACCTCAAATCGAACTCTCGCTGACACACTTTAGCTATTGCCTTTCTCAAAGCCAGGTGGACAAAATTTCATTTAATACCTTTGCTAATGGCTCCTACTCTATATTAATCAATGGTGAGCAAGAAAAGTTGAGGTTAAGCCTAATGTCTAGCTCAAGCGCTTTAGCCGGTTTGCCAAAAAAATACGATTTACAGCCCTTAACCTTCTTGAATCAGCTATTAAATGAAAACGTTGATATACACAGCAACGACAGAGAGAAATTACATCGGGTATTCGGCTTAATTGACGAAGCTAACCTGTTCACCGCTAGCGACAAAGGGAATCATGTTTTTTCTTCAATCAGGGCTTCAGGAAATCAAACCGCGTATATTTTAAATGCCGATAGCCGCTGGCTGCTCAAAATTGAAGGCCAATTTGAAATCGGTGAGCTTATGTCACAGGTGAATAGATTAGAATTTAATCCGCCGCCAGGGTAAGCGGCGGTAGGGTATACTTTGCGGATTTATTGCTAGTATTAATCGACATTACTATTTACTTAAACTGCAATCAGAACCCCACGCCACCCATGGCATGTTTTAGCACTTGCTTTTTAATCGGGCCGGCCTTGTTTCCAAGGTTTAACGCAAGGTTTCTTAGATGTTTTAACGGCCCCAGCTGATTAGAGAAACCAAAATAACAGGCATCCATCATGCTCATCATCAATAAGTTACCTTTCCTGCGCTCAGACTCATAAGTTTTTAACGCTTTTAAACTGCCAATATCTTCCTGGCTTTCTAACGCTTGAGCTAATGCCTGTACGTCTTTAAAGCCAAGGTTAACCCCCTGCCCTGCTAACGGGTTAATGGTGTGTGCCGCATCACCTACTAATACTAAGCGCTCGGCTACATAGGTGTTGGCATGTTGGCGGGCAAGAGGGAATACAGCCACTTGTTCAATATCAAAGTCGCCAGGCAGCTCAAAAAACGTGTCCTTGATTTGTTCCTTTAGGGCCTTGTGATCGAGCTGCTTGAGTTGCTTTAACTTATTGCCGTTGTCATACCAAATGAGATTGGCGTAAGGATATTGCATAGGCAAGAACGCAATGGGACCTGAAGGTTTAAACTGCTGCCAAGTTTTTTCTTGTTGCGGCGCATCCAGTTTAATTAACACCCCCATACAATGCTGATCGTACTGCCAGCCGGTGACACCAATGCCAGCCATTTGCCGTATTATGGAGCGGCCACCGTCTGCGGCAATCAATACATCAGCAGTAAACTGCTGAGTAGAGTAAGAAACGGTAATACTATCACTGTCTCGAGTGATCGCCACAGGTAAGCCTTGGGGTGATACCACATCAATGTCTAACGCCGCAAACTGCTGCCACAATGCCGCCTGGATCAGCTTGTTTTCAATTAAATGCCCTAAGTGTGAACTGTTCAGCTCTTGGCAATCAAACACCAACTGACCTGGTTTCGATTCATAGGCTTCAAGTTGTTTGTATTGCGCTGCTCTGGTCTTTCTCAACAAAGGCATTGCCTGGAGCTCATCAAGTAACTGCTCAGAAAAGCGATTAATGGCTGAAACACGAATATCTACTTCATTACTGTTAAGCACTTGCTCAGCAGAAATGGGGTTTTGTTCGATCACTGTTACCTTAATACCTTGTTTTGCCAGTTTTACCGCAGCGGCCGCGCCAACCATACCGCCGCCAACAATCAGTGCTTTGTTTTTCATGCCATATTCCACTTTTTTGAGTCCTAGTGCATTGTAACCTATATCAAACTTGATGTTGGCTTAAAACCCCATCTGTTGATCCACATTTTGAAAGTTAAAATCTATACTTGGCTAGACAAGATAGGTCATATAAAATACGCGTCCTTTAGGCATAATGATATCAATTCAGCATCGCCCACACGAGAAACGCGTAGTGCTAAATACCGAGTTGTAAACGAGGCAATATTTAAATGAGTAAAAAACTGCATATTAAAACCTGGGGTTGTCAAATGAATGAATACGACTCCCAGAAAATGGCGGATCTTTTGGATTCTACAAATGGCTATCAGCTTACTGAAGCAGCTGAGCAGGCTGATGTGATCCTACTCAACACTTGCTCGATACGTGAGAAAGCGCAAGAAAAGGTTTTCCACCAACTTGGTCGTTGGAAGCTATTAAAAGACACCAACCCAAATCTAGTGATTGGCGTTGGTGGTTGTGTGGCTTCACAAGAAGGCGATGTTATTCGTCAACGTGCGCCTTTTGTTGATATTGTTTTCGGTCCGCAAACATTACACCGCCTGCCAGAAATGATCCGTCAAGTGCAAGATAAAGAAGGGTCAGTGGTTGATATTTCATTCCCTGAAATTGAAAAGTTCGACCGTTTGCCAGAGCCAAAAGCGGAAGGGCCAACGGCGTTTGTTTCTATTATGGAAGGCTGCTCGAAATACTGTACTTTCTGCGTGGTGCCTTACACTCGCGGTGAAGAAGTAAGCCGGCCATTGGATGACGTGATTTTAGAAGTGGCTCAGCTTGCTGAGCAAGGCGTACGTGAAGTTAACTTACTGGGTCAAAACGTTAATGCCTACCGCGGTGAAATGCACGATGGTGAAATCTGTTATTTCTCTGATTTATTACGTTATGTGGCTGCCATTGATGGTATTGACCGTATTCGTTACACCACTTCACACCCTGTGGAATTTACTCCCGATATCATCGAAGCCTATGCCGATGTGCCAGAGTTGGTCGATCATTTACACCTGCCGGTACAAAGTGGCTCGGACCGTATCTTGAATCTGATGAAGCGTGGTCATACGGCGCTTGAGTACAAGTCTACCATTCGTAAGCTGCGTAAGATCCGCCCTAACCTAAGTATGTCGTCAGACTTCATTATCGGCTTCCCTGGTGAGTCCAATGCCGACTTTGAAGCAACCATGAACCTGATTAACGACATTGGTTTTGACATGAGCTTTAGCTTTATCTATTCAGCGCGTCCAGGTACCCCAGCAGCGGATTTACCTGACGATGTTGCTGAGTCTGAGAAAAAAGAACGCTTATATATTTTGCAAAACCGTATTAATCAAATGGCGCAAGATATTAGCCGTAAGATGCACGGCACCGAACAGCGCATCCTAGTAGAAGGCCCGTCGAAGAAAAATCCTATGGAGCTGCGTGGCCGTACTGAAAATAACCGCGTAGTAAACTTTGAAGGTCCACATTCTGTGATCGGTCAATTCGTTGATGTACGTATTACCGAGGCGCTACCTAATTCATTGCGCGGCGAACTCATTCGCACCGAGGCAGAGATGGACCTACGTCGCGATGTTAAACCTTCAGACATCTTAAACAAAGCGCCACAAGAGCCTGAAGCCAACGCCATAGGCGTTGCGACTTTTACCCCTTAGCTTTACATTACACGCTAGCTTCGGCTAGCGTGATTTATATAGGAAGACATTTTGAGTAATCAGTTAAAGAATATAGAAATTTACTTAGAACCCGCCGATAACCATCGACTTTCCTCCCTGTGTGGCCCGTTCGACGAAAACTTAAAACAAATAGAGCGACGCTTAGGGGTGGAGATTGCCCATCGTGACAACTGGTTTAAAGTAACCGGTCAAGTGGTTACTGCTAAAGCCGCTGTAGACATTCTAAAATCTTTATATGTTGAAACTCAGCCTGTTAAAGGAAAGATGCATGAAATTGAGCCAGATCAGGTGCACCTTGCCATTACAGAAGCGAATGTCTTAGAGCAAGAAGCTCCTTCGGTATGGGACAAAGAGGTTTACATTAAAACTCGCCGTGGCGTGATCAAGCCACGCAACCCAAATCAGAGCCAATATGTGGCAAATATCTTAAACCACGATATTACCTTTGGTGTTGGCCCTGCAGGTACCGGTAAAACCTACCTTGCCGTTGCCGCAGCAGTTGATGCCCTTGAACGCCAAGAAATACGCCGTATTTTGCTTACCCGTCCAGCGGTTGAAGCTGGTGAGAAACTGGGTTTTCTACCAGGTGATTTAACCCAGAAAATCGATCCCTATTTACGACCACTTTACGACGCCTTGTTTGAAATGCTGGGCTTTGAGAAAGTGGAAAGGCTAATCGAAAAAAACGTGATTGAAGTGGCACCACTGGCCTATATGCGTGGTCGTACTCTTAATGATGCCTTTATTATTCTTGATGAAAGCCAAAACACCACGACAGAACAAATGAAGATGTTTCTGACTCGGATTGGATTTAATTCCAAAGCCGTTATCACCGGTGATATCACGCAAATCGATCTACCTCGAGGTGCTCGCTCAGGCTTGCGTCATGCGGTAGAAGTATTAAGTGAAGTGGATGAAATTTCTTTCAACTTCTTTAAGTCTCATGATGTGGTCAGACACCCAGTGGTGGCTAGAATCGTAGAAGCCTACGAGAAAAAAGAAGAACAAGAACGTCAAGCCAAAGCTGCCAAATATCAGGCAAAGCAGCAATCAACCGAGGATAAGTAGTTGCAACTAACCCTAGACTTACAACTGGCCTGCGAGTTTGCCAACTTACCTTCAGAAGCGCAGTTTCAACGCTGGGCTGAGCATGCGCTAAGCTCTTTTCGCGAACAAGCAGAGATGACCATTCGCTTAGTCGAAAACGCCGAAAGCCAAGAGCTTAATAGCCAATACCGTGGCAAAGAAAAGCCAACCAATGTTTTATCCTTTGAATTTGATGCCCCACCGGGAATTGAATTGCCACTTATTGGTGATTTAATTATTGCTCCGGCAGTGGTACTACAAGAAGCACAAGAGCAAGAAAAGACGTTTCATGACCATTTTGCTCACATGGTGATCCATGGCTGCTTGCATTTACTCGGATTTGACCATATAAATGAACAGGACGCGGTAGAAATGGAAACCATTGAGAAGCAAATACTTGCCACTTTGGATATCGCCGATCCTTACAGAGACGATTGTTAATAAACGGAGCAGACATAACTAATGAGCGACGATAACTCGCAAAGTAGTCAGGGTTCTTCTAGCAAGACCTGGCTGGGACGCATCACACAGATGCTGCAAGGGGAACCCCAAAACAAAGAAGAACTGGCTGAGGTCATTGCTGATGCGCAAGAGCGCCAGCTTATCGATCCTGAAACCAAGGACATGATGGAAGGTGTACTGAGTGTCTCTGAACTGAAAGTACGCGATATTATGATCCCGCGTTCGCAAATGATCACCCTTGATGTTGATCAGTCTCTGGCTGCGCAATTACCCATGATGGTGGAGTCTTCGCACTCACGCTTTCCGGTGATATGTGAAGATAAAGATCACGTCGAAGGCATTTTGCTGGCTAAAGATCTGCTCCCTCTTATTTTACGCGATGAAACCGAGCTCCCTGCGATCCGTGAATACCTGCGCCCAGCCGTTGTGGTTCCAGAAAGTAAACGGGTTGATACGCTACTGAATGAGTTTCGTCAGAAGCGCTACCATATGGCCATCGTAATCGATGAATACGGTGGTGTTTCTGGTCTCGTTACCATCGAAGACATTTTAGAAACCATCGTCGGTGAGATTGAAGACGAACACGATGATGATGAAGATCAACAAGATATTCGCCAGCTGTCAAAGCACGTTTATACCGTGCAAGCCTTAACGCCGCTGGATGAATTTAATGAGTTCTTTAATACCAATTATGACACCCAAGAAGCTGACACCATTGGCGGTATTATTTTGCATGCCTTTGGTCATATGCCTAGCCGCGGTGAAACCATAGATATAGATCCCCTTCAGTTTAAGGTAACTAACTCCGACAACCGGAGGATCTTACAAATTCAAGTAAGTATACCTAAATCTGAACATGTTGAAGACTCTAGCTTCTAAGTTAAGCGCTTTAGCACAAGATAAAGTTGCATGGCTGGCCTTGTTGGCTGGCTGTGTGCTTACCTTTGCATACGCCCCGTTTGGCCTGTGGCCGCTGACCATTCTTTGCCTTACTTTGGCATTGTGGCTTACTGATAATGGCCATGCCAAACACGTTGCTAAATACGCATTTTTATTTGCTTTTGGCTGGTTTGCAGCGGGGATCAGCTGGGTCCACGTGTCCATTGCTGAATTCGGCGGTCTACCGCTGCCGATTTCCATACTATTAATGGCACTACTTTGTGCTTACCTTGCTATTTACCCGACTTTGGCACTGTTATTTGGTCATTACTTTAGGCATTCGCCGTGGCAGCGCAGTGGTGCACTAGTCATTGGCTTTGCCGTGACTGAATGGCTACGAGGCCACCTATTAACGGGTTTCCCTTGGCTGAGTTTTGGTTATTCACTCACCGATTCGCCGCTGAATGTATTGGCCCCTTGGGTGGGTGAGTTTGGCTTAACTTTAATCACCGTATTTATGGCCTGTGTTCTGTATTACTTGCTGCTTAAGCGAGCATTTCACTTTGCCGTGGCCGGCGTTGCTGTGTTACTGGGCTTGTTCAGTGTGCCCTATTTCAGTCAATCGCCCACCCATTATTCTGGCCACTCAATTACCACTTTGCTGGTGCAAGGCAACATTAAACAAAGTCTGCGTTGGCAGCCTGAACAGTTTTGGCCCACCATGTCGAAATACCGCGATATGACTCGTAAACATTGGCAAAACGTCGATTTAGTGGTGTGGCCTGAGGCCGCTATCCCTGAATTTGAGGACATCGCCTACCCGTTTTTAGAAGGACTTGATAAAGCCGCCGCATTTAATGATACCGCCTTGATCACAGGTATCCCCGATTATCAGTTTGCCACTAAAACCGCATACAACACGCTAATTACTTTGGGCAAAAAAGAAAAGCTGGACAGCGAAGGACAATACCACTACTTACACAAGAATCGTTATCAAAAGCATCAATTACTGCCAATTGGTGAGTTTGTGCCATTTGAAGCGCTGTTACGCCCCATCGCTCCGCTGTTTAACTTAGCCATGTCATCTTTTACTCGCGGCGCAGAAGTACAACCTAACTTACTTGCCAATGGTTTGCATGTATTGCCTGCCATTTGCTATGAAATTGCCTTTAGCGAGCTGGTCAGAGGCAATTTTAAGGCACAATCAGATCTGTTATTCACAGTCAGTAACGATGCCTGGTTTGGCGACTCTCATGGCCCTCATCAACATATGCAGATTGCCAGAATGCGTGCTCTGGAGCTGCAACGCCCGCTGGTGAGAGTTACCAACAATGGGGTAACTGGTGTTTATGATCCGATTGCCCACTCTCAGCAAACCATCCCACAATTTGCCGCCAACGTTTTGAAGACCGACGTACAGCTTATCTCTGGCGTCAGTTGGTATGCCGAGCAAGGTAATCGCCCGATTTGGCTATTGCTGACAATGATACTGATAGCGCTAGGTGGTGCTCGGCTTAAGCCTTACCTGCTAAGTAAATTTGAGCGTAACTTTCTGTAGTGGTCTTAGGGTTTCCAAGTAGGCTGAAGCATAAGTTTATCCCAACCCTAAAAGCATGCCAAAACAGTACATAATAGGCTATCATAACTGCATATTTGTTAACGCATGGCTTGGTTTATGTCTAATAACCGTTTAACCCACTTCTTAGTGGCCTTAAAAAGCGCAGATGTCGATAAAATCAAAACGGCTTTCTCATCTGGCGACATTGCCGCGCAAGTCGAAGCGCTGAAGTTTCTTTTTCAAAGTACTCAAAGCAACGATAAGTTGTATGGCCACTATCAAGATATCGCCACTGTGTGTTTACAAGCTGCGAATTTCCCCGACACCATGATCGGGGCGATTAATTCATTGGAAAAATTCGCATTCTTTAGCGCCCCACTGCTCCAAACTGAGCAAGTTACCCGGCAAAATCAACAAGGCAACAATATATTACATACGCTGCTGGCGACACTCAGTGCCGAAGATAATGGCCTGAACTACTTGAGGACACTGTTGCACTTTGAGAGTAAAGAACAGCTGCAACAGGCTTTGTGGCAAAGAAATAATAAGCAGTTAACCCCGCTAGAGTGCTACCTAGCATTAAACCCAAACACCGACGCGTTAGCCATTCAGGAGCTGAGTGCTTTGTTGGGGTTAATAGAAATTGAGCGCCGCGGCCCACATACGCTAATGAACCATAACGCCAGTGTTATTGAGTCACACTTAAAACAACAACAACGATTAAGTAGTTATAAACGCTTTTTATTGACCACCTACTACAGCGCTGAAGCGAGTCTTTAACCACCAAGACTATCGATGTAGTCGTTGGCCGTCATACGATGGTAAGTGACCTTATTGTGCATAATCGCCGCTGGGTGAGGGTCTACGACTTCGATGGCAATGTCATTTAGCCTAGCAATTTCCAGTGCCATTTGGGTGATATTGACACTAAACGACGTGCCCATAAACACCATTTTATCGGCATTGTGCATCTGTGCTTGGGCTTCAGAAATGCGATATAAATCGGTATAGAACTCATCAAATAACAGCACATAAGGCTTCAAAGAGACGCCCTTTTGCGGTCCTTTAGCGCCAATTTTAAACAGCTCAAGCAGTGATGAGGCCAGTGCACTGTCGTCCACTTCATCCCAAGGCGCTGGTTGCGGTGTCACCATCTCACCCTGAGTGTGAAATGGCGTCACCTGATCAACTCGACCATGAATGGCGATGTAATCTCGATTGTCAGCTTTGCCATCTAAGCCATCAATATTTTGGGTGATCAGGCATTTATCTTTTAACCACAGATGCGTGCGGTTGGGGCCATGGTGGCGATAGCGGACAAAACGCTGATAATACCACTGTAAAAACTCACTGGGGTGCTGTTTATACATGGCCCGTGTAGCCATTTGCTGCGGCGTGTAATTCGCCGAGCCAATAGTCCAATAACCATCTTCACCACGAAATGTCGGTATACCACTTTGTGCGCTTACCCCGGCTCCGGTGATGTAGAGTGTCTTCATGGCATTAAGAAACGCTAAAGTAAACCGCTGCTGCAAGGGCTAATGCAGCGCCAGCCAAGCCCAATAGTGGCAACTTGTTCTCCCCTTTTACTGGAGCCTCTTCAGCCTTCACTGAGGGCTGTGTATCACCCTCTGTACTTTGTGCTGGTGCTGGGTCGCTGTGTGCTTGCTCTGATACCACTGAGCAAGGAATTTGCCACTGATAGCCCTTACGTGAAAACGTTTTAATGGCGTCATCACCAAATAGCGCTCGCAGATGGCCAATATTTTGAAACACCACCTGATCGGTCACCTTGCGTTCGGGCCACGCGCTATGCAGGATATCTTCTTTGCAATGGATGGTTTCAGGAGCCGCTAAAAACAGGGCTAAAATCTTAGCCGGCTTCTGTTTTAAATTGAGCTTTTTATCGTCTTTGTGGAGTGTCAATTCTTTGCTGTCGAACAAAAAATCCTTAAAAGCATATTTCATTTTCCCTAGTTCCTAACCTTTTCGTTATTATTTTATCTGTTGATTATGCAATGCACTTAGTGTTTATAGCGAAACACCAGCGGAAAATATAGCCATTTATAATACTAATTTACAAAATACCTAAAAGTGCAGCCTAGTATAAAGTTAAACATCAGAAAATCTCTACTCTAGGGGCAGAATTAATCGTCTGGACGAACAACCAAGTTAATTATAAGCTTTTGCTTTTATTGACACAGTTAATGGTTGTCTATGGCTTTTCTGCCATTGTTATTGGCACTGATATTAATTAAAACTTCGCTGTTGGGGCTGGGCATGGTAACCATTGCGTTGGCCGCTGGTTTTAGTGTCCTGCTGCGATTGTTATCTAGGCGTTTTGATGCCAACGTCACCAAAAAACTTCGGCAACTTTTTACCATAGCCATGGTCGCGCACCTTCTCGCTTACCTGGCTTTAATCATAAAGTTATTGTTGCTGCAAGGCTGGCAGGACATACCCATGTTTATAGCCAGTCATATCGTTATTCACCATGTTTGGTGCGGCTTAACCGCTTTACTGTTAACCGTATTGACCCTAAGTAACTACCATTTACTGCGCCCATCAGAAAAAATAAGCGCATGACTCTGTAGTATTTTGTAAGTGAATATAGCGCTTAAGTAACGCTTACTTACCGTTCTTAAACGTTAGCTAACAGACCAAGGTTATACCAAGCAGTACACTTTTGCTGTGTTTTCACAATGGAATTAAAAGATGAAAAAAATAACCTTAGGATGTGTCACTCTGCTGGCCGTGAGTTTATCGGGCCAGGCTAAACAAAATAACGAGCTACACCGCCTTGGTGTCGACTTTTCTGCAGCAAGTGCCTCTTATCGCGGCTCCAGTCTCGACGGTGACGGAGTTGGCCAAGCTTACCTTTATTATAATTATCAGGTTATGCCGAAACTCACTTTTGAGCTTGGCTATACCAATGGTGCTGATCTCGACGACTGGCATTGCAAAGACGATAACGACCGCCAATTCACCTGCAACCAAAATAATAAGTCTTTATTTGGCCTTGGTGCCGACGAACTGGAATACGCCAATGTCACATTTGCCGCCAAGAGCTATTATCCGGTAACAGAAAATAGCTATTTGTACGGTAAACTCGGCTTAACCTATTTTGGCTATAAGTTTTTCCGCGATGGAAACAAATTAGGACATGATAATGGTATTGGCTATGTGCTGGAAGCCGGTTGGCAGTATGATTGGAATAACGGCATGGCTGTAAATGCCGGTTACCGACACCAAGGTATGCAAGATTTGGATATCTCCGGCTTTACCCTTGGTGTCAGTTACCGTTTTTGAGTTTGCATCTAGGCTTTAATCAGTTTTTTCTGCAACAGCTGCACTTGGTCACGAACCTGGGCAGCTTTTTCAAACTCGAGCTCCTTGGCTAACTTCATCATTTCCCCTTCCAGGCGGTCGATTTCTTTAGCAATTTCTTTGGCATCCAATGCAGGCATACCCGGTTTGAATTTATCGTCAATACTCGCTAATTGTTCATTATCAACTTCTTCACCTAAGTCCATGACATCAGTGATTTTCTTCTTTAATGCCGTTGGCGTGATGCCGTGTTCTTCGTTATAGGCTTGCTGCTTTTCACGGCGTCGTTGCGTTTCATCAATTGCCTGACGCATTGAATTAGTTATACGATCACCATATAAAATGGCTTTACCATGAAGGTGGCGTGCTGCACGACCAATGGTTTGGATCAAAGAGCGAGTGGAGCGCAAGAAGCCTTCTTTGTCCGCGTCTAATATCGCCACTAACGACACTTCTGGCATGTCTAAGCCTTCTCTTAACAGGTTGATGCCAACTAACACATCAAAAACCCCTTTTCGCAAATCCCTGATGATCTCCATGCGTTCTACGGTATCGATATCAGAGTGCAAATAGCGTACTTTGACATTGTGGTCATTGAGGTAATCGGTAAGGTCTTCCGCCATGCGCTTAGTTAATGTGGTGACCAGTACTCGCTCATTAACCTCTACCCTGCGATAAATTTCCGATAATAAGTCGTCTACCTGTGTGGCTACCGGACGTACTTCTACCTCGGGGTCTAGTAACCCAGTTGGACGGATCACCTGCTCAGCTACGTCGCCATTGGATTTTTCTAGCTCATAATCACCAGGTGTCGCCGACACATAAATAGTCTGTGGCGAAATCGCCTCAAACTCGGCAAATTTGAGTGGCCGATTATCCAGCGCTGAAGGTAATCTAAAACCATATTCCACTAGGTTTTCTTTTCGGCTGCGATCGCCTTTATACATGGCGCCGACTTGCGAGACGGTGACGTGAGACTCGTCAATTATCATTAAGGCGTCGTCAGGAAGGTAATCGAGTAATGTTGGCGGTGGCTCGCCAGGCGCTCGCCCAGAGAGGTAACGACTGTAGTTTTCAATTCCTGAGCAATAACCCAGCTCTGTCATCATTTCAATATCGTACTGAGTGCGCTGCGCAATCCGCTGCTCTTCCACCAGGCGGCTTTTATCCAGCAATTGTGCGCGACGCTCTTTAAGCTCTTTTTTGATCTTTTCTATGGCATCGAGGATCTTTTCTCTTGGCGTAACATAGTGGGTTTTTGGATAGATCGTTGCCCGTACTAAGTGCTTCTCCACAGCCCCTGTTAGGGGATCAAACAAACTTAATCGTTCAATTTCATCATCAAACATTTCAACCCGCACCGCAATGGTTTCCGATTCTGCTGGGAAGATATCAATCACTTCACCGCGGACACGGTAAGTGCCTCGGCTGAAGTCCATGTCGTTGCGGGTGTACTGCAGTTCAGCAAGGCGACGCAGCATATCTCTTTGATCTATGGTTTCGCCCACCTTCAGTAATAGCATCATCTTCATATAAGAATCAGGGTCGCCCAAACCATAAATAGCAGACACCGACGCCACTATAATGGTGTCGCGACGCTCTAATAAGGCTTTTGTGGCTGATAAACGCATTTGTTCAATGTGATCATTTATCGAGGCGTCTTTTTCTATAAAGGTATCGCTGGCAACCACATAGGCTTCGGGTTGATAATAATCATAATAAGAAACGAAGTATTCCACCGCATTGTGTGGGAAAAACTCTTTCATTTCTCCATATAGTTGCGCTGCTAATGTTTTGTTATGCGCCATTATAATGGTCGGGCGATTAAGATTATTCACTATGTTGGCCATAGTAAAAGTTTTACCTGTCCCTGTTGCTCCTAATAAGGTTTGATGCGCCAGGCCCGCCTCTAAACCATCACACAGTTGAGCGATGGCGGTCGGCTGATCACCACTTGGCTGAAATTCAGATACCAATTGAAATTTATCTTCCATTACACTTCCTCATTAGCAGCGTTGACAGCAATATCATCTATCACTTTTTTAAACCACTTATAGGCCAACACCGCAGTAAATAAATTACCCAGCGCGGCACCAACAAATAATCCAGTTAGGCCAGCCAGCTGCGAGCCCAAGTACGCCATAGGTACGTAAAATACAAACAAACGGATGACACTCAACACTAATGCCTTTAGTGGTTTATGTAAGGCATTAAAGGAGGAGTTAGTAAGAATAATCACCCCCTGTAAGCCATACCCTAGCGGCATAATGTATATAAACAGTTCAATGGTCTGTACCACTGCTGGCTCTTGACCAAATATATGACTAATAAATTGTGCACAAAGTACCAACAACACATAAATGATGAATTGAAACGCCATAACAAACTTCAGCGTTTGCGTATAAGCATCGGATACTCGGTTAAAATAGTTGGCCCCAAAGTTCTGACTAATAAACGGAGGTAAGGTCATGGACAGCGCCAGCACCACTAAGCTAGCAATAGACTCAATGCGACTACCAACACCAAAAGCCGCCACCGCTTCCGGGCCAAAGCTTGCAATCATGGCTGTCATTACCGCCATCGCTAAGGGGGTTAACATATTTGCACCTGCAGCAGGCAAGCCAATGGTGAAGATTTTTTTCGTTGCACCGATAAATGAAGTATAGCGTGCACTCAGTGACACTAACCCCTTCTTTATTATCAGCAAGTATAAAATGATGCCTACGCCTAAACTCCAGGAAATCACACTGGCCACTGCCGCCCCTTTTACGCCCATTGGCGCAATCGGCCCCCAACCAAAAATTAAAACAGGGTCGAGTATGGCGTTCACCAGCCCGCCAAGCCCCATAACGATACTTGGGGTTTTGGTATCGCCGCTGGCACGTAATACCGAGTTGCCAATCATAGGCGTGACCAATAACACTGAGCCGAGGAACCACACCGACATGTAGTCATTGATATAAGGCATAACTTCTTGGTTGGCACCAAGTAATACAAAGATAGGTTGAGTAAATAGGTAGCCAAATATTGAAAGCAGTAATACCAGCAGTGCCGAATTAATTAATGAAACAGCCGCGTCAAACTTCGCTTCTTCGAGGCGGTCACTACCCAAAGCTTTGGCTATCACCGCTGATGTGCCAATTCCTAAGCCAATGGCAAGACTAATAACAGTAAAGGTAACAGGAAAGGTAAAGCTAATGGCAGCCAGAGGTGCCGTACCCAACATACTAATAAAGAAGGTATCGACAAGATTAAACATCATCAGCGTGATCATGCCGAATATCATGGGTACAGTCATTCGCTTTAACGTCGCGCCAATATCGCCATGAAGGATATCGTTACCATTAGAATGTGGCTTGGCTTGATTCATAACAACCTATTTCGGATACTTAGGAGCGAGCCATTGTAGTCTATTCAATATCTCGTTGCTATTAACTAAGCCAAGTGAAGAAGATAAATCTGAAGCGGTTGCTGAGGGCCTAAAATAACAGTGGAATACCGATTTGAGCTGGGTTATCAACAGATCTCATCACCAACTGAGCAATTTTGACAAAATTGTGGTAATACCAACCTAAAGTAGCATGTTTTTTGCACAGACCTAGGGCGAAAAGTTCATAAAAGCTTCATACTGAGTAACAAATAAACTAAATTATCCATTTCAACTTAAACCGTTGATTTTTATGATATAAAAAATTTTCCATTTTTTACTTGAAACCGCTGCAGCGCCCAGATTTCATAGTCTTGCAATACTTCTTAAATATTAATAAACAATGTTATCCACAGATTCCGTGGATAAGTCTCTCTAAGCCAATAAAATAAAGGCCTGTAACAACCTCTAGCGACGATCGAGCTAATCGAGTGACTGATCAGCACGCAAAAATAAACTGGATCAATTGAGATCGATCGACTAATCTAGATGGGCAGATTTTTTCAGCGTTTGTCTCACTCAGTCACAAGGAATGTATAGCACAATGAAAAACAAGGAGTTTTAGCAGCACCCAACTAAACAGCCCGTACTGTACTAGCCTATCGCTAGCAATAAGCCAATGTGGTTCTGCACCACTATCCTGCCTTAGCAAACCCAACCTGAGATCCTTTCTGGGAAGTTTACTTGTGGTCACAAAGATCAAAATTAAACATCGAAAAACACCACTTTAAGCACATATTTCAAACAAAACGCTCAAAAATTACAAAAAACCCGCCAAACCACTGGTTAGAAATACAGTGAATATAAATATATAGACGTTTTTATACACATCAGAAGGCTTTTACACAGTATCCACCAGTTTCTCTCAGTGAATAAAATGACCCTAATTAGGCTAGTAATGATGAAGTGCGATACTTAAGCTGCTTGAATGGGGGCTTGATTGCACTCTTTATAGTGATACTCTGCATGCACGTGAGTCACGCTAATAATCGTCTTACTCCCAAGCGTAAGCTAAAAAGGCAGCAATTAGCACAGAATTTCATCGCTTAATGCAGTTTTTTACGTTTCTATGATTTTAGTGGTTGACACCTTGCAATGTCGTCATTAATATTTCGCCCCGTTGAGAGACACGCTTCCCCCTTAGCTCAGTTGGTTAGAGCGACGGACTGTTAATCCGCAGGTCCCCCGTTCGAGTCGGGGAGGGGGAGCCAACTTTCTCATCTTTGACTATTCCCCCTTAGCTCAGTTGGTTAGAGCGACGGACTGTTAATCCGCAGGTCCCCCGTTCGAGTCGGGGAGGGGGAGCCAAATTTATTGGCTGCGTCAAAATCTATTGAAGTTCCCCCTTAGCTCAGTTGGTTAGAGCGACGGACTGTTAATCCGCAGGTC
This sequence comes from Pseudoalteromonas sp. UG3-2, assembly GCF_037120705.1. Lineage (NCBI taxonomy): Bacteria > Pseudomonadati > Pseudomonadota > Gammaproteobacteria > Alteromonadales > Pseudoalteromonadaceae > Pseudoalteromonas > Pseudoalteromonas sp. UG3-2. The sequence continues at coordinate 3,106,177 of NZ_JAWLJU010000002.1, read as the reverse complement.
CCCCGTTCGAGTCGGGGAGGGGGAGCCACTTCATAGAACCCTTCTTATATTGTTCCCCCTTAGCTCAGTTGGTTAGAGCGACGGACTGTTAATCCGCAGGTCCCCCGTTCGAGTCGGGGAGGGGGAGCCAATTACACGAAATTATTAGACTTTTTCAACCAATTACACTACTCTACAAGCATTATTTTCAGTGCTATTGCTGAACATAACCTGACATCTGTTGCTATCAAAATAAATACCGCAGATAAAGTTATCAGCAACACACCCGATATTATGGAATAATCCTCTTTAAGATGCGTACTATGGCTGGTTTTAAAAAACTCATCGTGCTCCAAGCCCTTTCTTGGCTTATCTTCTCACTCGTTGGTAGCTTTTTTATTGCTACAAGTTTTGACTCCGCAGTAAACCAAGCACAACAAAGCGCACATGCAATGGTGACGGAGTATATAAAAGATAAAACACTGCAAGAAGTCACTCCTGAGCATATTAGCCAAGCGCTAAACAGTGGCGATGTTTTTTCTACCTTTATTGTTAGAGATTTCGACGGTAATACGATATTGCAGGTCAATACGCCTAGTCAGCTTCCTTTTGTTGCTGACTTTATTGAATCGACCATGAACGCCATTCGTCCGCAGTTTGCCGTCAATGACAGTAAAGACATCAAGATTGAATTTTTATTAAATGCCCAAAGCCAAGCCGAAATTTTACAACAGGCACTACTGTTATTGATTGTTATTTCTGCCTTGGTTGCATTTATTCCAGTGTTTTTTATGCAAGGCGTATATAAAAAGCTTAACCGCAATGTCAGCATCACGGTGGCCAATGCCGTTGACACTTATATTACCCAAAACCAATCCAGTGACAATCTTGAGTTCGATTTTGACGACGGTAAAGTCTCTGAGCTAAGTCATGAGCTACTCCCCTCTTTTAAGCGCCTAGCGAGTTTTTTACGCTCCAAACAGGACGACATCAAAAATGCTGCGCACTCGATTAAGCAAGAGGCTTATAAAGATGTAGTTACTGACTTAGGTAACCGCAATATGTTTGTTGAGCATTATGAACAATATATTGAGTCATCAAACAAAAAGGCGTTTGGCTCTTTGGCAATGATCCGCTGCTCAGAGTTACAAGTGATCAACCAAACTCGGGGCTATCAAAAAGGCGATGAATACATCAAAGCCGTTGCCGACATTATCAAACATGTTACTGGCACCTACGCCGGTAGTAAGGTATTTCGTCTCAACAGTTCCGACTTTGCGGTGATCTTGCCCAATGTTCCCAGTAAAGAAGCTGAAGAGTTTGGCGAAACACTGCAGTCACGCTTCACCCAGTTCCAACAAAACCAGGAACTGTCTTCGGTAGCAAACACCGGTATAGTGCCTTATGAAAATGGTAAACCATTAGGCGAATTGCTTTCCGTGGTCGATAACGCCATGAGCATGGCGCAGAGTAAGCAAGCCAACGCTTGGCATATTCAACGTGAATCGGATTTGGTTAACAATGTCAGTGCCGGCTTCGGAAACCAAAACTGGCGTCGGGTGATCCGTGATGTGATTAGCAGTAAACGTGTCAGTCTAATGATGCAGAACATCATGCCGATTGGTAAAAACTCCAAAGCCTACGCCGAGATCCAGTCGCGTTTTAAAACCGAAGAAGGACAAATGCTACCCACCGCTTCATTCCTAGCCATGGCGGAAAAGCTAGAAATGGCGATTGAAATTGATCAGCTTATTATTGATACCTCATTGGAGCTAATCAAAACACGCAATTTCAATGAAAAATACTTTGGTATTAATGTCACCGCATCCAGTGCCCATAACGATCAATTTGTCATTTGGTTAGAGAGGCGCCTACTAAAAGAAACCAATCTAGCTTCTAAGTTGGTTTTTGAAGTCAGTGAGTTTGGCTTACAGCAAAATATTAAAGCCAGTAAGCGCTTTATTGATATGGTGCACCGAGTTGGTGCCCGGATCACCGTAGAACGTTTTGGTGTTGGCCTCACCTCGTTCAAGTTTTTCCGCGACTTGAAACCTGACTACATCAAAATGGATGCCAGCTATACGCGTGGCTTAGAAGAAGATAAAAACAATCAATACTTTATGCGCTTAATGGTCGACCTTGCGCACCGTATTGGTGTTAATGTATTTGCCGAAGGCGTTGAGAGCCAAGAAGAAAAACACATCGTTGAAACACTCTGCCTCGATGGTGTGCAAGGCTATTACATCGAAAAGCCCAAAGAAATATAAGCGCTCGTCAGAGCGCTGTTACTTTAGTCCCACCAAGCAGCACGAAGCACTGCCACAGTGGCGTTAATCTGTGTTATTATTGCCACCTAGTGCGTGAGCGCCAAATCATACTAATGCGCTTAATTCAGTGCTCTATTTGAGGCAAGATAACCCTCTTGATAACCAGGCAAAAGTTTTGCTACTTGGTTGTTCTAAAAAGGAACTTTGAACGCGGTTAGCGTCAAGTTTACTCCCTCAAATTGCGCAACGATTAATGCGGATTGGTATCACTGCCTACTTACAGCTCTGACGTTGATAGTCTGCTATGCCTTCACTGTCAGCTCGGCGTTACAATACTTAGATCACAGGCACAGCTCAGGCACCTTGCTGACGGTACAAAGTGCCAACTTTCTTATACAATATTGCGTTGAGTTTCAATTGAGTAGCAATACGCGCGGCAACAAATCGTTGTTTCTAGCTCAACCGTACTAACAGTGTTCATCGTTCGCTAAAGAGGCAGTGTAAACCGAGCTTAAGCGAGATAGTTTTAGAGGCAATAATGACCGAATATATTTTGTTACTTATCGGCACCGTGTTGGTAAATAACTTTGTCTTAGTACAGTTTTTAGGCCTGTGCCCGTTTATGGGGGTGTCTGGCAAGTTAGACACAGCGGTAGGCATGTCATTAGCGACGACGTTCGTCTTGACCTTAGCGTCGGTAACCAGCTATCTCGTTAATCAATATATTTTATTGCCATTAGAGCTGACATTTTTGCGCACCATGAGCTTTATTTTAGTGATAGCCGTGGTGGTTCAATTTACTGAAATGGTAGTAAGAAAAACCAGCCCCACGCTGTATCGTCTACTCGGTATATTCTTACCGCTTATTACCACGAACTGTGCGGTACTCGGTGTGGCGCTGTTAAACATCAAAAAAGATCATACCTTTTTAGAGTCGGCCGTTTATGGCTTCGGCGCCGCTGTTGGTTTTTCCATGGTGTTGGTGCTATTTGCTGCTTTACGTGAACGCCTCGCCGTTGCCGATGTGCCCACTCCGTTTAAAGGAGCTTCCATTGCCATGATCACAGCTGGGCTAATGTCGCTGGCATTTATGGGCTTTTCTGGTTTGGTTAAGTTTTAATGAAGTGTAATTTATGACGTTACTTTATGCATTGTTAGCGCTCGGCGCGCTGGCCTTAATCTTTGGCATTATTTTAGGCTTTGCCGCGGTTAAATACCGGGTAGAAAGCAACCCCATTGTCGACCAAATTGATGCTATTTTACCGCAAACACAATGTGGCCAGTGCGGTTACCCTGGCTGTCGTCCTTATGCTGAAGCCATTGCCAATGGTGACGAGGTCAATAAGTGCCCTCCTGGCGGTGAAGCGACAGTAAAAAAACTAGCCGATTTGATGGGCGTGGAAGCCAAGCCTCTGGCCGGCGGTGAAGAAGCCGATCCAGTGAAAAAGGTGGCCTACATTCGCGAAGATGAATGTATTGGCTGTACCAAGTGTATTCAAGCCTGCCCTGTGGATGCCATCGTTGGCGCCACCCGACAAATGCACACGGTGTTAATTGAAGAATGTACCGGTTGCGACTTATGTGTTGAGCCCTGCCCTGTTGACTGCATTGACATGGTACCCGTGGAGCAAACGAAACAAACTTGGAAGTGGCAACTAGACGCTATTCCAGTGACACAGATTGATTAAGAGGTTTAAGTGGACACATTACTTGAACAGATAGAAAACGGTAAGCTGTGGCAATTTCCAGGGGGCATTCACCCACCGGAACAAAAGACACTGTCAAATCAGGGCGCTCTGACACGCTTGCCGCTGCCGGATAAATTAATTTTACCGCTTAAACAGCATATTGGTGCCAACGGCAGCTTGCTGGTGCAAGCAGGCGACAGCGTATTAAAGGGCCAAGCACTTACCGCCCCTGGTACTAACTGGTCATTACCTGTGCATGCCCCAACTTCAGGCACCATTGAAGACATTAGATCCATGCCCTCAGCACACCCATCGGCACTGCCTGAGCTGAGCATTATTTTACGTCCTGATGGCGCCGACAAGTGGGCACCTTTAACGCCAATCAGCGACTTGAGCAAGCTGGAAAATAAAGAAATCATCGAGATCATTCACCAGTCAGGTATTGCGGGTATGGGTGGTGCTGGATTTCCAACCTACGTTAAAGCCGACAGCCCTAAAGCAATTGAATACCTAGTGGTGAATGGCGTTGAATGTGAGCCTTACATCACCGCCGATGACCGCTTAATGCGTGAGCATGCTAAAGAAATTGTGGCCGGCATCGAAGTATTGCAACGCATACTGAAGCCCCAAAAAGTACTGTTCGGCATTGAAGATAACAAACCAGAAGCCATTCAAGCCATCAGCGCTGCGGCGCAACACAACCAAGACATTTTGGTTCGTGCCGTGCCCACTAAATACCCTTCTGGTGGTGAGAAACAACTCATCAAAGTGCTGACATCAAAAGAAGTCCCCAGCCCTGGCATTCCCGCTGATATTGGCGTGTTAGTGCAAAATGTCGGTACCTTGTATGCCATTTGGCAAGCGATTTTTGAGGGTAAACCATTAATTGAACGCGTGGTGACCGTAACCGGAAATACCATTACCAAGCCAAATAATGTCTGGGCCTTACTGGGCACGGAAATTAAGCACCTGCTGGATTGCCAAGGGTTTTCGCCAGTGCCTGCGCAGCGAGTGATAATGGGCGGCCCCATGATGGGCTTTACCTTGCCATCGGTGCGTATTCCCGTGGTAAAAACCACCAACTGTATTTTAGCGCCAGACAATCAAGAACTGGCAGCTCCAGGCGACGAAAAAGCCTGCATCCGTTGCAGCGCCTGCGCAGACGCCTGTCCACAAAGCCTACTGCCGCAACAGTTGCAGTGGTTTGCTAAGGGCAAAGAGTACGACAAACTGGAAGAATACAACCTATTTGACTGCATTGAGTGCGGTGCCTGTTCGTACGTCTGCCCCAGTGAAATTCCACTGGTACAATATTACCGCGTAGCCAAAGCCGATATTCGTGAGCAAAAGCTCGAAAAAGTCAAAGCTGAACGCGCCAAAGAGCGCTTTGAAGCGCGTAAAGAACGGCTACAACGCGAGCAAGAAGAGCGCCAGAACAAACATAAGCGCCGTGCCGCCGGTGCTAAGCCAAAAGCCGCTGACAAAGATAAAGTGCAAGAAGCGCTGTCGCGTGTAAAAGATAAACAAAACGACAAGTCTGCAGTGCAAGCCGCCATTGCGCGAGCCAAAGCCAAGCGCAATCAAGAAGGTGAACTGGAGCCGGATAACAGCGCCGTGGCGGCAGAGCGCGCCAAACGCAAAGAGCAAGCTCGAAAGTACAAAGAAGCCAAAGCTGAGCAACAAGAGCCGAGTGATAAAAAAGACGCCGTTGCTGCCGCCATTGCCCGTGCCAAGGCCAAAAAAGCGGCCGCACAATCCGATGGCAACGCGGACAGCACTGCTGAGCCTAACGATAAAAAAGCCGCCGTGGCTGCCGCTATTGCTCGCGCTAAAGCGAAAAAGGCAGAGAAGGAGCAAGACCAGGCTGCAGACAGCGAAACGCGAGAACCAAGTAAAGCAGCATCTGCAGAGCCGGAAGATCCACGTAAAGCTGCGGTAGCCGCCGCCATTGCCCGTGCTAAAGCGAAAAAAGCGGCCAAGGAACAAGACGAACCAGCAGAGCCTGAAACCACGTCCGAAGAGCCAGAAGATCCACGTAAAGCTGCGGTAGCCGCCGCCATTGCCCGCGCCAAAGCGAAAAAAGCCGCTAAGGAACAAGCCGAGGCAGCAGATAGCAATACCGATGAACCAAGCACAGCACCATCTGAAGCTGCCGCTGACGAGCCAGAAGATCCGCGCAAAGCCGCCGTTGCCGCCGCCATTGCCCGCGCTAAAGCGAAAAAGGCAGCCAAGGAACAAGCCGAGGCAACAGATAGCAATACCGATGAACCAAGCACAGCACCGTCTGAAACTGCCGCTGATGAGCCAGAAGATCCGCGCAAAGCCGCGGTGGCCGCCGCCATTGCCCGAGCAAAGGCAAAAAAGGCAGAAAAACAACAGCAGCAACAGTTAGACGACGACCAAAGCGCGACTTCTGAGCCACAAAGCTCGACTCAAGAGGCGCCACAGCAAAGCCCTGAAGACAAGAAAAAGGCTGCTGTCAAAGCCGCTATAGCACGTGCAAAAGCAAAGAAACAAGCGCAAGAACAAGAAGGAAATGAGCCGTCATGAAATTAACCATGGCTTCATCACCGCATAACCACAGCCATAAATCCGTTAGCCGCTTAATGCTAACCGTTATGGCAGCCTGCATACCTGGTGTGTTAGTACAAACTTACTTTTTTGGTATAGGAGTGCTAGTGCAGCTGCTGCTGGCGCTTATTACAGTAAGCCTATCTGAGGCCTTAGTATTAAAACTGCGAGGACGCGCAGTCTGGCCCAGTTTAAGTGATGGCAGTGCTTGGCTAACGGGGTTACTGCTAGCCATTAGCATTCCGCCGCTAGCGCCTTGGTGGGTTATTGTGATTGGCTGTTTCTTTGCCATTGCTATTGTTAAGCAGCTTTACGGTGGCTTGGGCTTTAACCTGTTTAACCCAGCTATGGCAGGCTATGTTTTGCTGCTGATCTCCTTCCCGGTGCAAATGACTTCATGGTCTCCAGTACAAACGTTAATGTTGACTGAGCCCAGCATAATTGACCAAGTGGCGTTAATTTTTACCGAAGTTACAAGCCAAGGTGAAAGCTTAGAAGCGTGGCGCACCGCCGTAGTCGATGGCGCCACAGCAGCAACGCCGCTAGACAGCGTGAAAACCGCTACGGCTCAGGGATTAACAGTAAGCGAAGCGATGCAAGGCCCCAGCTTTTCTGAATACGCAGGCAAGGGTTGGCAATACGTTAATTTGGCCTTCTTATTAGGTGGCTTGTACTTGCTTAAAAACAAAATAATCAACTGGCATATTCCGGTTGCTTTTATCGCCACTTTGGCCTTCGCCAGCGCCATTGGCTATATTGTTGCGCCCCAGTCAGAGCCGGGCATGTTATTCCACTTACTCAGTGGTGGCGCCATGTTAGGGGCATTTTTTATTGCCACCGATCCGGTTTCTGCCTCGACCACTGACCGCGGCCGGTTGATATATGGTGCCGCGATAGGGTTAATTGTTTACGTTATCCGTCAGTTTGGTGGCTACCCAGATGCGGTGGCGTTTGCCGTGGTGATGATGAACATGGCAGTGCCTTTAATCGATCACTACACACAACCGCGCACATACGGTCATGGAGCTAAATCATGATTTTACAGTCGATGCAAAAGAACGGCCTTATCTTAACCGCCTTTGCGTTGGTGACCACCGGCGCCGTGGCATTGGTCAATGACCTCACCAAAGGCGAAATTGCCAATCAGGAGCAACGCCATTTAATGAAGCTGCTCACTCAAGTGGTAGCACCTGAGGCTTATGACAACCAACTTTATTTAGACTGCACCACCAGCGATGCAGATGCATTAGGTCCAGGAGGCCCACACACGATTTATCGTGCAACACGCAACGGAGAGCCTTCTGCTTTGTTAGTACGCCATGTGACACCCAATGGCTACAGCGGTAACATAGATATTCTGACTGCAGTAGATAGCTCAGGCAATATTAGTGGCGTGCGAGTTACTCGTCACGAAGAAACGCCAGGGCTTGGTGACAAGGTCGAGTTAGCTAAATCAGATTGGATCACCAGCTTCAATGGCACCCAAGTGACCAGTGGCGAAGACACTCAATTCCAAGTTAAAAAAGATGGCGGCCAGTTCGATTCTTTTACCGGTGCCACTATCACGCCACGGGCGGTGGTCACCTCGGTAAATCAAGCGGCTTGGTATGCTCAAACACACTTTGATGTCTTGTTTAGCGCCGAAAATACCTGCGAGGTGACACCATGAGTCAGTGGAAGTCATTATTTCAAGAAGGCACCTGGCAAAATAACCCTGCCCTAGTGCAGCTTTTAGGGCTGTGCCCATTACTCGCGGTAACCTCAACCATTACCAATGCCTTAGGTTTGGGTATCGCAACCTTACTGGTATTGGTGGGTTCGAATTTAACCGTGTCGGTGGTGAGAAATTGGGTTCCTAAAGACATTCGAATCCCCGTTTTTGTTATGATCATTGCCGCGTTCGTTACTATTGTGCAACTGTTGATGAACGCTTACACCTTTGGCTTATATCAATCTCTGGGGATCTTTATTCCTCTGATTGTTACTAACTGCGCCATTATCGGTCGCGCCGAAGCGTTTGCCTCAAAAAACACACCACTGCTGTCGGTGTGGGATGGCCTGATGATGGGGTTTGGCTTTGCACTGGTATTGGTGGTACTTGGGGCCATGCGCGAATTGCTGGGCCAAGGCACGCTATTTGACGGTGCTGAGCTATTACTAGGAGACTGGGCACAGGCGCTTAGAATAGAAGTATTTACCTTTGACCATCAATTTTTAGTCGCGATTTTGCCACCTGGTGCCTTCTTAGGCTTAGGGTTTTTAATTGCTGCCAAAAACATTATCGATGAGCAAATCAAAGCCAAGGCAGCTCCTAGCGCCGAAGAAGTAAAAGGCCCTAGGGCTCGAGTGACCAATCTCGATTAACGATTTATAACACGTAAGGGGTGCTATTGCCGTCACCAATACGCCCCGCCACAACAAGCAAGTAAACCGTATGAATAAACAAAAACGCATAGAAATACTCACACGGCTACGGGATGAAAACCCGAATCCAGAAACTGAGCTTGAATATTCCTCACCGTTTGAGCTGCTCGTCGCCGTCACCTTATCAGCCCAGGCCACCGATGTCGGGGTTAATAAAGCGACTCGTAAGCTATTTCCTGTGGCCAATACACCAGAAAAAATATTGGCTTTAGGACTTGAGGGTTTAAAAGACTACATCAAGACCATTGGCCTATTTAACTCCAAAGCCAACAACGTCTATAAAATGTGTCAAATCCTGGTGGATAAACATGGCTCTGAAGTGCCCGAAAATCGCGAAGCCTTAGAAGCCCTTCCAGGTGTGGGTCGCAAAACCGCAAACGTAGTACTCAACACCGCCTTCGGCTGGCCCACCATTGCCGTCGACACCCATATTTTCCGCGTGTCTAACCGCACCAAATTTGCTATGGGTAAAGACGTGGTTGCTGTAGAGCAAAAGCTAGAAAAGGTGGTACCAAAAGAGTTTAAAGTGGACGTTCACCACTGGCTTATTCTCCACGGCCGCTATGTGTGTACCGCGCGTAAACCAAAGTGTGGCAGCTGTATTATTGAAGACCTGTGCGAGTTTAAAGAGAAAACAGAGTGATCACAGCAAGTTTGGTTGCTCATACGCGCTGTTAAGGTGTGAGCAACGCAATACCGCAAAACAACCTCTATTCAACGCAAGCATGCAGCGAACCACACCTATGTCTTAGCAATGAGGTTTGGCAACGCATAATGAAATGCAACTGCTCCTCGAAGCAGGATTAAACAAGTTTGACGTTTTTTCAGTCGCCATGAGTTGCAGCCGTTTTTTATCAACTTTGAAGTGGATCAAGGGTCAATAAAACGCGTTTGCTATTGCTTGGCACTTGGCACGAGCGGTGAATAGCAGACATACTTTCATTGTCTCCCCACGCGCTGCCTTTCAGCAATGCGACATCAAAGGCATTAAGTTGTTTGATGTCTTTACTGTTGTAATAACCTTGATGCACTGCGGTTTTAATAACTTTACCAGTACCCGCCTGAGCTGCTGGAACTATTTTTTCATTGGGAAGCCACTCGGTGCCCTCGCCTAAATAAGTGCTAACCATACGAACCGCAATTTTATCGACATGAAGTTTAGGACACATAGCCTCACAGAGAGGGGCAAGTCGTAAACCAACGCCATCGCAGTCAAATAAACAGGTCAACATATCGGCTAATAAATAGACATCATTGATGGCTGCCGTTTTACCATTAGCTTCCGGCAGCAGTTCATTAAGGTTATTTTTAAGTGACGCCATTGAGAACACACTACGTATACCTAAACCCAGTGATTCAAAGGTGTTTTCAAAATAGGTTGCAATGGTTTTATCAACTTGACGTTGCCATACCGCCACACTTTTCTCTGCAGATACGATTTCGCCTAATGAAACAGGACTTGTTCCTGCTTCCCATGAAGCCGCTGGTGCTGCTGAACTGGCCAACATTGATTCACTCTCCCAACCAGAAAACGGATCTGGTAATAAATTTGATGTTTTTTGCATGGTAACTCTCAATTTACTTGCAATGATGACAATGGAATTTTGTTACCTTTTTGGTAAACCATCACCCTCTTAACCGCTGTACACATGCTCTTTAAGTTCTTGACAGAGCTTTACGTCAGCGCAATACTCGGTAGTCGGTCTTGCCAATAAACGCGGGATACCAATGGGCTCTCCAGTTTCTTCACAATACCCGTATTCACCTAACCTGATTCGTTCGAGTGCCTGCTGAATTTTTGGTAGTAGCTTTTGTTCTCTATCAACAATCCGCAGCAAAATGGCGCACTGTTCTTCCCAAGAAGCTAAATCACTGGGGTCAGCTAACTCCGGTCGGTTTGCCATCTCCTGTTTGGCGTTTCGGATATGTGCTCGGGTGATATCGTGTAATTCAATGAGGTAGGCTTTGAAAAACGCAAGTTGTGCATCATTCATATAGTCAGAATCGGGGGCATTGCGAATATCTTCTTCACTGGGTATGTCTACTGTCTTGGCATTATCTTGCATACTAGATTCCATCGAGCCTGAAACAAAAAGAAATGTTATACCATAACACTCTCTTTGCCAAATACGGTAAATGCATACTGCGTAAATAACATACCCAAGGCGGCGCTGACCTGCTAACCTAAACGCATTATAAAACGGACTTCGCTACCATGAACTTGTTGCAATTAATCACCACTTTGGTTCCGATCCTGAGTGTATTTGTATTCTTAGTCTTGCTGCGCCTTCCCGCGAAAACGGCGATGCCAATCAGCTTATTGTTAACCGCTACTAGTGCTTATAGTGTTTGGCAAGTGCCTGGGGTACAAATTGCTGCAGCGACAATGGAAGGTCTGATCATAGCACTGACTATTTTATGGATAGTATTCGGTGCTATTTTGCTGCTTAAAGTGTTGCAACAAACTGGCGCGACCTTGGTTATCAAACAAGGTTTTGCTGAAATTAGCCCAGATAAGCGGGTGCAACTTATTATTGTTGCTTGGTTATTTGGCAGCTTTTTAGAAGGTGCAGCCGGCTTTGGCACTCCAGCGGCTATCGCCGCTCCGTTACTGGTCGCTCTGGGGTTTTCACCCCTTAGTGCCGTGGTATTGGCACTTATCGCCGACTCCAGTGCCGTGTCTTTTGGCGCAGTCGGTACACCAGCCATTGTTGGCATTGGTCAAGGTGCCATTGGTGTGAGCGCATCTGAAGTGGCCAGTATTGCTGTCAAAGCGATTGCCATCGACATTTTTGTTGCAGCCATGCTGCCGCTGATAATGGTGTTAATGTATAGTCGCTTTTTTAGCTCTCAACCAAGTTGGCGTAACGGCTTTGTTATTGCGCCGTTTGCCATCCTCAGCGCATTTGCCTTTACCCTGCCAGCTTACTGCGTGGCGTGGCTATTTGGTCCTGAGTTTCCTTCAATATTAGGTGCCATGATTGGTCTTGCTATTATTTGTCCAATGGCTCGTAAAGGCATGCTGTTACCCAGAACACCTACACCAGATAGTGAGCCACTCGAAACGACAACCAAGCAAGGTTTAACTATTTATCGTGCTTGGGCACCTTATATCTTAGTGGCGCTATTATTGGTGCTTACTCGGCTTCCTGAACTGCCCTTCAAAGCCTTACTCCAAAGTATCAATATGAGTTGGAGTCATATTTTTGGCTCTACTATTTCGGTCACCGTGATGCCTTTGTATATCCCAGGGAGCGTCTTTGTTTTAACGGCAGCCCTTGCCATTTGGTTACAAGCAGGTACGAGTAAACAGTTTGGTGCCGCATTAAAACAAACCACTACCATGCTACTCCCTTCTCTTATATCACTTGCTGCAGCCGTTCCTATGGTACGCATTTTTCTCTTCTCTGAGGTAAACCACGCAAACCTGCCGGCCATGCCATTGGCATTAGCGGAGTTAGTTGCCGCTCATCTTAGCCATATCTGGCTATTTATTGCCCCTTTGGTTGGGGCACTGGGCGCTTTTATTGCCGGCTCGGCAACCTTTTCAAACTTAATGTTTGCCAGCTTTCAGCAGGCGTTAGCTTCCCAAGCAGGCATAGAGCAGCAGTTGGTGTTGGCATTACAAATGCTTGGGGCTAATGGCGGCAACATGATAGCAGTGGTGAATGTGGTGGCCGCGGCCAGTGTCGTAGGATTACAGGGCAAAGAAGGTGATATCATTCGCTATACTCTTTTACCAATGCTTTACTATTGCCTGGCCGCAAGCACTGTTGCCTGGTTGTGGTTTAGTTAAAACGGGATCGCTGTATTAACTAAATAATCGTCTACTGCAAAACTACATTCAACTCTATTTATGGCACAGCTATTGCTTTATGTATGCAGATGTCATTTTTTTGATTTGGAGTTTGTTATGGAGTTCGCGTTACTTGCTATATTGGCTTTGGTGGTGGTCGCCGCCGTAGTGGCTTCTAAGTACACCGATGTCGGTGGCAATCCTTATCCTTTTAATCGTAAAGAATCGGTTTTTACTACCGTTGAAGCGTCGTTTTTGCAGTTACTGGAACGCGCTGTGGGTGATAAATATAAAATTGTTAGCCGCATTAAGCTTAACGATGTACTGGAGTGCAAACCTGGCATTTCAGCAAAAGCGCGCCGTGCCGCAGTAACCAAAGCGAAGAACAAACAACTCGATTTTGTATTAGTGGATAAAGAGTCGCTAAAAATTGTCGCCGCGGTGGACTTGGTTAACAATGCCAATAAAAACGGCCATAAAGCACAAAAAGATTGGTTTGTGAACGGTGCTCTAGAGTCTGCTGGCATTCCGCACATTCGCATGAAGATAAAAAGTGGCTATCAAAGCGCGGAAGTGCGCGCAGCCATTCTATTTAAGCTGGGACAAAAAGTGGAGCCGCCGAAGAAAACCCGCAACCGCACCTTTAAACCGGCGGTGCTATCCCCCTCTCAAGCAAAAGCCCAATCAACACAGTTGGCAGAAATATAACCAAACGGGCGTAAGCCCGTTTTTTGTTTTACCAATTAAAGCGGCTTTGCGTATAATAAGACTAATTTTTGACACGCCAGATTAGGAACTTAGTAATGAAAGTCGGCATTATCGGTGCAATGGAACAGGAAGTAACCATTTTACGCAACACCATGGAAAACCCTCAAACCACCAGCAAAGGCGGTTTTACTTTTTACTCAGGCAAATTAGCCGGCCACGATGTTACGCTAGTGCAATCAGGCATTGGCAAAGTGGCAGCGACCGTTGCAACCACATTATTAATTGATAACTTTGCCCCCGATTGTGTCATTAATACCGGTTCCGCAGGTGGATTTGAACCCTCACTCAATGTCGGTGATGTGGTGATCTCTAGCGAGGTTCGCCATCACGATGTTGACGTTACTGCATTTGGTTATGAAATTGGCCAAGTGCCACAAATGCCAGCAGCGTTTACTTCCCACGACAAGTTAGTTGAAGCCGCAAAACAAAGTGTTGATGCCCTTGAAGGCATTCAAACCATGGTTGGCTTAGTGTGTACTGGCGACACCTTTATGTGCGATCCCGTGCGTATCGACAAAGCCCGTGCTGACTTCCCAACCATGCTAGCAGTGGAAATGGAAGGTGCCGCCATCGCTCAGGCTTGTCACTCATTGAATACGCCGTTTGTAGTGATCCGCTCGCTCTCTGACATTGCCGGCAAAGAGTCACCACACTCTTTTGAAGAATACCTTGAAGTGGCTTCGGTAAACTCTTCGAAGATGGTGATGGCATTACTGGCAAAGCTGGATAAGGTTACGCTTTAGTGCTGCAAGAGTTGTTTTGGGCCCACCAGGGCCTAATCATCTTTTTACTGGCCGTGATGGCCAGTATGCTGGTGAAGCTCTCTACGCTTTACCACCCCAACCTCATCTTAACGCTCATATTCAAAGCCATTGCTCAACGCGTCTATCGTGCTAAAGCCGGTGCCAGCTATCAGACCCTTTCGGGCACTCTCGGATTTGTCCTGCCAATCACCACCATTGTGGTGCTCACATATGCCATTATTAGCTTAGCCTTTTACCCCGACTGGTTAGGCGGTCTAGTGCTGTTCTTATGCCTTGATAGCCGTCATGAAGGACGCGCCAAGCACATTAGCCAATTGCTAAAATCAGAGCAAAAGGTCACCGCTCGGGCGGTATTAAAGGGCATGGTTGCCAGAGATGTGGAACCGTTAAGCAGCATGGGAATAGCAAAAGCGACCCTCGACAGCACCGCCTTAAATACCATGCGCCAATTTTTTGTTATGGCATTAATATACCTGCTACAAGGCCCATTCTTAGTGCTGACATACAAGTTACTGCTGTTATGCGACCATGCTTGGCGTCAAGTGCTTACTCCAGATGCGCGGTTTATAAAACCTCTGCAGCGCTTGATTTGGCTGTTGGAGTTCATACCAATGCGAATGCTGGTTTGTTTGTTCATGCTGTTGTTGAGTCCCAAGCAAACTTGGCACTATATCAAGCACTATGGCCGCCATGTAGCACAAACTAACTCTGGCTGGACATTGAGCTTTTTTGCCGCCAACCTCTCGACCCAACTGGCCGGCCCACGCTTCTATCACGGTACGCGTTTTAACGCCATGCGAATTGGCGCGAAGTCTCAGCCGCAAGCAGAGCATATTGTGCAAATGTTAACCCTTATTCAGCAAATGCGCTGGTTGTTTATCGCCACCACAACATTACTGTGGGTATCAACCAATTTCCTTTTTGCCATGTTCTAGATAGCAAAAAGGCCAGTTAAACTGGCCTTTTATGAGTCGGTGACGCGATTAGTTAACCGTCACCTTGGCAAATTTGCGTTTGCCTACCTGATACACTTCGCAGCTTCCTTTAGCCACCTCAAGTTTGCTATCTGTGACTTTTTCTTCGCCGTTTAATTTTACCGCGCCTTGCTTAATCATGCGCATGGCTTCAGACGTACTGGCAACCAGGCCTGCTTCTTTCAATAAACCAGCGATGAAAATGCTGTCGCCATCAATGCTTACCGTGACTTCTGGGATATCATCTGGCAGAGCATTTTTTTGGAAACGCTTAATAAAGTCTTGATGTGCCGCCTCTGCTTCGGCTTCACTGTGGAAACGGGCAATCATTTCTTTTGCGAATTCAATCTTAATATCGCGAGGGTTGCGGCCACCAGCGACGGCTTCTTTTAATTGCGCAATCTCTTCTAACGACTTAGCGCTCAGCAGCTCATAGTAGCGCCACATTAAGTCATCAGAAATCGACATCACTTTACCGAACATGTCATTCGGTTTGTCGGTAATGCCAATGTAATTGCCCAAAGACTTCGACATCTTTTGAACGCCATCGGTGCCCTCGAGCAGCGGCATCATAAGTACCGTTTGTGGTTTTTGGCCTTCTTCTTTTTGCAGCTCACGGCCCATCAGTAGGTTAAAGCGTTGATCGGTGCCCCCTAGCTCAACATCGGCCTCTAACGCCACTGAATCCCAGCCTTGTACCAGCGGGTATAAAAATTCATGGATGGCAATAGATTGACCATTGGCATAGCGCTTTTTAAAGTCATCCCGTTCCAGCATACGAGCAACCGTCTGACGAGCAGCTAGTTTAATCATCCCCGCAGCACCGATTTTTTCCATCCATTCAGAGTTAAAGGCAATGGTGGTTTTTGCCGGATCAAGAATTTTGAATACTTGCTCTTTGTAAGTTTCAGCGTTGGCTAGAACGTCTTCACGAGTAAGTGGTTTACGGGTGACATTTTTTCCCGTTGGGTCGCCTATCATTCCGGTAAAATCACCAATTAAGAAAATCACCTCATGACCTAAGTCCTGAAAGGTTTTCATTTTATTGATAAGCACCGTGTGGCCCAAATGTAGATCTGGAGCGGTTGGATCGAAACCAGCCTTAATCCGCAGTTTTTTACCTGACTTTAGTTTTTCTTTCAGTTCCTCTTGTAACAAAATCTCTTCTGCACCACGGCTAATCTCTGCAAATGCAGTTTCTAAATCCACTATTCTCACTCCAACAGCTATAACTTGTAGTCGCTCGATTCTAGCCTATATTTATCCGAGTTTAAATGCACAAAACGCTGGTATTACGGCTTTATTACGTATATCCTGCAATAATATATCGAATAATTCTTGACAGCAGAAAAGGCGCATTATGGTTCACGTTGTTCATAAGCTCCCCAAAAAGCATAAAATGCTTATCGTCGGCTTACTCTCTGCAATGGTCGGAATTGCCCTGATCCCATCCGAAAAAGCAACCGCATCGAAAGATAATGACGGTAAAGCCCTTGAAGTTGGGAAGCGTTACGAGCTGCCAGTAAAAATATCAGAAAAAACAGAGCAGCTTACTGAGTTAGATGCCGCGCCAGAGGTTCCTGTGGCTGCTGCACCGAAACAGCCTGAATTTCAGTTTAAAGATCATAAAGTCAAATCCGGTGATAACCTAGCTTTGATCTTTAAACGCGCAGGTTATTCTGCCAAAACGTTACACAATCTGGTCAATACCAACGCAGAAACGCGTAAGCTAACAAAAATTCATCCAGGAGAAGTACTCAGCTTCGCCAGCAATGCCGAAGGTGAATTAGCCCAATTAAAATACGTGCTTTCAAAAACAGACACCTTGTTTGTTACGCTTAATCCTGATGGCCAATACCATACTAAAATCGAAAGTAAAGAAATCGAAACCCGGGAAAAGTCAGCCGGCGGTAAAATCAACTCCAGTTTCTGGAGTGCTGGTATTTCAGCAGGCCTAAGCGAACGCCAGATCATGAACTTTGCTGATATCTTTGGTTGGGATGTCGACTTTGCCAATGAGATCAGAAAAGGCGATACCTTCGCGTTAATCTATGAAAGTCATTACGTTGATGGCGAAGAAATTGGCACCGGAAAAATAGTCGCCGCCGAGTTTGTTAACCAAGGCGAACGCTACAGCGCCATTCGCCATACCGACGGTGAGTTTTATACTCCGGAAGGTCGCAGCATGAAAAAAGCCTTCTTGCGGGCACCGGTTAACTTTAAATACATTAGTTCCAGCTTCAACCCGCGACGTCTTCACCCTGTTACAGGTCGGGTATCGGCACACCGAGGTATAGACTACGCAGCCCGTGTTGGCACGCCAGTGGTATCCTCTGGTAAAGGCAAGGTCATTAAGTCAGGTTACAACCGACTCAATGGTAATTACGTCTTTATTCAGCATGGCAGTAAATACATCACTAAGTATTTACACTTACACAAGCGCCATGTGAAGACGGGTCAAAAAGTCAAACAAGGGCAAAAGATTGGTACTGTTGGTGCTACAGGTCGAGTAACTGGCGCTCACTTACATTATGAGTTTTTAGTTAACGGCGTACACCGTAATCCAAAAACGGTGGAATTACCTAAATCAGTTCCTCTGCCTAAAAGCGAGCTGGCCAAGTTTAAGCCCATTGCAGATACCATGCTTGCCAAGCTACAACGCAACAGAGAGCTGATGTTAGTAGCAAACGTTAAAGACTAGGTAAGTAGATGATGAAAAAAGGAAGCCGAGGCTTCCTTTTTTTATGTTTGTGTATTGCTGTTATTGTTTATTAAACAGTGCCACAGCACTTTGGGTCATGGCCCTTACGCCTGTTGCTATTGCTACAGGGTAATCCGGTGCAAACTTACTCGAATGCAGCGATGGCAATGGCTCTCCCGACTGCTTAGCAGCCTCATAGGTTGCGGGATTCACTCCCCCTAGCCAAAAAATAGTGATAGGAACGTCTTCTGCGGTGCGACCGTATAAACCAAAGTCTTCGCCAGCCATCACTGGTTCTGATGCCATTACGTTTTCACTGCCCACTTCTTGTGTTATCGCAGTGGTGACAAAATTAGCAAGCTCTGGGTCGTTGTACGTTGATGGAATACTTTCACTTTCATGGACGATGACTTCAGGCATTAAGCTATCGTCTAAGCCGGCGCTTTTGGCGATCCCCGCAGTCAAACGCTGAATGGCTGCAATTTGTTGATTGCGCACATCGGGGTTATAAGAGCGCAAGGTCAGTTGTAATTTTACTTCATTGGAAATAATGTTGTGTTTTGAACCTCCATGAATGGAGCCTACGGTGATCACCGATGGCTCCAACGGCGAGATCTCCCTGGCCGTGATGGTTTGTAAAGCCAAAACGATGCGTGATGCCAATACCACAGGGTCTATCGTCGTATGGGGGTAGGCACCATGGCCACCTTTGCCTTTAACAATAATATCCACTGAATCAACATTGGCCAAGGCATAGCCTGGAGCAATGGCGACTTTACCCGCCGGTACTGACGCACTGACATGCAAACCCAGCACATGATCTGGTTTGGCAAATTCTGTGTAAAGCCCTTCTTTTAACATGGCTTTGGCTCCACCCCCCACTTCCTCAGCCGGTTGCGCTACTAACATTAACGTACCTTGCCAGTCGTCTTTTTGCTGCATTAGCTGCTCGGCAGTACCAATGAGGCTGGTCATATGAATATCATGGCCACAACCATGCATCACCCCAACGGTGTTGCCACTGTCGTCTTTTACTTTGACTTTAGATGCATAGGGCTTACCGGTTTCTTCTACTATGGGCAGGGCGTCGGTATCAGCACGGATCATCACCGTAGGCCCAGGACCATTTTTAAGCAGCCCCACTACGCCGTAGCCACCGACGTTTTCCGTTACTTGATAACCGAGCTGGCGCATTTCTTGAGCCAGTTTTTTTGCGGTTTCTTTTTCTTGATAAGACAGCTCTGGGTTTTGATGCAGGTGACGATACAGAGACTCTAATTTAGGCATGGTCTCGGCCACTTGTTGTTCTAAATTGGCTTGGCTGGGCAAAGACATGGTCACTGCAAGAGCTAAGGCGATGGCTGATATGCGCATAAGATACACTCCTTATTGTTTTTATCAGCATGCGGCTATGCCGGTGAAAAAGCAACCATATTGCGCTATTTTAACTTTCTATTTAGCTAACTTTTGCTAGCCTTAAAGACACAGTTAAAGGAGTCGTTATGTCAGCGGTAAACCTAAAAATCAATGAGTTAGAGCCTGGTATGTTTGTCATTGGGGTCGTTAAGCAAACAGGTAAAGTGGCCATAAAAAGCAAAGGTTGGGTAAGAACCAAAGACAGCATTGCTGCGCTTAAGCGTCGCGGTGTGCTTGAGGTCAGTGTCGACCCGAGTAAGCGTCTTTCGGAGCATGATCCCCATGAAAGTGCCCCTCATGACGACAGCATCGAGGAGCCGAGTAAGCCAACCCATAACCCTTGGCAAACCAGCTGCAGCGTCGAAGTCGAGATGCAACAAGCGGTTAAACTTCATCAAGAAGCGAGAAACATTCAATCAAAAGCGTTTGAAGACATAAAAGCAGGACGCAATATTGACGTCGCTCCCTTTAAAGAAGTGGCCAGTGGCTTCATTGATTCGGTCTTTCGCAATCAAGACGCTCTCTCTTGTATTGCCAGGATCCGTGAAAAAGATGCTTATCTTCTTGAGCACTCCATTAATGTTGCGGTGTTAATGGCTATCTTCTGTAAGCACCTCGGTTATTCTCGTGAGTTTACTGAAGAGCTCACCACTGGCGCGCTACTACACGACATTGGCAAAATTGAAATTCCCGATACCATTTTACATAAGCCCTCGGCGTTGACGGCGCAAGAATACAAAATAATGAAGTCTCACGCTAAATACAGCTTCGATATTTTAGTTAATGCAGGGCTCGGTATGGCGGCGTGTGAAATTGCAGGCTACCACCATGAGCGCCTCGATGGTTCGGGCTACCCTTATGGTAAAAACGCAGACGAGCTGCCGCAACATGTAAGAATGGTCGCAATATTAGATGTCTATGACGCCCTGACCGCTGAACGCGTGTACAAAGAAGGGCTAACCCCTATCAAAGCATTCAAACTAATGCGTGAAGCCTGCCCCCACCACTTTGATGAGCAACTGCTGAGTCAATTTATTGCCTGTATTGGGGTGTACCCGGTAGGTACTCTGGTGAAGCTGCGCAGCGGCAAGGTTGGTGTGGTCACCAAAAGTAACCCTAGCGCACCATTACAGCCAGTTATCAAAGTGTTTTACCACGCTCGGCACATGCATTACACCGAAGTGCAAGATATAGACCTAGGGTCAAAAAAAGCCAATGATGAGCTCGAAGCCGCCATTAAACCGGAAGAGTTCAAGCTCGATCTTATTCGCTTTTTTAAGCAGTCCATGCTCCCTTAAGGCAGCCAGTCTTGCATCGCTTGTAGGCTAAACTCAATGCCATCGAAATCAAACCGTGTTTGCTCTGGTGTGATCTCAACCACGGTTAGTGCGCCGAGGCTGTCGCCTTCATAAAGTGGCCGATTATTAATCTTTATCCAACGTTTATTGGCTTCAGTGGCGTAAATGTGCGCTTGATAACGTAAGCTAGGAATGCTGGCTTGCAGGCTACTCGGCAACAGCTCCACAGGCGTAGCCGCGGCTGATGTTTTGCTCGCTGCAATCACATCAACACTTTGCTTTTGCTCCGTTTCTTTCACTGCATTGGCAAACGCTTCTTTAAGCTCATCAGACACTCCCTCGAGCTCTTGGGTTGGTTGCTGCAATGGCGCACCAAGCACACGATAACCGCTATAGTCACCATCACCTTGTTCACCCACACTGACCTCAGTTTCCGCAGGCGCTGACTTAGCTTGTGGTGTGCTGCTCACTACAGGGGCTTGCGTCAGTGCGTCCACAGGAACCAGCTGTTGTTGATATAGAGGCTGGCCCTGATTATCAACGCCAACTTGCACTGACACCCACTGAAAATGCTGTTGCGATGCCGAGCTTTGCTGGCTAGGCTGAGGTGCAGCGCTAGCAACAGGGTCTGGGGCAATCGCTGTCGCCACAGGTTGCGTTGCTTGTGGCTCTGCAG
Source organism: Pseudoalteromonas sp. UG3-2 (assembly GCF_037120705.1). Classification (NCBI taxonomy): domain Bacteria; kingdom Pseudomonadati; phylum Pseudomonadota; class Gammaproteobacteria; order Alteromonadales; family Pseudoalteromonadaceae; genus Pseudoalteromonas; species Pseudoalteromonas sp. UG3-2. The sequence continues at coordinate 3,084,855 of NZ_JAWLJU010000002.1, read as the reverse complement.
CCAATTGTGGTTCGCTAGGCTGCGGTTGCTTTTCAGGTTGTGACTCTGGCGCCACTTTTGCAGTAGGCTGCGGCTTTGTTATTTCAGCCGCTGTGGGCTGGGTTAACTTACCAATGTAATAGCCGGATGCGAACGTAGCCGCTGATAGCACCACTGTGGCGGTGATAGTGGCTATTTTCTTATATCGATTCAGCTGTGCATGTTGCCTTTGCGTCAGGTAGTCCTGCTCTGCGGTCATGCTTTGTTGTGACTGTTTTAGTGCGCTGGTTAAATAAGACATTTATATCCCCCCCAATCTTGCCACACCAAAGCCGGCGACAAATAAAGCCAATAACCACGCCAGAAAAGCCCAAGGCATAGGACGCTTAGTGGTGGTTGACGGTGTCACAATACTGGTGGGAAGCGCTTCTTGCGCGGCTTGCATTGCCATTGCTTTGCTTACTTGGGTCTGTGATGCCGAGTAAGCCCCCAACAAACAGCGGTCGGCCAGTAGGTTTATCAATCTCGGAATACCACCGGTAATATGATGAATATACGCGACGGCATCATGATGAAACAAAGCTTGTTGACACCCCGCCTTTTCCAGCCGGTGTTTAATATAGGCAAACACTTGCGGCTCTGTTAATGGCAGCAGGTGGTAGCGTGCGGTGATCCGCTGTGCCAGTTGGCGTAGCTCATTGCGCTGCAGTAGGTGCTGTAATTCAGGCTGACCGACCAAAACAATTTGCAGTAGCTTTTTATGGTCCGTTTCAAGGTTGGTTAACAGTCTCAGCTGCTCCAGTACTTCAGGGGCCAAATGCTGTGCTTCGTCGATAATAAGCATCGTATGACCACCGGCTTGATGATTATCTAACAAGCGGCGCTTAATGACATCGGTCAATGACTTTAAGGTGGCGTTATCGCCGTCATAATCGATTTCTAACTCGTCACATATGGTCGCCAGCAACTCTAACTCTGACAGTGCGGGGTTGAGTATAAACGCCACTTGTGTCGAGCTTGGCAGCTCTGCCAACATGCTGCGCGTTACGGTGGTCTTGCCCGTACCCACTTCCCCGGTGAGTAAAACAAATCCCCCGGCGTCTCCTAAACCATAGGTCAGGTGTGCAAGTGCTTCCTTATGACGCTCACTTAGAAATAAAAACTCTGGATTTGGCGCGATGGAAAACGGTTTTTCGGTTAAGCCAAAATAGCGTAAATACACGACTTGTCTCTTTATTGTTAATATGCGCTCTATAATGGCAAAATCCCATTCAAGATAAAACCTTGAATGTTATAAAAGTGGTGTATAGCGATGAAAACCTACCTAGTTGGTGGAGCCGTCAGAGACGAGTTACTTGGACGCACAGTAAAAGAGCAAGATTATGTTGTGGTTGGCAGCAGTATTGAGGAAATGGAGCGGCTTGGCTACCAACAGGCGGGCAAAGACTTTCCGGTGTTTTTACACCCTAAAAGCAAAGAGGAACACGCCTTAGCACGTACGGAAAGAAAAAGTGGCCAAGGCTATGGCGGCTTTATTTGTGACTTTGGCCCTGACATCACTTTGGAAGATGACTTAATACGGCGCGACTTAACTGTCAATGCCATTGCTAAAGATGAAGACGGCACCCTGATTGATCCCTATGGCGGCATTGCCGATATTGAAGGTCGTATTCTGCGCCACGTCAGCGATGCTTTTAGTGAGGATCCATTAAGAGTACTTCGCGTCGCACGCTTTGCCGCTCGCTATCACAGTTATGGTTTTACCATCGCCCCTGAAACCTGGCAACTGATGCAAACTATGGTGGCGGAAGGTGAACTGACCACCCTCACTGCAGAACGAGTCTGGCTTGAAATAGAAAAAACCATGGCAGATGGCGCTCTTGGCCACTTTTTAACTACCTTAACTGCACTTAAAGCAACGGCTGATGTGGCACCTTACTTAAGCGCGTGGAACAGCAATAGCGAACGCGACTATCAAAACGCCACTGCGCAATTGGATAATGACGCACAATTTGCAATGGTGGCACAGTTTTCCTTAGCGATGCACTTTGCTGGCAGCTCCACGGCACAGCTTACCCAAGCAAAGCAGCTCAAAGTTCCTAATTTATTTCTCGACAGTGCAGACGATCTGCTGGCAAATGTCGGGCTGCTCAGTCAACCGCAACTGGACGCTACTGATTGGCTGGCGCTGATGCAAAATCTCGATGCTTGGCGAAGACCACAAAAGCTCACGCGCTTTTGCTTTATTTGTGGGCATATTAATAGCCTGTGCCAGCAACGTAGCGCCACTTTACAGCATTACTTTAGCGCCACTAAGGCAGTTGACGTTCAAGCCATTATCAAGCAAGGCTTTCAAGGTAAGGCCATTCAACAGCAATTACAACAACAGCGCCTTGAGGCCATAATAAGTCGTCAGTAATTAAGTCTTCTGTCGCTTACCGATACACAGCTGTGTTCACCGCATAAGCTTGTATATTGGTGTGCTTATACATATGATTATGAGTTTAAATGGTCAATTTTCCCACGGCAGCAAGGTAGCTATTAATTCATGAAAACCAGCAAGTTAAGTGTCAGACTCCTGTGGTTTATCACCCCTTTGGTGATTTTACCGCTGCTATTTCTTGGTGGTTTTACTCTAACCAATGTGACCAGCTCGACACAAAAGCAAGCCAAGTTAATTGTTAGCCGCTTTGTCGAGCAACAGCAACAAAAGATGTTTAACTACATTGAGGTATACCAATCCACTAGTAAGCTACTGTCTACCTCTCCAGTATTAAGCGATTATTTGGCCATTGATAGTCGCCAAGAGCAGCAAAAGACCCAGCAACTTGGGGCTCTGATGGATGTCTTCGCCAGTTACAGCGAGGCCTACCCAGATATTATCAGTATCAACCTGCTTACCCCTGATGGCAGCAGCGATGCGTTTTATTCTTCTGTACTTGGGCAAGCCCCCAGCCGTTATCCTTTTACTGAGCAAGTGCTCAACAGCAACCTCAGACAGCACCAATTTATGATCCCAACGTCATCCGGCACCCAGCTTTATTTTGTGCAGCAGGTGTTTGGTGTCGACTTTAATCTCAAGCAACCCCGACAACGGGGCTATGTGGTAGTCCAGGTCTCGCCTTCTTTATTAAGCACCAGCATTTTAGAAGCGCCTTATGACAATACCCTCAACCTGTTAGTGAGTAATTCTGGCGAGGTGTTATTTAGCTCCAATAACCAGCTTATCGGTTTATATCTAAGTGCCAGTGAGGTGGATGAAATTAGTCAAATTGCAGATTTAGGTCAACTGCAGTCGATGGTGATCAACAGCATCGATGACTCTGAACGCATGACTTACAGTGCCCAATTGAGCGGCGGCTATTACTACATATCGACCATCCCCAAGTCGCTACTCTATCGCTCGGGTAAAACCATTAGCCTGATTACCGCCTTAATCGTCATTTTATCGATTGTTACTTTGCCGATTATGATTTTTATCGTGGTGCGGAATCTTCTGCTTAACCCCATAGAACTTTTAGGTGAGGCCAGCCACAGAGTGGGCGAAGGTGACTTAATGGTGGCGCTACCACAACATAATAACGATGAAGTGGGCGTGCTATTTAAAGACTTTAATTTGATGGTGGAAAAAATTCGCACCTTCCAACGGGAATTAGAAGATTACAAAGCCCACCTTGAAGAGAAAGTCGACAACCGCACTCGAGCTTTAGAGGAAACCAATCAACAACTCGAGCGAGCCATTGTTGAAGCCGAGCAAGCCAACCAATTAAAAAGTCGCTTTTTGGCCAATATGAGCCATGAAATAAGAACCCCCCTTACCGCCATTATGGGTTTTACCGAGCAACTTATTGAACACCCTGACAGCAATAATGCAAAGCAGCATTTAAACACCATTTTGCGCAACTCTAAGCATCTATTAGAGCTCATTAATAATATTTTAGACCTCTCTAAAATCGAAGCTGAGAAGTTAAAAGTGGAAGAAAAAGCCGTTGCTTTGCTGCCTCTGGTTAATGACATTGAGTCAATTATTGAGCCCATGACCAATGACAAGCTACTCACCTTCTCTACTGAGTTCGAATTACCGCTGCCAGACACCTTATATACCGATGTCACCAGACTAAAGCAGATACTGTTAAACATAGGCACCAATGCGGTTAAGTTTACCGAGTATGGTGGCGTGCACTTACACGTAGCATTTGATCAGCAGCGTGAGATGTTTATCTTTAGTATTAAAGACACCGGCATTGGCATGTCTGAAGGTGAGATCCGCCGTGTCTTTAAACCGTTTGAACAGGCAGATGCCACCACCACAAGGCGTTTTGGCGGCACAGGGCTAGGATTATGTATTTCAAAAAACTTAGCCCAGCTGTTAGGCGGTGACGTTTTGGTCGACAGTCAGCAAGGTGCAGGCAGCCTGTTTAAGGTTGAAGTGGCGGGCCATTTTGCAGGCCGTAACGTCAACTGGCTCAACACCCTTCAGCAAGCTCAACAACAAGTTGCGCCCCCCAACCAACTGAGCGCCACCGCCATTGATGCCCACGTATTGGTAGCGGAAGATAACCCCGATAACCAAGAGCTCATTACCTTGTTGCTGTCGAACTGGGGGATCGTTCCTGACATCGTCAACAATGGTGCCGAAGCGGTAGAAAAAGCCTTGGTTAATGACTATCAACTGATATTAATGGATATGCAAATGCCGGTGATGGGTGGTGAAGAAGCCACACAAATGCTACGCCACGCCGCTTTTGATGGCCCTATCATCGCGCTTACCGCCAATGTTATGAAACATGACATTGATAATTACCTTGCAGCAGGTTGTGATGCCACTTTAGGCAAACCAATAGACCGAGCCCAGCTCGAGCATTTATTGGTAACATACCTCGAGTTACAAAATGATAAAGCCTCGGCTTGGGATACATTACTGCAAAGTGAAAAATTTCAGCAGATAAGTGATAACTACATGGCTAAATTGCCGGCACAGCTAGAACAACTGCAACGGCTTTACGATACTCAAGAGTGGGATGAATTAAGAGCACTGGCTCACAGCATTAAAGGCAGTTCAGGGTGCTTTGGTTTTATGAATATTCATGAGGCTGCAGGAGAACTGGAAAGCAGTTTAAGCCGCTCAGCCGATAGCAAAAAGCATTACCACCTGCTTAAGCTCTGCGAGGCTATTCGCTATACCCTCGCCGTCAAGAACGCAGAAACCATTCAATAAGTTATCCCGCAGGGGTGATATCGGCTAACATCATCAGTACCGCGTCTTCGCGTTCGGCTCCCTTGGGGTAGTAGTTTTTTCTCACCCCTGTCTCGACAAAGCCAACGCTTTTGTACAAACCAATGGCAGTATGATTGGACGCTCTAACCTCGAGAAAAATATGTTCCGCTTGCTGTTGTTTTGCCTGCGCGACTAACTCCGCCATGAGCTGTTTTGCTAAACCTTGCCCTTGGAAGTCTGGATGAATACAAATATCCATTAAGGTAAAATCAGGCCCGGCTCGCTCGACAATAAAAAAGCCCACGAGTCGCTCGCCTTCGCTCAATGCCACGTTAAAGTAACGCCCATGCAAGCACGACAGCATGGTATTGGCACTCCACGGATGCTCATGGCATGCGGTTTCCACCGCCATGATCTGGTCACAGGTAAAATCCAACAAGCCTGCGAGCTTACTGTTCATCTTGTGCACTCCAGATCTGCTGCCACAGCTGTCTTTTCTGTGCTGCGTTTAAGGTGTTACTTGGCAAGTAAACGGTATTGTCGCGATAGTCGATGGTGTTGCTCTGCTGCACACGAATACTCGCTTCAACGCATAGCTGGATATCGTCTAATAACGGTTTTGCTAATGTCAGCGCAGGAAGGTTATCTGACTCTGTGGTGGCATGGCTTGGATTTAAATGAGCAAATGCGGCATTGAGCTTAACCGGCACAACATCAAGGATATCAGCGTATACAGGATTCATAGCGTTATAATAGGATTTTTAGTGAGTGTACTGTGAAACAATGGAAGCTGTAAAGAAAAGAAGTGGCAGGGGCGGCAGGACTCGAACCCGCAACCATCGGTTTTGGAGACCGCTGTTCTACCAATTGGAACTACGCCCCTGCAATGACGACGCATTATAATGAGCTTTTTATAAAGGTAAAGCGAAAAAATCACTTTTTCAGCTCAACTGCTTTTAAAATAAGCAAAAGGGCGAATATTTACCATATTCGCCCTTTTCTTAAACGCTACTTTACGCGCTTATAGCATTATTCCCACTCGATGGTGGCTGGCGGTTTGCCTGAAACATCGTAAACCACACGAGAAATGCCATCAATCTCATTGATAATGCGATTAGATACTTGGCCTAGCAACTCATACGGAAGGTGTGACCAGCGAGCCGTCATAAAGTCGATGGTTTCCACACAGCGCAACGACACTACCCAGTCATACTTACGGGCATCGCCCATAACACCCACAGAGCGTACAGGTAGGAATACCGCAAACGCTTGTGATACTTTGTGGTAAAGATCCGCTTTATGCAGCTCTTCAATAAAGATAGCATCAGCACGACGCAGTAAGTCACAGTATTCTTTTTTGATCTCGCCCAGTACACGTACACCTAGGCCCGGACCCGGGAATGGGTGGCGGTAAAGCATGTCATATGGTAAGCCTAGCTCCAAGCCAATTTTACGTACTTCGTCTTTAAACAGCTCACGCAGCGGCTCTACTAAGCCCATCTCCATGTCTTCAGGTAAGCCACCCACGTTGTGGTGAGACTTAATCACATGGGCTTTACCCGTTGCAGATGCAGCAGATTCAATTACGTCAGGGTAAATGGTACCTTGCGCTAGCCATTTCGCGTTACTAAGCTTACTGGCTTGCTCATCAAAGACTTCAATGAAAGTATGACCAATCGCTTTACGCTTATCTTCCGGATCATTAAGCCCTTTTAGTGCGTTTAAGAAGCGCTCTTCAGCGTCAACTTTGATGATGTTCAAGCCGAACTTATCGCCGAACATATCCATCACTTGCTGACCTTCATTTAAACGTAACAGGCCATTATCAACGAACACACACGTTAGCTTGTCGCCAATCGCACGGTGGATAAGCATGGCCACAACCGACGAATCAACACCGCCAGATAGGCCTAGAATGACTTCATCATCACCGACTTTTTCTTTGATGCGCTCAACGGCATCTTCAATGATTTGCTCTGGCGTCCACAACTTTTCACAGCCACAAATATCAATGGCAAAGCGCTCTAACAAGCGTAAACCTTGCTGGGTATGCGTTACCTCTGGGTGGAACTGCAGACCGTAAAAACGCTTTTCTTCCCACGACATTGCAGCATGTGGGCAAGTGTCTGTTTTAGCTGAGGTCTTGAACGTATCTGGGATTTTAGCCACTTTATCCCCATGGCTCATCCACACATCTAAGAAGCCTGCGCCGTCTTCAATGTGGTCTTCGATGGCTTCGAATAATTTACAGTCCCCAACTTTTTCCACCTTGGCGTAGCCAAACTCTTTTTTATCTGAGCTGTGTACTTGTCCACCAAGTTGCATTGCCATGGTCTGCATACCGTAACAGATGCCAAGTACCGGCACGCCAGCTTCAAAGACATACTCTGGTGCTTTTGGACTTCCTTCCAGTGTCGTCGACTCAGGGCCACCCGAAAGAATAATACCTTGTGGGTTAAACTCACGGATCTGCTCTTCCGTTACATCCCAAGCCCATAGCTCACAGTAGACGCCAATTTCACGGATACGACGTGCAATTAATTGGGTGTATTGCGAACCAAAATCTAAGATCAAAATTCGGGAATCGTGGATATCTTTGCTCATTGATAATCTCGTTAGTTAGGAACTAAACAGGGATAAAGCCGCTATGCGCCTCTATCAAAAGTAAATTGGGCTAGCAACTTGCTAGCCCAACGACACGCTTTAAGGCTTAGCCCATACGGTAGTTAGGCGCCTCTTTGGTGATTTGCACGTCGTGAACGTGCGACTCACCCATACCAGCAGAAGTAACTCGTACAAACTCTGGCTTAGTATTTAATTCTTCGATGGTGGCACAGCCAGTTAGACCCATGGCACTGCGAATACCACCGATTTGCTGATGGATAATGGTCGCGATTGGTCCTTTATAGGCAACACGTCCTTCAATACCTTCCGGTACCAATTTGTCAGCAGAATCGCTCTTTTGGAAATAGCGGTCTGAAGAACCTTCTTTTTGGTTCATCGCGCCAAGCGAGCCCATACCACGGTATGATTTGTAGTAACGGCCTTGGTATAGCTCAACCTCGCCTGGAGATTCTTCAGTACCTGCCAACATTGAACCGACCATCACACACGAGGCACCAGCCACTAATGCTTTTACGATGTCGCCTGAGAAGCGAATACCGCCGTCAGCAATAACTGGAATATTGCGACCTTGCAAACCGTCAACCGCATCTGAAATGGCCGTAATTTGTGGTACCCCACAGCCCGTCACAATACGCGTAGTACAAATTGAACCTGGGCCAATGCCTACTTTTACGGCGTTTACACCAGCATCGGCAAGTGCAATAGCGCCTGCTTTAGTGGCCACGTTACCGGCAACAATTTGTAAATCTGGGTAGGCTTCACGGGTTGCTTTAACGCGGTCAATTACGCCTTGAGAGTGACCGTGTGAAGTGTCGATTAAAAGCACATCAACACCCGCTTCAACCAAAGCAGCAATACGCTCATCGGTACCAGCGCCAACACCTACTGCGGCACCAACGCGTAAGCGACCTTGCTCGTCTTTACACGCGTTTGGCTTTTCTTGTGCCTTTTGGTAATCCTTAACAGTGATCATGCCTTTAAGAGCAAAAGCGTCATCAACCACCAAAATCTTCTCAATGCGGTGTTCGTGCATTAAGCCAAGAATTTCTTCTCGTGATGCGCCTTCTTTCACGGTGACCAAGTCTTCTTTTTTGGTCATTACCGTTGCTACAGGCTTTTCCAGCTTAGTTTCAAAACGCATATCGCGGCTGGTTACAATGCCTTCCAGTTGGTTATTGGCACCCACAACTGGGAAACCCGAAAAGCCTTTTTCTCTGGCCAGTTCCATAGCATCAGCAATGGTTAAGTCAGAGGTCACGGTCACTGGGAAAGAAATAATGCCTGCTTCATAGGCTTTCACTTTACGGACATTGCGAGCCTGCTCTTCGATGGTCATGTTTTTATGGATAAAACCCATGCCACCCTCTTGCGCTAGGGCAATTGCCAAGCGGGCTTCTGTTACCGTATCCATTGAAGCGGAAACAAGCGGTAGATTTAATTCGATCTCACTGGTCAAACGCGTTTTCAGGTTTGCTGTGTGAGGAAGAACAGTTGAATGAGCGGGTACTAAAAGTACGTCGTCAAAAGTAAGGGCTTCTTGTGCAATTCTTAGCATGTTCGCGGCTTCTCTCAAATGGACTGAGTATAAGGAATTGCGTGCGAATTTTATCAGCGTTCCTTATGGGAGTAAATAAAATTTAGCAAAAAATATGATAAAGTAAGCATGAATTTTTTATGGAGGTTGAGATGGCATACCCGAGCAATAACAAAACCTATTCAGTTTCAAAGCTTAATAGAGAAATTCGGACTTTATTAGAGCAAGGTTTTGCCTCCGTACAGCTCACCGGCGAGGTCTCCAACTTTGTCGCTCCCGCCTCAGGGCACTGGTATTTCTCTCTTAAAGACGACAAAGCACAAATAAAAGCCGCCATGTGGCGCGGCAATAATCGCTATTGCAAACACCGCCCGAGCAATGGTGAGCAAGTGATGGTGCAAGCCCGGGTTTCCGTGTATGAACCTCGTGGCGATTATCAACTGATTGTTGAGCAGCTGGCTCCCGCAGGTGAGGGGTTACTAAAGCAACAATTTGATGCCCTAAAGATGCAACTAGCGGGCGAAGGGTTATTTGCTAGTCACTATAAAAAACCATTGCCGCAACACATCCATCGCATTGGTGTTGTGACCTCAGCCACCGGTGCTGCCATCAAGGATATTTTAACGGTACTGAAACGCCGTGCTCCACAATTAGAGGTGGTTATCTACCCTGCACTGGTGCAAGGCAAAGAAGCGCAACAGCATATTTGCAAGCAAATTCAACTGGCCAACCAACGCAACGAAGTGGACGTGTTGATCGTTGGCCGTGGCGGCGGTTCGCTGGAAGACCTGTGGTGCTTTAACGAAGAATCGGTAGCGCGCGCTATTTTCGCCAGCCAGCTCCCCGTGATCAGTGCCGTAGGCCATGAGATTGACACCACTATTTCTGATTATGTTGCCGACGTTCGCGCCCCCACGCCATCGGCGGCGGCGGAATTAGTAAGCCCAGACTCTGAGGCATTAAAACAACAAACCACTAACCTGGTCATGCAGTTGCGCCAAGCATTTCAGCGCCGAGTAAAGCAAGCCGATCAGCAGCTCGCTAACTTCGCTGCGCGGTTGCAATTACAACACCCTAAAAATCAGTTGATGCAACAAAGCCAACGTCTTGATGAATTACAACAGCGCTTGACCCGTGGTTACTTTATTCAGCAACAACAAAAACAATCGCAACTGCAGGTGCTACAGCATCGCTTTAACCGTCTCCACCCAGAGCATAGAATCGCAGCCTTGCAACAACACTTAGTGCAATTGTCGAGCAAATTACACCACAGCATGAAGCACACCCTCGCTCAGCAGCAACAGCGATTAGCGGTGAACAGTGCAAGGCTCGATGGCGTGAGTCCGCTGGCGGTGTTATCGCGCGGTTACAGTATTGCCAAGCAAGGCGATAAGGTAATTAAATCGATTAATGAGGTGGATAGCACCCAACCGCTGGTGACCCAGCTTGGTGATGGCGAGATTGTATCTCGAGTAGACGGTTTAAAGTGATTTACGCAACGGGCCTTAAGCCCGTTGCTTACGTAACGCTTACAGCATCGCTGAGGTAATAGATTGGTTCTCTAACTGTTCTTCGCTGTTATCTTCGAGGAAGTTTTGGTTCATGCTCTCAGCCGGACATGGGCACGAAGGCTTGCCAACCACTTTGGCTGGAATACCAACCACTGTTGTGTGCGGCGCAACCGCGCTCAGTACCACAGAGCCTGCGCCAATTCTTGCCCCCTCGCCCACTTCAATATTGCCAAGCACTTTCGCACCTGCACCAATCAAAACACCGGCGCGGATTTTCGGGTGACGATCGCCTTGTTCATTGCCTGTACCGCCGAGTGTTACAGACTGCAAGATAGAGACGTTGTCTTCAATTACTGCGGTTTCACCGATCACAATGCCAGTGGCATGGTCAAACATAATACCATGGCCGACTTTACAAGCAGGATGGATATCAACGCCAAAGACTTCAGAGGTTCTGCTCTGAATAAACCGGGCCAGCTCTTTGCGGTCTTGCCGCCATAAGCAGTAGGCCAGTCGGTGTGCTTGGATAGCATGAAAGCCCTTCAAGTTTAAAATAACATTGAGGTAACTATCGGCAGCTGGGTCTCTGTCTTTAACCGCTTTAATATCGTTGGCAACGTGAGTCAGCATGGTATCGCAATGGACAAAAGCTTGGTCGAATAATTCTCGGATAGTAAATGCTGACACCACAGCATCAGCCAGCTTATTAGCGACAATAAAGCTTAGCGCCGAGCCTAAGCATTCGTGATTTAAGATACTAGAGTAGACGTGACTTGCCAGCAGTGGCTCGCGTGACACTAATTCATTGGCCTCTTCACGCAGTTTATTCCAGATCTCATGTCTCATTGCACTTCTTCCAAGGATACCGTTAATCCTTATAGTGTAACGCTTCGCGCTACTGTGTGTCATGTAGAATTAAAAAGGCCTTTGCTAACACTTGGTTATATCTAATAACGACTGCAGACATACAGTGTTTCCTAGGGCCAAGCAGGCAAGCATAAAAAAGGGCGACATTGAGTCGCCCTGAGGGTTCCTTGGTGGCGTTATTTAAACACCGCCTCAACGTCTATGGTGCTGATATTTTCCGCTGGAATATTAAGTGGGTAGGTTGCAATTTTGGCGTCTTCGGCCAATAAGGCATCCGGTTTTTTGGTGTTATATTCCAGTGGCGACGCCTGCTCTTCAGCCAGTCGCTCTGCCATGTCTTTGCCATCACCAGTGACAAACACATAGTGAATATCATCGGTTTGTAAGTTTTCTGCAATCACTCGATTAATGTCATCCAAGCTCAGCCCTTGCAATTGTTGGGTTACATAGCTGGTAAACTCGTCGATGTCATAGAACTCGCTATCTAGGGCGTAACCCAGCTGGCGGTCTTGACTGGCCACTAATTGCGGGACGTAGTTAATCAAGAAATTACGAGTTGCCTCAAAATCCGCTTGCGTCATTCCCTCGTTAATGAGCTTGTCTAACTCAAATAACGCCGTGCGGGTAGCAAAATGGGCATCATTATTGGAACGCAGTGGCCGCAACCATACTTGGAAAATTTGCTCACTGCGGCCTAAGTTGGCATCGGGCTTGGTTTGGAACATACCACGAGGGAAATACTCAATGTAGGCATAATCACCATAGTTCATACCACGGACCTGACGAATACGCTGGAATAAGTGGCTGTTAGAGTTACGGTGCTCACCAAAATAAGAACGCACTAACCAAAGCGCAGCCCAGTCTTTACTGCTACGAATGGTATCGATAGGGAAACCAAATGAAACCGCTGTCGACTTGGCGTTTTTCTCGATGATGGTAGCATGGCGGCCCTCAAGCTCTGGGGCATCAGGAATATCTAATCGCGCTTGCTGACCTTTTGGTAAACTGGCTAAATCGTTTAGCATGGTCTCTTTTAGCGCTTTATCCATGGCGCCAGTAATGCCGACATTCAACTTTGCTTGGGTGAACTGCTCAGCATAAAATGCCTTGACGTCATCCAGAGTAATAGCCTCTAAGTCTGACAAGTCACCAAAGTTGTAGCTTTCATAAGGGTGGCCTTGATACAGCTCATGGTATAAAACTTCTTTACCTAGTTCCTCATCATTAGACGCTTTAAGTCCGGCTTTAATGTCATCAATCAGCTCTTTTTTCAAACGCTTGAAGTCATCCTCTCGAAAGCCTGGGTTGAGAAGTTGCTGACTGACAATATCGTACCACTGCTCGGCGTTGTCTTTGTGAATGCGGCCACGTAAAGAAATCATTTCTTTATCGATTTGGTAGCCAAAGCTTCCGGCAATTGGGTAAAGCGCTTTTTGGATGGCTTTGTACGACATGGATTCACTGCCGCCATTGGCAACCATCGCTGCAGTCAGTGCCGCCAAGCCCTTTTTGCTTTGCGGATCAGCTGCTGCACCGGTGTAAAATAACAAGTTAACGTCCACTAATGGTGAATCATTGCTGTTATCTAGTACCGTAAAGTGACGCTCAGCTGGCTGTGCCATTTTGGCTACCATCGCATCTAAATTAACTTCTTTTGCAAAGCCTGGAACCGACTCCAGCGCAGACATAGTCACTGTGGTTCTGCCACTATCAACAAAGTACTTGTTGGCGACATCGCGAATGTCTTCAGGGCTGACCCTGTCCGCCGTGGCATAAAGGGTATTGATCACCTCAGGATCGCGCTCGAAATGCACATAACGCGCCAAGGTGGATGCAATCGCTTGAGAGGAATCTAGGCCATTAACAAAGCTATATTTTTGGTTAGATTTTAACGCTTCGAGCTTATTCTCATCTACCAACTCTGTACGGGCTTTAGCATAAGTTTGATTGATGGCATCTCGCACCGTTGCCAAGTCTTTTTCATCGTCAACCTTAACAAATACATGCAGTAGACCTGGATCTTTGGTTTCAGGGTTATAAGTAAACATCTGGCTGGCTAGTTGCTTTTCCACTACCAGCTGTTGGTATAAGTCGGAATTTTCAGAAAAGTACAATTGCGAGATCAGATCCAATGCCGCGCGGTCTTTTTTCTCTGGTTGCCACGCAGCCCCTTTGTATGACACCAACAGCCAATGACCTGGCAAACCTTCATACTGCTCATGAACATAACGTGCTTGCTGCTGCTTTGGCTCTACAGGTACCTCAGCTTGGTAATCGCCTTTTTGCCAACCACCCCAATGTTTTTTCACCATTTCCATGGTTTCTTTCAGGTCAACGTCACCGACAATCACTAACGAAACGTACTCCGGTTTATAAAAACGCTCAAAGAAAGTTTGGCCATACTCCATTTGATCTGGCATGGCTTCAATGTCTTCGAAAAAGCCCATAGTGGTATGCTTATAGGTGTGCTCATCAAAGGCTTCTTTACGCACTGCCGCTAGTAACTTACGGATTGGGCTGGCATTATTTTTTAAATACTCGCCTTTTACCGTCAAGGCCTCGGTACGGAACTGCTCTTCGGTATAAGATAGATTTTGGAAAATATCCGCTTCAATTTCTAATACCTTGTCTAAGTGCTGCTTAGAAAAGTTTAAGTGGTAATTGGTATAATCGTTGGTGGTATAAGCGCGGTTATCAACACCTGAATTTTTTAAAATATCGGCATAGACATCTTGTGGAAACTTTTCCGAGCCCTTAAACATCATGTGCTCAAAAAAGTGCGCAAAGCCTGTTTTGCCCGCTTCTACCTCATTACGTGATCCCACGGATACTGGAATTTGCAGTGATACTACGTCTGGGTAGTCGGTTTTCACTACCATAACCCGCAGGCCGTTATCTAATTCCTCAAGTACATAGTCATGGGCAAATACCTTATTACTCTGCTGCACTGCAGTATTGGCAGTGGCGGTATTATTATTGGTCGCTTCGGTTGCCTTACAACCAGCAAGTGCCAAACTCACAGCAAAACTGGTTGCCAGTAATTTAAATTTCATGAGACTTTCCTAATCATCGTTATTCTAAAATGAGCATGGTTCGCTCAATGTAACTTGGTAATTATGCCTGAATTCATTGTCATAACACGTTTATTCGGGACAAGCTGCAGCATAAAACTGTAAACAAATATATACCACCTGAGATTAACATGAAGCAAATTCATACTCCTTGAAATTGTTTCATCAAAAAAATCTATCTAGACGTCTAAATGGCTGCTATATTATTTCTCATAGACTAAAACCGCTTTAGTGGAATGAGGATTATGGCTTTAACGCTACAAGAGAAAATCATCGACCCGAACCAAGGGGTATATTTAATTGGTACTACGCCACCGAAAATCGGCACTGAGCCTGAGCAGCTAAAAGCGATCGCCAACAAACTGCTTGGCCGTTTACATGAAATAGAATATGACGGTGTGATCATCTACGACATTCAAGATGAGAGCAGTCGCACTCAAGTGCCACGACCTTTCCCGTTTAAGCATACGGTTGATCCCTGTGAGTACAGCCAGCTCATTCGCGAGCTTTCTCGACTTGATGTGATCACCTACAAAAGCGTGGCTCAGCGCGATGAACAAGCCTTTTCTAGCTGGTTAAGTGACACTAAGCAACAGTTTGGTTTGAGTAATCTAGTACTGGTTGGTAGCCCGTCATCGACTGGTGATATCAAGTTGCCTTTGGCTGATGCCTATGAAGTATTAAAACAACACCAAGAAGACTACTTTTTAGGTGGCGTTACCATCGCTGAGCGTCATGCTAGCAAAGGCAATGAACATCAGCGCCTAATTCAGAAGACCACTCAGGGCTGCGAGTTCTTTGTCTCGCAAGCGGTGTACAATGCCCAGGCGACCATTGACTTAATCACCAGTTACGCACGAAGTTGCAAACAGCAAGGTCAAACACCTAAGCGCATCATTTTAACTTTTACCCCATGTGGCGGTGAAAAAACGCTGCAATTTATGGAATGGCTCGGCATTTCAGTACCAGAAGGCACCAAATGGCGGATCCTCGATGCCGACAACTCATTAAGCGAGTCAATTCGTGTCTGCAAAGAAAACCTCGATCAGATTTTAAAAAGCTGCGCCCACTTGGACATTTCATTGGGGCTCAATATTGAAAGTTTAACCAACCGCAAAGAAGAGATAGACGCCTCGATAAACCTTTATCGATTACTAAAGGCAACGATGGAGTTGAGCTTGGCGGAAAAGCAAATTGCCTAATAGCCTTACCACTATAGAAAATGCCAGCATTGAATGCTGGCATTTTTATTTAGCTTGCCCAACTTAAGTAAGCGATTAAGCCAGCACCTAAAATAAGGCGGTAAATCACAAATGGCATCATGCCCATGCGCTCGATGATTTTTAAGAAAAAGAATATACAGGCGTAGGCGGAAATAAACGACAAGACCACGCCGCTAAGCAATGCACTCCAATCCACCACTTCGTCTCCTACTGCCAGCTCTAAGGTATAATACAGACCCATCATGGAAATCACTGGGATCGACATTAAAAAAGAAAACCGCGCCGCGCTTTTTTTATCGAGTCCAAGTAGTAGTCCGGCAGTAATCGTAATCCCCGAGCGTGAGGTACCTGGAATAACCGCCGTAATTTGCGCCAAACCAAGTATCAGAGCACTTTTCCAAGTTAAGGCAAATTCATCGTTAATCTGTTTGGCCTTAACATCGGCATACCAAAGCAACAAGCCAAAAACGATGGTGGAAGTTGCGATTACCCACGCACTGCGTAGATAGAGTTCCACAATGTCTTTTAACAACGGCGCTAACAACACAAAGGGGATGGTAGCCACCACAATGCACCAAGTTAAGCGGCTCTCTTTGCTGCTTTTTCCCGAAGCTCCAAGGGATTGAAACCAACCGGCCAGCAAACTGACAATGTCTTTACGAAAATACAATACCACCGCCAACAGAGTACCAACGTGAACCGCAACATCAAAAGCCAGCCCTTGATCCTGCCAACCTAATACTTGCGAAGGCAGTAGTAAGTGGGCAGAACTCGAAATAGGTAAAAACTCAGTGAGACCTTGAATAACAGCAAGGACAACAATCTCAATAACACTCATTACTTGGCAAACTCCACTTTCCATAGTTTTTGGGTTGGGTTGTGATACTCCTGCCACAGCTGCGCTACCGACTTGTCTTCAGTAGGATGAAGGAAGTCTCCGGCAAGCTCTGCCAATGGCTGAAGTACAAAGGCATTTTTGGTAATTTCATCACGCGGCAGTTGCGCTGGGGAGTCACAAACCACCTGATCGTAAAAAAGCAGGTCTAAATCTAACGTACGCGGACTAAACTTCTTCTCATTACAGCGGCGGCCATGGTCATACTCAATGGCTTTCAATAGCCAACAGACTTGCTGTAATGGCATGCTGGTGGTGGCTGCAAACACTGAGTTGTAAAAGTTATTACCGGCAAACCCCACCGCCTCGCTCTCATAAACACTTGAATGTTGATATTGAGGAAAGTGCTTAATCAGTGCCGCTAAGCCACTGCGTAAGTTTTTTTCTTTTTCTATGTTAGATCCAAGGCTAATAAATATTTGTGCCATATTTTTCTCTATTTTTTTCGCACAATTTCAACACCAACCGTCTGTGCCTGAGGCACTGCAGCGGGTTTGCTTACTCTTATAAGTACCTGCTCTACCGTAAATTCTTGTAAAATAATAGTCGCTAACTGCTCTACCAAGGTTTCTAGTAGTTCCACTGGTTTTGCTCGTGTATGAGCAATAATACGCTCACTGACCTTGGCATAATCGACCGCCAAATTAATATCATCGTGACGCGCAGCAGCAGCGATATCGGTCAACATCTCAACATCAAAGTAAAGGCTTTGTTTACTTTCTTTTTCAAAGTCGTACACTCCTATTATGGCTTCGACGTGTAGCTGTGAGATATAGACTTTATCCATGTAAACTCCAAACATGTTTATCGCTGTAATTCACCTGCATTGTGCAATCGCAACGTAATTCATGCAGGACCAAAGACCGCCGATCATAGCCCAAAACAACGCAATAAAAAATAAGGAAGACAGTGTTAATCAGTTTAATGTGCGTATGTGCTTATTTACTAGGGTCGATTTCCTCGGCGATCTTGGTATGTCGGTTATTCAAATTACCCGACCCGCGCTTTAATGGCTCTAATAATCCCGGCGCCACCAATGTCTTGCGTTTAGGTGGCAAGCCACCTGCTGCCATGGTATTGGTGTTTGATATTCTTAAGGGCACCATACCCGTTTGGGGAGCCTATTTTTTACATATCGAGCCGGTATGGTTAGGCGCTATCGCGGTCAGTGCATGCCTTGGGCACATCTATCCGGTGTTCTTTCACTTTAATGGTGGTAAGGCCGTTGCTACGGCATTTGGCGCTTTGCTTCCAATTGGCGCTTCGTTAGCTGGACTGTTGATTGCCACCTGGCTAGTGGTGCTGTTGGTAACGCGCTATTCATCGCTGGCAGCCATTATCACCGTTGCGGCTGCACCACTGTACACTTGGTGGATAAAGCCTCTTTACACCATCCCAGTGAGCTTTTTAACCTTGGTGATTATTATTCGCCACCGCGGCAACATCAAACGGCTCCTCACTGGCAAGGAGCCGAGGGTGGGTAAGAAATCTCAGGATTAAACTTTTTCTAGGCTATCGAGTGGCCAACGCGGCTTTGTTTTCATATCCAATGTCGCGTGTTGACCTGCTTTAAGACGCTGCATTCCAGCGTAAGCAATCATTGCTCCATTATCGGTGCAAAATTCAGTGCGCGGATAATAAACCCGGCCTTGCATACCTTGCATCATGCGCTCGAGTTTTTGTCGCAGCTCAGTGTTAGCACTTACGCCACCAGCAATAACCAAACGCTTAATGCCCGTTTCTTTCAATGCTCTTTTGCATTTGATGGCTAGAGTATCTACCACCGCCGTTTGAAAGGCATGGGCGATGTCCGCTTTGGTTTGCTCATCATTCCCCTCTTTGCGAATGGTATTTGCTGCTGCCGTTTTCAAACCACTAAAGCTAAAGTCCAACCCGGGACGATCCGTCATAGGCCTTGGGAAAGTAAAGCGCCCAGCAACCCCCTGTTGTGCCATTTTAGCCAGCATAGGGCCACCTGGGTAATCTAAACCTAACAGCTTGGCGGTTTTATCAAACGCTTCACCTGCAGCATCATCAACAGATTCACCCAATACTTGGTATTCTCCGATACCCGCCACTTTCACCATCATGGTGTGGCCACCGGATACCAGCAACGCAATAAACGGAAACTCTGGTTTATCCTCCTCCAGCATGGGAGCCAAAAGGTGGCCTTCCATATGGTGAACCGCCACCGCCGGCAGCCCCCAACCAAATGCTAGTGAGCGCCCTATTGAAGTGCCAACAAGTAGCGCTCCAACTAAACCTGGGCCCGCAGTATAGGCAATGCCATCTAAGTCAGCGGCACTGCAACCTGCTTGTGCAAAAGCGGCTTCAATCAGTGGAATGGTTTTGCGTACGTGGTCACGCGAAGCAAGCTCTGGCACGACCCCGCCATAGTCAGCGTGGACCTTAACCTGTGAATACAATTGATGCGCCAGCAGACCTTGCTCATCATCATATATAGCAATGCCGGTCTCATCACACGAAGATTCAATACCTAAAATACGCAAATCATTTACTCCAACTCAACTGCAGCGCGGCATTATACGCGTTCACTTACGCAACTTCCAAACCAATATTGGTTTGGCCATCAGCCAGTGCCAATGCTTTTAGCGATTTAGCTGACTCGCTGGTGATGCGTCCCATTGACTCCACATGAGTAATAAGCTCTGCTAATATGTCTATTTCATATTGCATTTGCGGGTGCTCTCGAACCAGCTGGTTGCTAGGAGTAATGTCTTCTGCCAGCAAACTAAACTCAATGTATTTAGCCACTGAAGCCTGCGAAATTTTAGCGATGCTGACAAATTCTTGCTCTTCTTTCGCCATTAAGCCATGCAACATAGTCAAAATCGCCGTGGCCACATCAATCGCTGGGTAAGTGCCAAACATATCGAACTCACTGAGTTCAGGAACATTCGGCTCGACTTTCTCAACCAACTTTTCAAGACCAATTTTACTCTTTGGAATAAGGATTTTTTCCCAAATTAAATTCAGTGCATTACGCAGCACCTGTTGATCACCAAATCCGGTCGCCTCACTAAACAGTGCGTAATTAGGTAACATTCGCTCAATAATGGCGGCCCCTAAAACGGCTTTTTGAAGGTAGTTTAACTCTCTTATTCTTTGAAAGTTATTTGCTTTACTCATGCTTGTTTCCACATTGCCAGCAGTACTCAAACGCTGGACCATTTAATTCTTCACATTGGCGACATACCCAATCAGCGGTGGCTGAATCGGACTGACGCTTGGACTGATTGTAGTTTACCAATATTTCCTGTGCCTCGGGTAATTTTATTGCATAAACCAATAACTGCACCGCCACTTGATCGCAGGGCAGTTCACCTACCGCGCCCGATAAGTGCTCTCCTTGTAACCTAACATCGATATTGGCTTGTGCTAGTAGACCTTTTAGCAAATGCGCTTCAATGGCATCAGAGACCGCGCATAGCTCTACCCATCTAAAACAATCATCATTCATGTGTTTAACTTCTACTTTGCTGTGCTCACCAATAATAGGCTGCAAAAATAACAACAGAGGCTCTATTATCACTTGATTAACGTCGGCATTATCATCACACTACAAAAACTAGCGAGCAGTTTGGATCAATACCACCATGACACTAACAACTCCAGGTCTACTCTTTCCAGCTATTTCTTTACTGTTACTGGCTTATACCAATCGTTTTTTGGTTTTAGCGCAACTGATTAGAGAGTTAAATGCTCGTGAGGGAGAGAGTATTCGCCCTTTAGTAAAGGCGCAAATTGATAATTTACGCAAGCGTATTCGACTGATTAGGCGGATGCAAGTGTGGGGAATTGTGGCCTTTGTGTTGTGTACTTCTTCGATGTTTGCCCTGTTTGTCAATGTGGCACTGTTAGGCATAGTGCTTTTCGGCGCAAGCCTCTGTAGCCTTACCTTCTCATTGCTACTGTCGCTATACGAAATACATATTTCGTGCGATGCCATTGAGCTGGAGTTACAAAATATAGAGAAAAAACCGCAACAAAATTAGCGGCCTTTTTGCAGCAGACTATACTAGGTTTGAAACTGCGTAAAAAGAGGAGCTATCTGTGAGCGGATTTTTGTTCTCAGATGAAGTACTAGACAGCTCAACCGATAAGGCTGCTGATAACTTTTGGGATATCCTTGTAGTCGATGATGAAGAGGATATTCACCAAGTCACTAAGTTAGTGTTATCTGGCTTTCAATTCGAAGATAAAGCCTTACGATTCCACCACGCCTACTCGGCCCAAGAAGCCAAACAGGTGCTGAGTCAGCAGCATAATATTTCTGTGGGTTTAATCGATGTGGTGATGGAAAGTAATCATGCTGGCCTAGACCTCATTCGCTATATTCGTGACGAGCTCGAAAACTTTGATATTCGCTTGGTGTTACGCACAGGGCAACCCGGTGAAGCACCTGAAGAGTCCGTGATCAGAGATTATGATATTAATGATTATAAGAACAAAACCGAGCTGACGGCAGTAAAGCTCAAAACATTACTGTACTCAGCTCTTAGAGCCCACCGCGATATTCAAATCATTGAAAAGCATAAACTTGGCTTAGAACGCATTATTGATGCATCTTCCAATTTTTTAAAATGTAACAATATTCAAGATTTTGCATCAACCATTTTAGCGCATGTCTCGGCGGTAATGGGATTATCCGACTCTGAAATTTACTGTGCGGCTGCTGTGAATCATCAATCACAGGAGCCAACCAAGTTTCAGTTACTGGCCGCTTCAGGGGCTGGAGTGGAGCCAAGCACAGCAACATTGCCAGAAAACGTACAAAAGCTGTTTATTGAAACTCACAACAAAAAGTCATCTTTACGCACTAACAATGAGTACATTGGCTACTTCTCCTCCCAAGAAGGCAGTGAGACCATGATATACGTGAGTAAAGACAGCGATTTGCAAAGCATGGACTTTCAACTGCTGGAGTTTTTTGCCAACAACATCGCACTGGCTTACGACAACTTAAAGTTGCGAGAAACAGTAAAAGAGTCGCAAAAAGAACTCTCTTATATTCTCGGTGAAGCGGTTGAAAAACGCTCCAAAGAAACCGGCTCCCATGTTAAGCGTGTTGCCCATTACAGCATGTTGCTAGCCAAGCTTTATGGCTTATCAAATTACCAAGCAGAGATCATCAAAATGGCCTCTCCGCTTCACGATATTGGCAAAATAAGCATACCGGATCGCATTTTAAATAAGCCGGGCAAGCTCGATGAACAAGAGTGGCAAATCATGCAAACCCATGCGCAGCAAGGTTACGAAATATTAAAAAATTCGAATAATGAAATTCTCCTCTGTGGTGCCAAAATTGCACACCAACATCATGAAAAATGGGATGGTTCAGGCTACCCCAGGGGGCTTAGTGGCAAACAAATAGACATTGTTGGTCGCATCACGGCACTGGCTGATGTCTTTGATGCTCTGGGCAGTGAACGCTGTTATAAGCCGGCTTGGCCAATGGAAAAAGTACTGCAGTTAGTTAAGTCTGAAAGTGGTAAACAATTTGATCCTGAATTGGTTGATCTTTTTCTAAATAATTTAGAACAGTTTATTGAGATACGCGATAAATTCCCTGACTAGTTTTGTAATCAGAATGTAAAAACTTCACTTTATTTTTTTCAGATTGTGTATTACTATTAGGGAAAGACGTAATCACTGTGTTTTAGTTGAAATTAAAAGGAATTTCACATGAGATTTGAACAGCTCGAGCAATTCGTGGCGCTTGGTAATCTAAGACATTTTAGACAAGCTGCCGAACAAACCCAAATTAGTACTTCTGCCCTAACCCGTAGCATTCAGACCCTAGAGGATGAGATTGGCTGTGAACTAGTCAAGCGCTCTACTCGCTCAGTAAAATTAACGGAGCAGGGAGAACTGTTTTTAAAATATTGTAAAACAGCGTTGTCAGAACTAGACCAAACCAAAAAGACCATCAAGCAAAGTCTGTTTGGCCGTGATAATCAAAAGCTGGTTATCGGTTATACCTCTCAAGCCAGCGGCATTGTGCCAATCTCCTGCGGTCAGTTTTTAGCACAGTACCCAGATGTCAAAATCGAAATGCAGCTTCAGGACGAGCTAGAGCTTTCTCGCAAACTACAAATGGGTGAAATCGATATTAGTGTCTATTTACAAAGTGCTCACAGCATTACCAGTGATATTCACTTACCGGATCAGCTCATTCTATTCGTGTCAAAACGCCACCCGCTTGCTAACCAAGACAGCATCACTAAGTCTGAGTTAACTACTTACCCTATGTATGGCTGCTTTTCACAGTCAAAGCAAGTGCAAACCATGCTAAATGAAGCGGTAGATGCCCTGAATAAATCCACCAGTGTCAAAATTGGCAGTATTGACCAAGTTATCAATGGCCTTAAGAGCAGTAACAGTTTCGCTATTGCTAGTATTGAGCACTCCAAGCAAATAGCTCAAGACAGTGACTTAGTGTTGTTAAAAACCAACAAAGCACTAGATAAAGAGCAGCTAGTTGTGCAAACCAATCACCATGTCGATGGCCACTCACATATCAATCATTTGTTAGAATTGATTGAAGGCACGGCATCGGAGCATAAGCAAACAGTGACCTATTAAGGACACCTCAAGTGGTAAAACAAAGGCGTTTACCACTTCCTTTATGCTCATTTTAAACTAAACCGCAAAGCCCAGCACCACACCGGTGAATATCACCAAGCCCACGTAATTGTTATTTAAAAAAGCCCAAAAACAGTTTTCTCGCGCCCTCTGATGAATAGCATATTGCTGACGTATTAATAGTGCACAGGCAAGCCCTAACCCCAACCAATAGCCAACACCAATAGCATAGCTTGCGCCGACATAGGCCATCAAAGCGATAAAAGTAAAGTTTAACAAGGCCACCGCATGGCGATCCCACTGTGCAAACAGAACTGCCGTCGATTTGATACCAATTTTAACATCGTCGTCTCTATCAACCATGGCATACATGGTATCGTAGGCAACAGTCCATAGTACTTTTGCCAAAAATAGCAGCCAAGCTTCCAGTGGCACGGTTTTATTAGTGGCCATAAAGGCCATGGGAATGGCCCAGCTGAACGCGGCCCCTAACACCACTTGAGGCAAATGAGTGTAGCGTTTCATAAAGGGATAAATTGCGGCCAATGCTAACGCCCCAATTGAGAGCACAACCGTTTGCCAGTTCAGCAATAACACTAATGCAAAGGCTATAACGATCAATACTGCAAATAACCCTAACGCTTCCTTAGCGGAAACCGCGCCTCTAGCCAAGGGCCGCTGAGCCGTTCGCTTTACCGCACCATCGAGGTTTCGATCGGCAAAGTCGTTGATCACACAGCCAGCACTGCGCATCACCAACACCCCTAAACTAAAGATGATAATGAGTTTAGTCTCTGGTACCCCAGCTGAGGCAAACCATAGCGCCCATAACGTTGGCCATAGTAATAATAAAGTACCTATGGGTTTGTCTAAACGCATCAACTGCGCATAGGCTAAGCGCTTTTCTCTAGTCATCATAAAACTGCTTCGCTATAAATACTTCGCATACCAAAATTTTTGCTGCGCCATTTTTAAACCAACTGCGGCGCGCCCAGACCCCGTGCTGCCAGTGCAGTTTTTCGCCAATATGCTCAGCCAGTTGCTGTAATGCTTCACCAGTTATCTCGAAAAACTCCAGCTCACCGCGTTGCCAACTGTGATCCGTAAATAGGATCTCCCCCAGAGGCGTCTCTCCAATGGTGTCCATGCCGATGTGGCAAGCTGCAGGGTTAAGCCAACTTTGGGCAAAAACTGTGTTCTGACCATCGCATTGCAACAACACCTCACGACACCACAAAGGCTGAACCTCATTAAATGAGGCAGCTAAAAAGTGTGGGGCTGGAAATTGCTGATTGTTCAGAACTTGCACTGAAAACTGTGCGCAGGCATTTTTTAATGCTGCGGTTAAAGAATAATTATCAAATAAATATGGCGACAGCATCGCAGTGACATTGAGCGATTGCTTATTATTCTGCCAAGGCAGATGTAATGGTAATTGCAAAGGCAAGTTAATACTTCCGTTATCGAAATCCACCGCCATAATAGCAAAGCTGGCGACTTCTAAAAAGTTTATGTTTGTGTTGTCTACAGCTGTAAAATCAGCGCAATTGCGTATAAACTAACAACAAATCAACTTTATTAGGATGTCTGACACAACATGAGACAGTTTGTTGCTGTACTAACCCTATGCGCAGCTTTGTTTTCTGCGCTGCCAGCAAAAGCAGAATCAGCCGTTGGGTATTATGGTTTTGAGCCAGATATCATCACCAACTACATCGGCCAATCGAGTAAGAAGCTCGGCTATGTGCGGGTGACCGTCGACCTCATGCTAAATGATGTTTCTAATATTGAAGTGGTTGAGCATCATATGCCACTGTTACGTGACGCCATCGTGCAGATCCTTAGCAAAGAGAGTGAAGAAACCATTAAGTCACTCACAGGTAGAGAAGAAATTCGTCAGCGTTGTGCCAGTAAACTTAAAACCTTATTAAAAGAAGAAACAGGCCAAGAAATCGTTCGTGACGTACTTTTTACTAAGTACCTATATCACTAACACCACCTGCTATGGCGCTGGCTGACTTGGTTCGTCCTTAGATTTAGGCCATAGCGCCGCCATTGCCATACCTGATAGTAAACCAAATAAGTGTGCCCAATTTGCCATGCTAATGAAAAATAGCTCGGTAAAGCCAAACAACATCCACAGCAGCATAAAGCCAACCACTGGCTTGGTAATTAAAGCAGGTTGCTTGGGGTGTCGGTGACTGTAAATCCAACAAAAGCCTAATAAACCATAGACCACGCCGCTGAGGCCGCCAAAATTAGCATCAACCAGCCAAAACTGCATAAAGTTACTAATAAGACCACTGCTAACGTACACGGCAATCAATGCCCCTAGGCCTAGTCGCGCCGATATTTGTGCGCCGAGATACAACCACCAACTGAGATTGAAGATCAAGTGAATGGCACTGAAGTGAATCACCGTTGGGGCCAACCATGTCAAAGGTTGCTCAGGCGCAAACCGTAAGTTGTCGAAGATACTTCTAGCATCGCCAAAAAACATCGCAATAAAGATAATAAGGCTGATGCCAAACACGCCTTGCAATAGCCAATTTAAGGCAAACAAGCGCTGCAATAAATTGAGCTTTTCTCCCGGGTCGCGAAATAGCCCCTCAGTACTGCCCGTTTGCCATGACGCTTCAAGGTATCGCTTTGCGGTGGGCTCGGCGAGAAACTCTTGCCAGAGCTGTTGTGCCCGTTCAACATCACCATGCTGTAACCACACCTCGACATGTTGGCCGTCGGTACTACGTAACACGCACTCCACTCCTTGCGTTTTAAAGTAGTCTACCGCCCCTTGTGCTAGTCGAGGGTGATGGTAACGGGCAATTAGAGTCATTTTTCTATCTCACCCGGCAGCTCGCTGGCCCACTGGGTAAAGCCGCCATCCATGCTGTACACATCTTCAAAGCCTTGCTCCACTAAGTAGTTGGCAGCCCCTTGTGAAGAAATACCGTGATAACAAACCACGATAATAGGTTGGTCAAACTCTTTTTCCTGCATAAAGTGCGCAATGTTGGCATTGGAAAGGTGCTCAGAGCCTGGGATGTGACCTTGTGCAAAGGTGTTTTCATCACGAATATCTGCAATTACAACATCGTCTTTGTTTAACAGCGCTTGTGTATCTGCCACTGTGATATGTTTAAAAGACATAATTTACCTTTTATAAATCGAATAAAAGGCGGCATAAGCCGCCTTATTGTTTCTCTGCGCGGCCCCTTTTATCTTAGTAGCAACGCTTGCTTAAGAGGCTTAATCCCAGTTCAGGATCACTTTACCAGAGCGTCCAGAGATCATGGTATCAAAACCCGTTTGGAACTCATCAACGTGGAATTGGTGAGTAATAATCGGCTCTAAATTCAACCCAGACTGAATAAGGCTTGCCATCTTATACCAGGTTTCGAACATTTCACGGCCATAAATACCCTTAATAACCAATCCTTTAAAGATAACTTGGTTCCAATCAACGGCCATATCCGCAGGCGGAATACCTAACATAGCAATTTTGCCACCGTGGTTCATGCTATCAAGCATGGCAGTAAAGGCAGAAGGTACCCCTGACATCTCTAAACCAACATCAAAGCCTTCCGTCATACCTAATTCGGTCATCACGGTATCAAGGTTTTCATTGGCGACGTTGACCGCTCGGGTAGCGCCCATTTTCTTCGCCAGCTCCAGTCGGTACTCATTAACATCGGTGATCACCACATGACGGGCACCAACATGTTTAGCAACCGCTGCGGCCATAATGCCGATGGGGCCGGCTCCGGTTATCAATACATCTTCACCCACTAGATCAAACGACAGTGCCGTATGTACAGCATTACCAAATGGGTCAAAGATAGACGCTAATTCGTCGGAAATATTGTCTGGGATCTTAAACGCGTTATACGCTGGGATTACTAAGTATTCGGCAAATGCCCCTTCACGGTTGACACCAACACCGATGGTGTTACGACATAAGTGAACTCGGCCCGCACGACAGTTACGACAATGACCACAAGTGATATGGCCTTCCCCAGAAACACGGTCGCCGATAGTAAAGCCACGAACTTCCTGGCCCATATCGACCACTTCACCAACGTATTCATGACCCACGACCATAGGCGTAGGAATGGTGTTTTGTGCCCACTCATCCCATTTATAAATATGCACATCGGTACCACAAATTGCTGTTTTGCGGATTTTAATTAATAGATCATTGTGCCCAACTTCCGGTTTTGGCACATCTGCCATCCAAATTCCTTCTTCGGCTTTCAACTTGGATAATGCTTTCATAGTGTTCGCTCATTAGCTGCACCGGCAAGAAGCCGGTGACATTGGTGATTAAATTACGCCTAAATCTTTACCAATTCGAATGAAGGCTGCGATTGCTTTATCAAGCTGCTCGGTGGTATGAGCCGCTGAAATTTGCGTACGGATCCGCGCCTGACCTTTAGGCACAACCGGATAGGAGAAGCCAATCACGTAAATACCTTCAGCCAACAGTCTGTCTGCCATTTCTGAAGCCACTTTGGCATCCCCTAACATCACCGGAATGATAGCGTGATCTTTACCTGCACAGGTAAAGCCAGCCGCTTCCATTTGCTCGCGGAAATACGCGGCGTTATGCCAAAGCTTAGCACGTAATTCATCGCCTTCTTTCATCATATCCAACACCTTAATGGATGCGGTTACAATAGAAGGTGCCAGTGAGTTGGAAAATAGGTAAGGACGCGAACGTTGACGTAGCCACTCGACAATTTCTTTTTTGCCTGAAGTATAGCCACCCGATGCCCCACCAAGTGCTTTACCTAAAGTCCCCGTGATAATATCAACGCGATCTAATACGCCGCAGTATTCTGGCGTGCCACGACCGTTTTCACCAACAAAACCTACCGCGTGAGAGTCATCAACCATTACCAAAGCATCGTACTTGTCGGCCAAGTCACACAGTGCCGCTAAGTTACAAATAACACCGTCCATTGAGAACACGCCATCAGTGGCAATTAGCTTGGTTTTCGCGCCAGCTTCATCTGCAGCGATAAGCTGTTGCTCTAGATCCGCCATGTCATTATTGGCATAACGGAAACGCTTGGCTTTACACAGACGAACACCATCGATAATCGAAGCGTGATTTAACGAATCGGAAATAATGGCATCTTCCGGGCCCAAAATGGTTTCAAATAGGCCGGCATTGGCATCAAAACAAGAAGAATACAAAATAGTATCTTCGGTTTGTAAAAACTCGCTGATTTTTGCTTCTAGGGTTTTATGAATATCTTGCGTGCCACAGATAAAACGCACTGAAGCAACGCCAAAGCCATGCTCCTCAAGACCCGTTTGCGCTGCTTTAATTAATTCTGGGTGGTTAGCTAAACCGAGATAATTATTAGCACAAAAGTTAATGACGCTCTCGCCTGATGAAACTGCGATCTCAGCCTGTTGCTGAGAAGTAATGACGCGTTCTTTTTTATACAATCCTTCAGCTTTGACTTGTTCAATCTGCTGCTGAAGCTGGCTGTAAAAGGCCGATGCTCTCATCTGGAGTCTCCATTTTTGCACGGTGGCAAGTGTCGCAGTTGCGACTTTGCCAGTAGTTAACGCTTGAACACCAAGGTGTTACAAGAAAATTAGCATGTGCAAGGTGACTCCCCTGCACATAAAAGATAGGGGTATTTTAAAAGGTTCAGACAATAAATGCACGATTTGCGATGACTGACCCCCGCATTAGCCTGCACTCGTCAAAATACAGTTTGGCACCTGCTGTATTGAATCACAGACAAAATCAGCCAAATCATGCTCCTTGGCATTAACGCTTTGTCCTGACTTAACCAGCACGGTGGTGTTTATTGCCGCGGCCCGTGCCGCGGCAATATCAGATAGTTTATCGCCTACCATTACGCTGTGTGCGGGATCGATATTATGCTCGGCGATGGCCTGCAGTAACATACCCGGCTCAGGTTTACGACAATCACAGTCAACCTTATATGGCGCAACGGCTTTTTCGGGGTGATGCGGGCAAAAATAGACACCTGAGATATCAATCCCATGAGCGGAAAACTGCTGACACATCCAGTCACTGAGGGCATGGAACTGTTGCTCATCGTAGTAACCCCGACCAATCCCCGACTGGTTAGTTACCACAATAATCTTATAACCTGCGGCAACAAATGCTTGGCATGCGGTAAACACGCCCTCGATAAATTCAAAGTCTTCAACCTTGTGAACATAGGCATGGTCGACATTGATCACGCCATCACGGTCAAGAAACAGTGCTTTATTCATGGTTTGTTATCCCCTGCTCTTTTACCACTCGATTAAACATAGCAATCACCTCATCAACGTCGATTTGCGCCATCAGATCAGCGCCTTTAACCCGAGTACCCCAAGGCAATTGGGCAGCCGTTTTACCTTTTTGTGCTAGCAGGTTGCTATGATACACCTCGACCACATACTGCTGAAATAAATACGGCCCAGTGCGCGCTGGGTTAGAATGGGCGTACAGACCAATCACCGGTGTACCTACTGTCACTGCCATATGCGCAGGACCAGTATCTGGCGCCAGTACTAATTGCGCTTGCTGTAATACACAGAGCAAGGTTTTTAAATCGGTTTTGCCCACTAAATTGAGTAACTCACTTTGCGCATGCTGGCAGATTGCTGCGGCCAACTCCTGTTCAAGCGCCGTTGGCCCTCCGGTGATCACCACTTGAAAGCCTTGGTCACTGGCATAATCGGCAAGGGCGGCATAGCGCTCCGGCAACCAATTACGCTCGGCCTTACTGGCGGCAGGAGAAATGACAAATACTTTGCCTTCAGGAAGCAAGGCCTTGGCCTGCTGCTGATGCTGCTCTGTTACCGGCATCTGCCAACTGGGCTTACCACATTCCGCGCCAATTGCTCGAGCAAAGTGTTGAAACCCTTCCAGCACATGAGGCGACTCCTGCTTTGCTATACGGTCATTAATAAACAGGCTATGCAGCTCTTTCGAGCGGCTTTTATCGAAACCTATTTTTCTCTTCGCTGGGATCATTCGAGCCACTAGGTTTGCTCGCAAGGCCACCTGCATGTGCAGCAAAACATCAAACTGCTGCCCTTTAAACTTGGCTTTTAGTGCCTTAAAGGCGGCTTTACCCTGCTTTTTATCAAATACCACCAACTCCACACCGGGCAGTTCCGCTAACAGCATGGCCTCTACTTTGCCTATTACCCAAGTGATTTTAGCTTGTGGGTGGGCACGCTGAATGGCCTGCACCGCAGAAACGGCATGACAAACATCGCCAATGGCGGAGAGCCGAAGAATACAAATAGAACGAATGGCTTGTGGCACAACAAATGCTCTTATGAATAACAACAAGCGCTTGATCTTAAATTAATCAATCCAGTTTGCAAGTTTCACTGCTGAGTAAAAATCGCTAGAATGACGGCCATGTCTTTTTTTGAGTGCTTTTAAAGTGGAAATCATTAAACAGCCCAATGGCTTTTTGCTGTTACCAGAACAGGCGAATTACCAGATCACTTCAGAGTATTTTTCGCCGCAGTATTGGCAGCGTAATAACGCCGTAGTAGACAGTAAACAAGGCCGCGCAACCGCTTGGTTTGTCCGCTTTAACCAGCACATTGCCGTGCTTAAACACTACTATCGTGGCGGCTTAATTGGCAAAATACTGAAAGATCAGTATTTATACCTTGGCGTTGAACGCACCCGGGTATATCAAGAGTTTGCCTTGTTGGAACAACTGCAAGGGCATAACCTTCCGGTGCCAACCCCTCTGGCGGCGCAAATAACCACCTTTGGCTGTGTCTATCGCGCCGATATTCTCACCGCCGCCGTACCAGGTGCCACCAGTGTCTGTGAAATTTTACGCCAGCGCCAACTCACGGCAGAAGAGCTCGACAGCATTGCCAACTGCATCGCGCAATTTCACCGCCACGGCGCCTATCATGATGATTTAAATATCAATAATATCTTGTTTGCCGAAGATGGTAAGGTCTATTTGATTGATTTTGATAAAGGTAAATTAATCACCCCGGAGCGCGCTTGGCAAGACGATAATTTGGCAAGGTTAGAGCGTTCGTTCAATAAAGAGACTGGCAAGTGGCCAGCCTTTCATTTTGATGATAAACAATGGCAGGCCCTAAAGCAGACCTACCTGGCAGCGCGTTAGTGGTATCAATCTTTTTGTAACCGCGCTTTGGCGATCACATTCGATGTTGAACAGCCATCTAAAAAGGGCAACACTTCCACCTTACCACCGAGGTTGAGAACATGCTCAGCGCCAGCGATTTCAGAGACTTTATAATCTCCTCCCTTAACCAAAATGTCTGGGCTTACCATCTCAATTAATTTGGCTGGGGTGTCATTTTCTTCTACCGCACCAAATGGGATCACCCAGTCCACAGAGGCCAGCGCTGATAGCACCATGGCACGCTCTGTAAGCGAGTTAATCGGTCGCTCAGGGCCTTTTAACCGCGCAATGGACTCGTCATTATTAAGCCCCACCACTAATCGGTCTCCCATGGCTTTAGCTTGGGCCAAATAACGGACGTGTCCGGCGTGCAAAATATCAAAGCAGCCATTGGTAAAGACGATGGTTTCACCGTTTTGTTTGGCAAATGAGATGTGCTTTAACACTTCCTCAAATGGGGTTTGGTAATGTTCGCCCGTTTCGCGAAGGTATTGCCCCAATTTACGGCTTAACTCTTCTGGCGAAACCGTGGCTGCGCCAAGCTTGCTCACGGCAATACCGGCAGCAATATTGGCTATTTCAACCGCTTCTTTGGGGATCATGCCAGCTGCTAGCATGGTCGTAAGTGTCGCGATAACGGTATCACCAGCGCCGGTGACGTCGCTGACCTCTTGCACTTGCGCAGCAAAGTCATGCTTTTCTGTTGCCGTGATCAATGACATGCCCTGCTCTGAACGAGTGAGTAACATGGCGCCGATACCAGCTTGCTGTAACAGCTTGCGGGCACTGTTTGTAAGCGCTTCTTCGCTACTATCGTCTCCACCAGCTAGACGGAACTCATTGAGGTTTGGGGTAATATAATCCGCACCTCGGTAGCAGCTTAAGTCGCTATTTTTCGGGTCAATAAGCACCGTTTTACCCGCTGCTTTGGCCACCTCAATCATCTCACTGATGGCAGTCAACGCGCCCTTGTTGTAATCGCTGAACAACACAAAATCGTAGTTTTCCACTTCCTGCTTTAAACGCTCTAGTAATAACTCGCTGTGCGAGCGGCCAAACGGCTCTTCGAGATCTAACCTCACCATTTGCTGATGACGGCTGATCACGCGCATTTTAGCTATGGTGGGGAGCTCAACTACGTTCACTAAGCTTGAGGTAATATTCTCTTTGCTTAAGATGGCCTCTAAATTTTTGCCATTGTCGTCTTCGCCTATTAGCCCCAACAGGCCCACTTTGCCATCTAAATGGGCGATGTTTTTAGCGACGTTAGCAGCGCCACCGGCCTTGTCTTCCAGTGCACTGACCTTGACCACAGGCACCGGAGCCTCTGGTGAGATCCGCTGAGTATCGCCATGCCAGTATCTATCGAGCATGACATCTCCCACCACTAGGACTTTTGCTTGATTTAGCTGTTGTAGCGCGTTCAGGTTCATGCGTTTTGCTCCGCCTCAACCAGCATATCAACGGCTTCGCAGAGCCAGTGACCGATGAACATATGGGCTTCTTGGATGCGGGCGGTTTCATCGTTAGCAATAATAATAGGTAATTTGGCAATGTCTTTTACTTTGCCACCGTCACGGCCCGTTAAAGCAACCGTGTAGGCACCAATATCATTCGCCGCCTTAAGGGCCAAGTTAATATTCTCACTGCTACCAGAGGTAGTTAAACCAATCACCATATCTTCAGGTTTACATAAAGCCTGCACTTGACGTTCGAAAACGCTGTCAAAGTGATAGTCATTGCTGTGTGCGGTTAGAATCGAGGTGTCTGTGGTTAAGGCAATGGACGCCAGTGGCCCACGCTCTAACTTGTAACGCACCACAAATTCAGCTGCGAGGTGCTGAGCATCGGCAGCACTGCCGCCGTTTCCAAACCAAATTACTTTACCACCAGCAGTGAGAGTGCTTTGACATGCCTCTAGCAACTCCACACACTCTTGATGATAATTCGCCATCGTTTCAAAGACATCGACATGGCGTTGTAAACTCGACAAGTAGCTCTGGGCTACTTTTTCATTCAATGACATAAGAATTCCTAAACTGTTTATGCTCTTCCCGCGTTGTTACCAGTATACATGCACTGACAACCATGTGTAATTTTCCCCAAAGGCATCTTTACCTAAGGTTAATTTGCTCTCTACTTGTTTTTGGTAAAACTCGCCGATGTGCGCCAGTTCTAGTTCATAGCCGCGCTCATACTCTGCACCCAGTTCACCTAACTCATTCAAATAATTGCTGTCATTATCAACCAGCGATATTTTCGCCCGCCACAACGACCTAGGTGTGCTTTGGTACGTCCCTTCTAGTACGTGAATTTGCGATGGCGCACCATCATCAAATTGGCGCTGATTGGCAGCAAAGTGGCCAACGCCAAAGCCGTCAATGGTATTGCCTCGTGTTTCATAGATTTCATTGACGTACCACAAGCTCTCCATATCCGTGAACTCATAGCGCAAGGTCGTGTTGTGGCTCAATTTGGGCAGATAAACGCCCAGATTCACCACCGTATTACCAAATAAGTAGTTCTTATGGTTATTGGTATCCTCGCCGCCATATTCAAGATACCACTGTGCCGGCATGCCCCAGTCCGTGGTAAAGCTCGAAGTGATGGAAGCCCATTGATCCCCCAGCTCGTCATCCTGACCTAAAGACCCGGTTTTATTTTCATTACCCACAGGATCAAAGTAGGCCTTAACCACATCGGTAAAATCGACTTTGCGTGGCCCACCACCAAATTGCATCACGCGATTGATGCCGATTTTCCAGCCTTGGATAGGTTCCACGCTAAAATGGGTACCGGCAAGTTTCGGCGTACCATCGTGTAAGGTGCCTTGATACTTGATGCCGTCATTAACGTGCTCCAACTCTGAATAGAACAATTCAAAGTCAAAATTCCACCAATTTGGAATTGGAATGACCAGCCCCAAAGACGCAGACAAAGACGGCTTGGCATTAGTTGAAAACACTTGTGCAGAGTGTTTAAAAGGTGAAAACCAGTGTTCTTTGTAGCCTAAATTGAGCTGCAAATTACCATAGGAAAGACCATAAAAAGTATTATAGGCAACCAGCTTGTTGCTGTCTGCGCGATATTCTGCACCGAGTTGGAAAATACTGGCATCGCTACCACGATATACTCCAGCGAGGCCTAATTGAGCATACTCACTACTACTATTGCCGCGGTCATTGGCAAGTTGCTGTGACTCCCCAGAATCGAGCCGCAGTGTAATGGAGCGCTGAGTGATCGCGTCGGCTTGTAAGTATGGCGCTATGCCATCTGTGATACTGCGATGCAGCTCACCATCAATGCTTTTTACCTTGTCTAAGTGCCTTTTCACCACACTGATACGGTAGGGTTTTGCCATAGGCGTGCCCACCGTTAAAGCAAACATTTTATCAATTTGGTATTCTAATAACGGATCTTTGCCAATGGCTAAGTAAGCCGTTGGACTTGCCACAGCAAAGCCTGAAGCCAATAGGCCAACAGCGGCCAACGTACGAACTAATTTCATCTTGTCATTCCATTACTTTTTATGCCTGAGATACTACCAAACACAGGACCGCTCGGCACCTTTTCAACTGTGTAAAATTGTCTTGAGGTTCCATTTTATCACTTGTTCGAGGTAAAATATGGCTTTTCAGGTTCAAAGCAAAACCATGGCGCGCTTTTTTTATTCATTATTACTCCTTTTGTTAGCTCCACTGCTGCTGGGTTACCTCTATGTACTGCGTGGTAACAAGAACCCAGGTTATCGCCGTTACTTTTCTCAGCGCCTCGGCTTTGGCCTCAGTCACCTGCCACAGCATGGCCTTGTTATCCATTGTGCCTCGGTAGGTGAAGTGTTAGCAGCCACTCCATTGATCAAAGCATTAAAGCAAGATAACCAAGCCATTATCATCAGTTGTAATACCCCAACCGGGCGCGCCGAGATCAATAAGGCCTTTGCTAATGATGTTGATATTCAAGTGTGTTATTTGCCTATCGACTTTGCCTTTGCCATGCGCCGCTTTTTAACTCGGTTGCAGCCCAAAGCCGTGATCGTAATGGAAACGGAACTTTGGCCCAATCTATTTCACTATGCCAAGCAGCAAAATAGCCGCATTATGGTTGTTAATGCGCGACTGTCGCACAAGTCATTTCAAGGGTATAAGCGCTTTTCAGGTTTAAGCCGTCAGCTAATGGACAACATCGATTTATTGGCCGCCCATGATCAAAGCGATGGCGAGCGCTTTATTGCTCTTGGCTTAGCAAAAACAAAACTCGCTATCACCGGCTCGGTGAAGTTTGATATTAGCTTGGCTGACGATGACGTTAAACGCGCAAAGCAGTTGCGCCAGCAGTTGCAGCCACGTCCAGTTTGGCTTGCCGGCTCTACTCACCCAGGTGAGCATGAACAGGTCATTGCCGCACATCAAGCGTTACAAAAGCATCATCCGGATGCGTTATTAATTATTGCCCCTCGCCACCCAGAGCAATTTTCAGCGGTTGCTGAGCTGCTAGAGGAGCAAGGGCTCAGGTTTACTCGCCGCAGCCAACAAGACATTAACGCCGCCACTGAGGTACTGCTAGCTGATACTCTGGGGGAATTAAAGTGGTTGTTTGGTTGTGCTGACGTTGCCTTTATTGGTGGCAGTTTGATCCCCCGCGGTGGCCATAACCCCCTTGAAGCCGCGGCCCATAGTAAAGCCATTATCAGCGGCCCCCATACCTATAATTTTGCCCATATATACCCACAGTTAATTGCCCAACATGGTGCTCTAATCGTAGAGAATGAACAGCAACTAGGTGAGCAGTTAATGACACTCTTGAGCAGCCCAGAGCAAAGTGCTGAACTTGGCAACAATGCCGCTCAGGTGCTACAAAAAAACACCGGTGCCATTGCCAAAACGGTACAGCTGATACAAGGTAATTTGGAGTAAGCCATGCAACAAGTTGAACAAGCCATGCGCAACTGGGTAAGCCAGGTTATTGTAAAATATAACTTTTGCCCATTTGCACGGCAAGAAGTAGAAAACCACAGTGTGTATTATCATATTTCGGCTACCCACAGTCATGAAGATGCCGTATTAGAGCTGCTTTCACAATGCAGCGAGCTCGACAATAACCCAGAACGGGAAACCACCTTGGTGGTTTTTGCTGAAGGCTTTAAAGACTTTGCGGAATTTTTAGACTTGGTTGATTTAGCCAATGCGCTGCTGGTTGCTCAAGGCTTTGAAGGCACTTACCAAATCGCCAACTTTCATCCCGACTACGTGTTTGCCGACAGCGATGACAATGATCCAGCAAACTACACCAATCGTGCTCCCTACCCTGCGCTGCATCTTATTCGTGAAGCCAGTATGGCTGAAGCGTTAGCTGAGTACGACGACCCTGAGAGTATTCCCGACAACAACATTCGTCTTGCGCGCAGAAAAGGCGAAGCTTTTTGGCAGCACTTATTAAAACAATGCCACCCCAGCGATTAAATAGTCACTGCGTGTTATTTCTTAACCCAGCGACCGTTCACTTGAATGTAGTGGCCCGCCTGGGTTTTGGTGTAAGCCTTTTTCGCAGCTAATGCTTCGACCTGAGCCAAAGTAATACCATTTTGCTTAGCCAGTTGCTGGTACTTTTCTTTGCGTTTAGCATTGACCTCATCAACCAACTGCTGCACTTCAGGGCTGGCTTTGACAACGCCCAAATAACCCGACATCGTCTCACCCACCAAACCTTGTGATTTGGCACTGTCTAATGACATAGCGAAAGCCGCAAAACTCATTGCGACACCAGCAAGTAAACTCATTAATGATTTAAGCTGCATAAGTCCTCCTTAGAATAACTCACTTTCTTCACTGAATAGATCATCCAGCTCTTTATCCACTTTTACCCGGATCTCATGATCCACTTTGACATTGAGATTAATGGTAATGGGCTCTTTGGTTTCAACCTGAACCTTGTGTGTGCATCCACTGAAGATCAGCAGTGCCGTTATTATCAGCATCCATTTCATCGTCTAACGCTCCTCTTTATTTAGCGCCTTTTCTACTTCGCGAGTGATTTCGTCACTTAGCCGTAAGGCTCGTAATAAGGTAAACACATTTTCAGAGTGTGTATAGTTGAAGTTGACCGGTTGTTGTTGGCGTTTATT
Source organism: Pseudoalteromonas sp. UG3-2 (assembly GCF_037120705.1). Taxonomy (NCBI): domain Bacteria; kingdom Pseudomonadati; phylum Pseudomonadota; class Gammaproteobacteria; order Alteromonadales; family Pseudoalteromonadaceae; genus Pseudoalteromonas; species Pseudoalteromonas sp. UG3-2. The sequence goes on along the minus strand of NZ_JAWLJU010000002.1, from coordinate 3,047,034 downwards.
AATGCCAGCAATTTTGACATCTAAGTCGAGCCAACCATCTGCCCCTAAGGTCACGCCACTGTTTAACTGCTCTATAGTGAGTTCATCCAGAACAGTAATTACGGTTTTTAAACTCGGTTGCTGTTGTTTCAGAGCATTAATCGAGGCATTTTCTTGCACTTTTAGTAAGCCCTCACCAACGTTGCGAACCTCGCCTGCGGTTATTTCTATTCCAGCATCGGATGCCTGCACAGCCAGCTCTCCCGAAATCAATCCTTGCAGATCGACACCAGCATCTCGGCCAGCCTCGGCCAGTAAGCCTAAGCTAAGCTTGTCGAGCGTAACATTAAAGCGCTGTGGCTGCTCTGACAACTTAAGCTCATCAATGTTTAGCGTACCGGCAAATATGTCAGCACCAATATTTCGTAGCCTTGGCTGGTTGTTTTCACTGCTCAATTCTGCGTGAATGTTTTCCAACACCACTCCACTTCTGATTTCAGCAATATTCAGTGTGCTAGGCTGCAGTTGAATAGCCGCTGAACTAAACCGGCCTTGGCTGTTAAGCTGGCCATCACGCAGTAACTGCTCATTGGCTAATATTTCGGCCCCTTGAACATTGGCATTAAAGTCAAACACACCAACATGCAAATCTCCCTGCAACTGTAATGAAAATTCGCCTTTAGTCACTTGCGCATCAGGTAACCTGGGTGTGATGTAGGGCTGCAGTTTAGTTAAGGACTGCAGCGGTAGCTGCAACTTTACTAAGTGCTGTGAAGAGGAATACTGCTGCTCTAGCCAAAGTTCGATGCCATCTATGGTGACGGCATGCTCGGCCACCACGCCACGATTTTGCTTGCCAGTTGTTGCTATCGCAATGCGTTTGAGCGTGATGTCAGATTGGTTAATTGCAGCAATCTCAGTATTGCCAGTAAACGATGAGAAAATTTCTCCTGGGGCTAAATTGCCACTCCAATGCAGTTGCTGTTGTAGCCCCTTCACTTGTGTGTTTTGCCAATCGATATGCTCACTGCCAAGGGCTAAATCGATGATAAAGTCTTGGTTTGGAGCCAGGGTTAAGCTCGCGTTGATAGTATTGTCGTCAGCATTGATATCAGGAGTCATCAGCGCTGAAGCTTGTGAGTCAATTTCAGCTTTAAAATGGATCCCCTCGGGCAGTACACGGTGTAACCTCAGACCATTACCTACACGAGCGATATCAACCTCAGTATTCAACGACAGCGTCGTCGATAGCTCTTTTGCTACTTTGCCTGCCAGCGCCATTTTTTGCGAGGAGAGTTGAGTGTCAGCCTCCAGCGTTAATCGCTTGCGCGGATCGCCTTGCACACTAAATTGACTATGGGCCGCTACCTCTGTGGCATTAAATTGCTTGGCCAAGCGCAGCTTATCCTGCTGATAATGCCAATCCCCTTGCACCTCAAGGCCATTGGCTTGCCACTTAAGCTGCGCCGACACCTGGTGTGCACCTAGCTGGCTACTTTGCAGCTCTAGCATCACCTCACTGCTGACTGAGGCAGTACCTAGGTCAACAGCGCAGCTCTTTGCCTTTAACTGAAAACCTCCGGTTTCACTTTGCAGCTCTAGCAAGGGTGCCGTTAGCAACTGTTTCTCGATACTGAGTCCCTGAGCGGCGGTAAGTTGAAAACCCCCACTTACATCACCTAACGAAGCAAGTTCATTACTGCAGTTATTTTGAGGGCTTAATTCAATGGGCGCTTGCCAACTTACTTCCCCGCGCTGTTGTTTAAGGTGATATTGAGCGCTAATTTGCCCTTGATAAAACGCATTAATACGACAATGAGGTAATGCCAACTGGGCATAAATAGTAGGCGTAACTTTGGCCACTAGCTGGGCGTCACGATAAGTCGTGTTTAACTGACCACTTAATTGGCTAATGGCACTTGGCAACTGCTTTTGAATCGCTTCACTACTGAGATCTATCTTGGCGTCAATGGCGTTGGTGCTGAGTGTGATTTCTGCATGCACATCGCCCTGCAAGCGAAATTGATTCGCTGCGACTTCCTCGACTGCCACAGTAATTGACGCAGGCAATGGTTCTGCGGTAACACTGAGTGAATTTATAGATAGCAGCGGCCGGGTCATATCAAACGGTAATGATAGCGCTTGGTGAGGTGTGGCGGCTGAATTATTAGCTGATTTAATAGCCAGCGTCATGGCTTCGATGTCGATGGCTTGCCAAGACAATTTTACATCAGACAGCCGTGCTGATACTTGAGGGCTTGTAATGCACACTTCAGGGGCAGTGATGCTGTCGATGTCACTTATATGCCAATCTAGGCAAGTCATTTCAAGGTCATCCTTGGCAAACAGGCGCTCCACAACCGCGATTGTCAGCGGCACTCGTGCAATGTATACAATGAACATCAACACCAGCACAGTCAATAAGGCACCGAGCCACTTTTTCATATTATCCTTTCTCCGTCGTTATACCAATGCGCTTAATGAAGTGAGCCATGTGCGGAAGTAAGTATTAATGCGGATTGGTATGTTTCCCTCCTCAGTGTACCTGATGACCCAACAACTTGCATCACTGAGCCGCCAGCAACAAAAAGGCCACCTAGTGTTAGGTGGCCTCTCAAAGCTTTAGTAATTACGCTTATGTTATCCGACTAGCTTGCGAGCATTGCGGAACATACGCATCCATGGGCTGTCTTCTTGCCACTCATCAGGGTGCCAAGAGTTAGCAACAGCACGGAAAACTCGCTCAGGGTGCGGCATCATCACAGTTGCACGACCATCCGTAGAAGTCATACCGGTGATCCCCGCAGGTGAGCCATTCGGGTTGGCTGGGTATTGGGTTGTCGGATTACCGTAGTTATCGACAAACTTAACCGCCACGGCACCTGAGTTCAGGGCATTTTGTACTGCCGCTTCACTGCTAAATTCAGCATGACCTTCACCATGTGAAACCGCAATCGGCATCCGTGAGCCTGCCATTCCTTCAAAGAAAATAGAAGGGCTTTGCTGTACTTCTACTAAGCTAAAGCGAGCTTCGAAACGTTCTGACTTATTGGTAACAAAACGTGGCCAATGCTCGGTACCCGGGATCAGTTCTTTCAAGGTCGAAAGCATCTGGCAGCCATTACAAACACCTAAGCTGAAGGTGTCTTGGCGCTCAAAGAAGCCTTGGAACTGCTGACGAGCTTGGTCGTGGAACAGCACTGACTTAGCCCAGCCTTCACCGGCACCTAATACGTCACCATAGGAGAAGCCACCACAGGCAACAAGGCCCTTGAACTGCTCTAGTGTTAAACGCCCTTCTAGGATGTCACTCATATGCACATCAATGGCAGCAAAACCAGCGCGGTTAAACGCCGCAGCCATTTCTAGGTGAGAGTTCACCCCTTGCTCACGTAAAATAGCCACCTGAGGCTTAACCCCTTTGGCAATGTATGGCGCAGCGATGTCTTGGTTGATATCAAAGCTCAAATCAACGTTTAGACCAGGATCTTTTTCATCAAACTTGGCATCAAACTCTTGCTTAGCACAATCTGGGTTATCGCGCAGCGCCTGCATTTGGTAAGTCGTTTCAGCCCAAATCGTACGCAGCTCAGTGCGGCTATTCGCAAGTACCGTGTTGCCATTACGATTGAAGATAATTTTATCTTCGTTGTTAAGGGTACCAATGCGGTGTGCTATGTTTGCAATACCGTGCTCAGCAAAGACGGCTTCAACTGCTTCAAGGTCGTCGTTGCTTACTTGCAGAACGCCACCTAGCTCTTCATTGAATAACACTTCCAAATCCGAACCTGACAGTGAGTCTAACTCAATTGTCACGCCGGTGTGACCTGCAAACGCCATCTCTGCTGCCGTAGTAAATAGACCACCGTCAGAGCGGTCATGATAAGCAATCACCTTACCCGACTCCACCAGCGTCTGCATGGCGTTATAGAAACCCTTTAATAGTTCAGGGCTATCTACGTCTGGGGTTTTATCACCTAGTTGCTTGTATACTTGGGCTAAGCTTGAAGCACCTAGACGATTTTGACCGGCTCCGAGGTCAAGTAACACTAAACTGGTTTCGCCTTTGTCGCTGCGCAGCTGCGGTGTCACTGTCTTACGAACATCTTCCACACGGCCAAAGGCAGTAATGATCAAAGATAAAGGCGCAGTGACAGACTTGTCTTCGCCATTTTCTTGCCACTGGGTTTTCATCGACATAGAGTCTTTACCCACAGGAATGGTTAAGCCTAATGCAGGACATAACTCTTCACCTACGGCTTTAACGGCTTCGTAAAGACCGGCATCTTCACCTGGGTGACCCGCAGCGGCCATCCAGTTCGCCGACAACTTAATGTTATTCAAACTACCAATGTTCGCGCCAGCGATATTGGTAAGTGCTTCAGCCACAGCCAAACGTGCCGAGGCACCGTAGTTTAATAGTGCCGCTGGGGTGCGTTCGCCCATCGACATCGCTTCACCATGATAGGTATCGTAAGTGGCGGCAGTCACGGCACAGTTTGCCACTGGCACCTGCCAAGGACCAACCATTTGGTCGCGGGCAACCAAACCGGTAACACTTCTATCGCCAATGGTGATAAGGAAGGTTTTTTCAGCAATCGCAGGTAAACGCAATAGTCGTTTTGCCGCTTCTTCCACTTTAATTTCGCTGGTAGTCAGCGCCTTTCCAGTGGCACGCTTTGAACTCACATCCCGGTGCATTTTTGGTGGCTTACCGAGCAACACATCCAATGGTAAATCGACTGGGTTGTTTTCAAAGTGATTATCCGACACTCTTAAGTGACGATCTTCTGTGGCTTCACCAATAACGGCGTATTGTGCGCGTTCACGTTTACAAATTGCCTCGAAACGAGCAAAGTCTTCTGCTGCAACGGCTAGCACATAGCGTTCTTGTGATTCGTTACACCAGATCTCATGAGGGGCCATGCCTGGCTCGTCATTCGGAATATTACGCAGCTCAAAGTTACCACCACGGCCACCGTCATCCACCAGTTCAGGGAAAGCATTAGACAAACCACCAGCACCGACATCATGGATAAAGGCAATAGGGTTATCATCACCTAGCTGCCAACATTTATCGATGACTTCTTGGCAACGACGTTCCATTTCTGGGTTTTCGCGTTGTACTGAAGCAAAATCCAGGTCTTCATTTGACTGCCCCGAAGCCATTGATGATGCCGCGCCACCGCCAAGTCCAATGTTCATTGCCGGACCGCCTAAGGCAATCAGTTTCGCGCCCACTGGAATGGAGCCTTTTTGCACGTGATCTTCACGAATATTGCCTAAACCACCAGCGATCATAATCGGCTTATGATAACCGCGAACTTCTAGGCCGTTGTGACTATCTACTTGCTCTTCATAGGTACGGAAATAACCAAGTAGGTTTGGACGACCAAATTCGTTGTTAAATGCAGCACCACCGAGCGGGCCTTCCAGCATGATATCTAGGGCATTAACGATACGCCCAGGCTTGCCAAAGTCGCTTTCCCATGGCTGCTCAAAGCCAGGAATACGTAGGTTTGATACAGTAAAACCAACTAACCCCGCTTTCGGCTTAGAGCCACGGCCGGTTGCACCTTCATCACGAATTTCACCACCAGAACCGGTAGAGGCACCAGAGAATGGCGCAATCGCAGTTGGGTGGTTGTGAGTTTCCACTTTCATTAGAATGTGGATATCTTCCTCGTGGTAGGTGTATTCACCTTCTTTATTGGGGAAAAAACGCCCTGCTTTCGATCCTGTCATCACCGCAGCATTATCTTTATAGGCAGATAAGACATTGTCACTGTTGCTTTCGTAGGTGTTTTTAATCATCTTAAACAGTGATTTAGGCTGCTTCACCCCATCAATGGTCCAATCGGCATTGAAGATTTTGTGACGACAATGCTCAGAGTTTGCTTGGGCAAACATAAATAATTCGATGTCGTTGGGGTTACGACCTAGCTTTTCAAAGCTTTCAACCAGGTAGTCAATTTCATCATCGGCTAAAGCAAAGCCTTGCTCAATGTTGGCCAGCGCCAGTGCTTCGCGACCACCAGACAAAATATCAACCGATGACATAGCCCGCGGTGTTTCATGACGAAACAAACCCGCAGCATCTTCAAGTTTGCCATGCACAGACTCAGTCATACGGTCATGCAGTAACTTCGCCACGGCTTCCAGTTGAGATGCACTTAACTCACCCTCAACATAATAGGCAATGCCACGCTCTACCCGTTCAACTTTATCTAGACCACAGTTATTAGCAATGTCTGTGGCTTTAGAAGCCCATGGAGAAATGGTGCCTAAACGGGGAGTGACAAGTATGAGTTGTCCCTCAGGTTCATGCTCAGCGATGGTTGGGCCATATTTTAATAGGCTATTTAACTTAGTCAGTTCAGTCTCAGAAAGTGCCGCCGACACATCGGCAAAGTGCATATACTCGGCATACACGCCAGAGACAGGTAAATCAGCTGCCGCGCAGGTTTTAAGGATCTTTTGGACTTTGAAATCAGAAAGTGCAGGCGCACCACGTAGGATTAGCATAGGTATTTTCATCCGGGGTTAAGGATTGAACGATATCTTTGGGCGCACATTATAGTGGAAATAGCGCGCGGATTTAACACTAATTTGTCAAAACTCGAAAATATCATCGAAATCGCAATCCAGCTCGATGATTTTAGCCAAGTTTCGGGTTTTGCAATTATGTTATTGCTAGGGTAAGTTGGGGTTAGGCGCAAATAAGAGTGAACTACATGCTAAGAATTTTCTTGGTCAGCTTCGTCGTTATCGGCCTATTGGGGTGCGACAAAGCGCCATTAAACCAATTACAACAAGTGAAACAAAACAACGAGCTTCGCGTTGGTACGTTGGCCGGCCCAGGTAATTATTATCAAGGCCCAATCGGCGAACAAGGATTTGAGTATGAGCTGGCCAGCGAGTTTGCAGCAGAGCTCGGCGTAGAGCTGCACATGGTGCCTTATTTTAGCTTAGATGAAATGTTTGCCCGGCTGGATGCTGGCGATCTGGATATTGTCGCTTCAGGGATAAGTTTCCACCCGAGTCGCACTAAGGATTACCGCTTTGGCCCCACTTACCGCATGATCAGCCAAAAGCTGGTGTATAAACAAGGGCGTGAATGGCCTAGAGATTTTGCTGATATCGATGCGCCGATTACGGTATTAGCACACAGTAACCACGTCATTGCTTTGCAAGAAGCGAAGCAACAGCACCCCCATTTAACTTGGCAAGTGGTATCGGATAAAGGCGAAGAAGAATTACTGCAAGGGATCATTGATGGCGACCTCGATTACACTATCACCGACTCCCACTCATTGGCGCTATTCCGTCGCTATCACCCCACCGTGAGCATTGCATTTTCCGTGACTAAAAATGAGCATGTGGCCTGGATGATGCGCAGTGAAAAAGACGATTCTCTGTACGCCCTTTTACCGGCGTTTTTCGCCAAAATGCAAAACAATAAATTTCTCGCTACCTTAGAAGAAAAATACTTCGGTCATATCGAAGAATTTAACTATGTCAATACTTTAGCTTTTGTTGAAGCGGTTCATGATACTTTGCCGAAATACCTAAAATGGTTTAAGTCTTATTCCAAAGCGCAAAATATTGATTGGCGCTTATTGGCAGCGGTGAGTTATCAAGAATCCATGTGGGACCCACGAGCAAAATCGCCAACGGGGGTGCGCGGGATTATGATGCTGACACAGCCAACGGCAAAACGCGTGGGTGTCACCAACCGCTTACATGCAGAACAAAATATCGCGGGCGGCGCGAAATATTTGCGCATTCTATTTGACCGTATGCCAGAAGATATCGCTCAACCTGACAGCACTTGGTTTGCATTAGCGTCTTATAATGTTGGCTGGGGACATGTCCGTGATGCTCGTGCGATCACAGCGCAACAAGGTGGCAATCCGAACAGCTGGGCGGACGTGAAAAAACGACTTCCGCTGCTTACTAAAAAGCGTTACTATCGTAGTACAAGATACGGATATGCCCGTGGCGATGTTGCGGTGACCTATGTGGATAACATTCGTCGATACTACGATGCGTTAGTTTGGTTAGAAGAAAACGGCGCACTCTTACCTGCACCTGAAACAGCTGTAATCGAAACCTCAAAAAACTAAACTTGGTTTCAACACACACTGTAAAAGACTTGAAAAAATTCTCCCAAGGTCATAAATCTGTCATTAGCGTAGCGTATCTATAACTCTATAAAACGCTGCGCGCTATGCAGCACAATCTCTCACATCAGGAGGTTCTATGTTGAGAAGACGTCGAACTCATCAATTTAAACGCAATACTCGGTTTACTTCCCCCAACCGTCGTCGCATTAAACTCAAAAACGCACATCGTAAGACGTTGTTACGCCATCGTATTTTTGCTTTGATCCAAATGGAAGAGCAAAGAGAGTTCAGAGCCGCCGTAGCAAAGCCATAATAGGCTTTGCTACTTTGCTTGCCGAGCCGCCAACTTCGCGGCTTTAATTTCTTGTCGCCGCCGCTTAAAAAATGCAGAAAGCTTATCGCCACACTGCTGTGCTAACACCCCGGATATTACCTCTGGCTGATGGTTCAGTTGCGGATGTTGTAATAAGTCCATCACCGAGCCAGCAGCCCCCGTTTTAGCATCCGCTGCGCCAAACACCACTCTTTTTAAGCGACTATGCACCAATAACCCTGCACACATAGGGCAAGGTTCTAGGGTCACATACAGCGTACAGTCAATTAAACGGTAGTTTTCTAGCACTTTACCGGCTTCTCGAATGGCTATCATTTCCGCATGTGCAGAAGGGTCATGACAGGTAATAGAACGATTCCACCCTGCCGCTATGATGGCATTGTCTTTCACCACCACCGCTCCTACCGGCACTTCATTTTCAGCCTCGGCCTTATCGGCATACTCCAATGCCCTTTGCATCCAATACTGATCGTCTTTTTGCTCCACTGTATCCCCTATTACTGGCAGCGATTTTGCCAAGATTATAACAGTAAAGCGTAGTTATGGTGCTTGAACTGCTATTCTTAAATAAACTAAGTCAGTGAAAAATCAACTTTTTATAAGTAAAGTCAGCAAGTTAAAGGAAGTTATCCGCTCTTTTTCGGGAATTATTGCAAAATTTCGCAAATTTCCCGTGGCTCAGTTAGGCTAATTTACGCTATAATTCGCCGCTTTTTTTATTTCGTAAGCTCAAAAACACACGGGTAAAATATGAAATTTCCGGGACGCCGTAGGCATAAACACTATTTTCCGGTGGAAGATAAAGATCCGCTTATTAACCAGTTACACGCTGATGATCGGCTAAAAAGGAGCTATATCTGTGGTATCGACCAGATTGTCGTAGATATAGAAGCCAAAGTAGACCAAGCTTTCCTTGATGAGTTTCACTTACAGCGCGGAATGTCACAAGTGATAGACAATGATGTCACCAACGCCCTTTATGACAGGCTAAAACGTGATGGCATGATCGACTATGAATTTGCTGGCGGTACAATAGGTAACACCATGCACAATTACTCGGTATTAGCGGATGACCGTTCTGTGCTGCTAGGTGTCATGAGTGAGAACATCAAGATCGGTAGCTATGCCTACAAGTTTTTGTGTAACACCTCTAGCCGTGTTGATCTCGATTACCTGCAACCGGTTGATGGCCCAATTGGCCGCTGCTTCACTTTAATTGATGATAGTGGTGAGCGCACCTTTGCAATTAGTGCCGGGCTGATGAACCATTTACGCCCTGAGTCTATTTGCCAAACACTGATCGAAAACTCCTCGGCTCTGGTGATCAGCGCCTATTTAATGCGTACACATGGTGAGGAAACCATGACTCAAGCGACCATGCAAGCCGTTGAGTATGCAAACAAGGCGGGCGTTCCAGTGGTGCTGACTCTGGGCACTAAGTTTCTTATTGAACAAGATCCTAAGTGGTGGGCTGACTTTGTCGCTAAACACGTTGATATTTTGGCCATGAACGAAGAGGAAGGTGAAGCCATTACCGGTTTTAACGATCCTTTACTTGCCGCTGACAAAGCGCTTGATTGGGCTGATTTGGTCATTTGCACTGCCGGTGCCAAAGGGTTATTTATGGCCGGTTATGTTGATGACAGCTGTAAACGAGCCACCGAATATCCATTACTGCCTGGCGCCATCCCTGAATTCAATCGTTATGAGTTTTCTCGGGCGATGAAGCGCGCTCAGTGTGACAACCCTATTCGAGCATACAGTCATACCGCGCCTTACATGGGCGGCCCCGACATCATCAAAAACACCAATGGTGCTGGAGATTGTGCATTAGCGGCAGTATTACATGATATTTGTGCCAACGAATATCATAAACTAAACGTGCCTAACTCAGCTAAGCATGAGCAAAATGCCATTACTTACTCTTCTTTGGCACAGATCAGTAAATACGCTAACCGTGCCAGCTATGAGGTATTAGTACAGCACTCACCGCGCTTATCACGTGGTTTGCCAGAGCGTGAAGACTCATTAGAGCAATCGTACTGGGAAAAATAAGATTTATAGGTACGGCTGGTGTTAGAAGATAGCCGTACCTAACTTATCGGATAGAAATTCCAACGCAGCAATACCAGCTAAAGAGTTCCCTACCTTATCCAGCCCCGGAGACCACACAGAAATGGTAAAACGGTTAGGAACCACAGCAATGATGGCGCCACCCACTCCAGACTTTCCAGGCATACCTACACGATAACCAAAGTCCCCAGCGGCGTCATACAAACCACTGGTGAATAGTAGCGAGTTTAATTGTTTGGTTTGCTTATGACTCAGCACTTGTTGACCTGAGTGTTCACAATAGCCCTGGTTGGAAAGGTAAGAAAAAGATTTAGCCAACTCTGTGGTGGTCATTTCAATGGCACAAAAGTTAAAATAAGACCACAGCACATCATCTACTTCATTGGCAAAGTTACCAAACGACTTCATCAAGTAGGCCATTGCGGCATTGCGGTAACGGTGATCATACTCCGACTGCGCAACCACTTTATTAATACAAAGCTTATCATTGCCAGCCATTGCTCTGTAGCTCTCTAGCATAGTGTGAATAGGAGCAGAGAGGCGTGAATACAAAGCGTCGCAAGTCACTATTGCCCCAGCATTAATAAAAGGGTTGCGGGGAATACCATTTTCAAACTCTAGCTGAGTGAGTGAGTTAAATGCAGTGCCTGACGGTTCTTTGCCTACCCTTTGCCATAACTCATCACCGTAGCGTTGTAGCGCTAGAGTTAGCGTCATGACTTTGGAAACCGACTGAATAGTAAACTGAGCATCGATATCACCTGCGCTGAAGGTTTCACCATCAACGGTATGCAGCGCCACCGAGAATTGCTCCAGCGGCTGTTCAGCCAAGGCCGGAATATAATCAGCCACCTTACCTTTATTAAGAAGCGGTTTAACGAACTGACATGCTTGTTGTAATATCTGTTGGTAATCTGTCATACAGTCAAAATGACCAGCTGCTACTTGATAGTGCGAGTGTAACAAAAAAGGCCCCGAAGGGCCTTATGCTATTTTTGTTTGAGTGGGGCTATTTCAGCTCCATCTCTTGAATAATTTCATGGGCAATAGGTGGCGTAGTGCTCACCGGTTTTTGATGTTTATTGGCCTTAAGTTGACCTTTACGGTGTTTCAACGCCGCATCCAGCTTTTTAGCCGCTTTTGCAATAGCTGGATACATAATGTCGTCTTCTCCTTTGACCGCTATGCGACTACCTGCATAGTTGGTGGTAATTTCAGTATTAAATTGTTTGTGTTCTTTGCTGATGATGATGTCAAGGGATAACAACGATGGAAAGTGGTTAGCGATCTTGGCAAACTTTTCGTTAACGTGGTCTTTAACAGCATCGGTTACATCTACATGGTGACCAGAAAGGTTAATTTTCATATGCAATCCTTCTTTTGCGTTTACCCTTAACATTAGTATTGGCATGAATAGGTAATTTCTCAAGAGGTCGTAACAGAAATTTATGACAAAATTTAGAATGGCTTGATTTTTATCAAGTGGTGAACGCAATCTGAGCATTAAAAATAAAAGGCAGCTAGCGAATTAATACCAATCCACTTAATTAAGTGGTCTATTTGAGGCAAGAAAATTCTGTCGATAACTAGGCGAAAATTTTGCTATTTAGTTGTTTTAAATGAGAAATTTTTAACACAGTTAGCGTCGAATTTGCTCCCTCAAATTGAGCAAGTATTAATGCGGATTGGTATAGCACGGCGGTAAAACGTAAAAAGCCCTCATAAATGAGGGCTTTGGGCATTCTAGTTGCTTATTTTCTTATATCGGCTAATAAGCAAGTAGTTAAAGAATTATAGGCCTGCGCGGTCTTTTATGATAGCGATCAGTGGCGAGCCACCGTGGCCGTTAGACTCGGCCCAAGCGATATCACTACCATCTTCTAACGCACTTTTTGGAATACTTTTAACAATGTACTCACCAGCGTCTGTAGCATTACTGGCAATAGCATGACGTAAAAGGCTATTGCCATTACACTGAATAGCATCGTAAATATTACGCATTTTAATACGCGCTGTTCTCAGCGTTTTGCGAATGCGGTTTTTATCATCTGCTGCAATATACTCACACATTGACAAAGCTAACTGCTCATTAGCCGCTGCAGTATTACTGAAAGAAAGTGAAGCAACAGCAATAGACGCTGATAGAAGCACGGTAGTTAATTTCATTACACAGACCCTTTAATACTTTATTCGTATAGCACATAACTGGCTATATTTTAGCAATCTAAGCAATTGTTAGCAAGAAACTCATAGTTTTTTGTCGAGTGTTACGAATTTATAACTATGATTATTTTTTGCATCAGGCTCATTACTTTCAGTTGCAACCTCCTGCCACTGACCTTGACTTAAGTAATCTGGAAATTGCGTATCACCAGCCACTTCTAAGTCGATAAAGGTTAAATACAGTCGTTGCGCAAACGGTAAGAATAGCTCATAAATATGACCGCCACCGATAACCATAACTTCGTCACTGCCCTTAACAAGCTCTAGAGCAGCCTCTACAGAGCCGACAACCTCAATCCCTTCTTTGCTATAGTCGTTATTTCTTGATATGACGATATTGCGCCTTCCCGGTAAAGGCCTACCAATAGATTCAAATGTTTTTCTACCCATCAACACCGGTTTTCCGAGCGTGACCTTTTTAAAATGTTGTAGATCGGCCGGCAAATGCCAGGGCATATCGTTGTCTTTACCGATGACACGATTGTGTGCCATCGCAGCTATCATTGAAATTATCACAATGTACCTTTTCTAATGTCTTTGTATTAATTTTTATATTAACCTTATGATTATGCGTTGCTTCTAAAACCAATACACAATCGAGTGCAGGCCAGTATTGCGTGGCATTGCTCGCAGTATATCACTGCTTAGCAAACCTTAATAAATTTAAGCGAGCAACAAAAAAGGCCAATTTCCATTGGCCTTTTTTGTACTGATTTATCGCTAACGTTCGTAGACAACCTCAACATCGTAGTCGTCTTCGTCCCAGTCATCGTCCCAATCATCGTCATCATGCTTGGTGGCGTGTCTGTGATAAGTGTCCCACTTGAATTCAACTTCTTCTTGTTGCTGTTCTTCTTCAAACTTATCTTTTGGCATGCTATCGAGTAACTTCATAATCTCATAGCAAAGCTCTTCAGTGTTGAACTTGTTTGCAGCCGCAATCATAAAGATATTTTCTTCTACACCGAGCTCTTCAGCAATGCGAGCACACACCTCTTCACGCTCATCATCGCTTAATAAGTCCACTTTATTTAACACTAAGAAACGCGGCTTATCAGCCAGTTTCGGACTATATTGATGTAGCTCATTAATAATTGCGAAGCCGTTTTCTACCGGGTCGCTGCCATCAATCGGCATTACGTCGATAACATGCAGCAACACTCGACAGCGCTCAAGGTGCTTCAAAAAGCGAATACCTAGACCAGCACCGTCGGACGCCCCTTCGATCAGACCAGGAATATCCGCGACCACAAACGACTTACCTGAACTTGGACGAACTACGCCAAGGTTAGGTATTAATGTAGTGAAAGGGTAATCGGCAACCTTAGGTTTGGCGGCAGACACACTGCGAATAAAGGTCGATTTACCAGCATTGGGCAGACCAAGTAGACCGACATCGGCCAACAGCATAAGTTCCAACCTGAGGTTTCGAACTTCCCCAGGTGTACCCAGCGTTTTTTGTCTTGGCGCACGGTTGGTGCTTGATTTGAAACGGGTATTGCCAAGGCCGTGGAAGCCCCCTTTAGCGACTAACAGCTTTTGTTCATGCTTGGTTAAATCACCCAGACTCTCTTCGGTATCAACATCGGTAACACGAGTACCTACAGGTACCTTGATGATTAAGTCTTTACCTTTTTTACCGGTACAGTTTCGGCCTTGACCATTGGTGCCACGCTCAGCCTTGTGAAAGCGTTCAAATTGATAGTCGACCAGCGTATTGAGGTTTTCATCTGCTTGCAGGAAAACACTACCACCGTCACCGCCATCTCCACCGTCTGGACCACCATCTGGCACAAACTTTTCGCGGCGGAATGAGACAACACCGCTGCCCCCGTCTCCGGCTTCCGCTCTAATTTCTACTTCATCGACAAACTTCATGATTTAAACTCTTTAACTCGGTCTGAAACTCACTACGCCATTATAGCAGCTACATCATAGATAATGCAGCAAGGCGAGTAGAGCTATGCTAATGTTCTATACGCTAAAAACAAAAAACCCCGCCTAAGCGGGGTTTTTCAGTATTTAATACCGATTACTCAGCAACGATGCTAACGTATTTACGGTTTAAAGGACCTTTCTGCTCAAAAACAACTTTACCGTCTGCTTTTGCGAAGATTGTGTGGTCTTTACCGATACCTGCGTTAGTACCTGCGTGGAACTTAGTACCACGCTGACGAACGATGATGTTACCCGCAAGAACTGACTCGCCACCGAAACGTTTAACACCTAAACGTTTACTTTCGGAATCGCGACCGTTACGAGTACTACCAGCTGCCTTCTTATGTGCCATCTTTCTGTACCTCTAAATTATTAAGCGCTAATGCCAGTGATTTTAACTTCAGTGAACCACTGACGGTGGCCCATCTGCTTACGAGAATGCTTACGACGTCTAAACTTAACAATCTTAACTTTCTCGCCACGACCGTGAGAAACAACCTCAGCTGTTACCTTGCCACCGTTTACGAACGGTGCACCGATCTCGATTTTTTCACCATCAGCAATTAGAAGTACTGAATCAAATTCAACTGCTGCACCAGTTTCAACGTTTAGTTTTTCTAAACGAATTGTTTGACCTTCAGTCACACGGTGCTGTTTACCACCACTTTGGAAAACCGCGTACATAATTAACTCCGTCTGTGCGCCCTCAAATCGACGCAACTTAATATTCTTCAATAGGGCGCGAAGTTTACGCTAATGCTCACAACCGCGCAAGTGTATTTTTGAAGAAAGTGAATAAAAATTAGCTCGCATGAGGGCTATCAAATATTTTCTCCTATTTTAGTCAAAAAAATGTCAAAGCCAAGCTCTTTTTTCAACCTTAATATCGCTATAACCGCCAGCAGCAGGGAAAAAGCCAATTTACCCAATAAAAGTACAACCTCACCCTTTTAGCCTAGTTTACGGTTACAAAAGGACAAAAAAACAGCATAAAACCGCTTTTTTATCCTTAACTCGGACAAAATATCGAGTCGGGCTTTTTTTTGTAGTACAATCATCGGCGTTTATTCATTCTCGGTTAATAGATTGGCTCGGAGCACGATGGATATAAAAACTATCCAAACATTGGTTGAACAAGACATGCTTGATGTCAACCAACTTATACACCAGCAAATGCAATCTGATGTTGCACTCGTAAAGCAGCTGGGCTTATACATAGTCAATAGTGGCGGTAAGCGCATTCGCCCGATGCTAGCATTGCTTGCAGCACGTGCACTAGGTTACGAGGGTGACAAACACATAACCCTAGCAACCATCATTGAGTTTATTCATACCGCAACCTTATTGCACGATGATGTCGTCGATGAGTCTGCACTGCGCCGAGGTGAACCGACCGCCAACGCAGAGTTTGGTAATGCCGCTAGTGTATTAGTTGGTGATTTTATCTACACTCGTTCGTTTCAGTTGATGGTTGGTCTTGGCAATATGGAAGTCATGGGCATACTCGCTGATGCCACCAATGTGATTGCCGAAGGCGAAGTTTTGCAGTTAATGAACTGTAATGACCCAGATACCACCGAGCAAAGCTATATGCAGGTGATATACAGCAAGACAGCAAAATTATTCGAAGCGGCTACCCTGTTACCAGCAGTGGTTTTAGAGCAGTCAGAAGAAGTGAAGCAAGCACTAAAGCTGTATGGTATGCACCTAGGCACTGCGTTTCAGCTAGTTGATGATATCTTGGATTACAGCGCCAATGCTGAGCTATTAGGCAAAAACATCGGTGATGACTTGGCGGAAGGAAAACCGACCTTACCGCTTATTTACGCAATGCAAAAAGCATCATCAGCACAAACTGAGCAGATCCGTAAAGCCATTGAACAAGGTGATGGCTTAGAATACATCGATGATATTTTAGCTACCCTAAGTGACACTAAAGCGCTTGATTTTACCATGGCAAAAGCCCAAGAAGAGGCGCAAAAAGCCATTGCGCAGCTCGATGTACTGCCACAGTCTGACTATAAACAAGCCTTAATAGCTCTGGCTGAAATTTCAGTCGACCGCGACTATTGATATTTTTTCGAGTAATAAAAAAGGTCGCTATAGCGACCTTTTTTAATGCTTAATTTACTGCTCTGGTGGGCGGTAGCCTTCAATTTCAACGTCTTTGCCTTCAAACAAAAAACCGACCATTTGCTCTTCAAGTAATTGGCGATGATCAGGGTCCATCATGTTCAGGTGTTTTTCGTTGATAAGCATAGTTTGCTTTTGCTGCCACTGCTGCCAAGCTTCTTTAGAGATATTATTAAAAATACGCTCACCGACTTCACCCGGATAAAGTTGAAAGTCCAACCCTGGCGCTTCCTTTTGTAATTTTTGACAAAATACTGTTCGAGCCATTAGTACCTACCTTTTAAATAATTTATGGGCTGAACTACAGCCAACCCAGTTGATAACGTCAGTTTACCCTATTGCCGCTAAGACTTTAACCAACTTTTTTGTCGGTGCAGCAAGGCCAACTTCTGGAGGCTGTTGCAGGTCGTACCAAACCAAAGGTTGCTCATGGACACAATCAGGCACCTTATCCAGGTCCACCACCACTGGGGTAATGGTCAATTCAAAATGACTAAAAATGTGCACAAATGGCTGCAAAGTCTGACGCTTGGTTATGGCTATGTCTTGCTGCGCAGCAAACGCCTCAAGTTCGCTTTGCCCACTGAACTCGAAAAAGCCAAACAGCCCTCCCCAAATCCCTGCCGCTGGGCGCTTTTCCATCAGCACTTGGTTACCAACTCGTACAATTAAATGATGAGCCTGCTTTTTGGGCTTTTGCTTTTTTGGTTTTGAATGGGGAAACTCCGCCACCCGATCGTGTGCCAACGCACCACACTGCTGACTCAAAGGGCAACTTTCACAGTTAGGTTTTGAGCGGGTACAGACTCCGGAACCTAAATCCATCATCGCTTGATTAAACTCACGTACATCACCACTTGGGGTAACGGCATCACTAAGCGACCAAAGTGTATTCTCCACTTTTTTCACGCCATACCAGCCTTCCACCATATAAAAACGCGCTAGCACCCGTTTTACATTGCCATCTAAAATGGCATGATGCTGACCTAGCGCCAGTGATAATATCGCCCCAGCAGTAGAGCGACCGATACCTGGCAATGCCATCACCTGTTCGAGCGTTTCAGGAAACTGCCCCTGATACTGATCGCGAATTATTTTTGCTGCTTTATGTAGGTTTCTCGCTCTGGCGTAGTAGCCTAACCCTGTCCAGTGATGTAATACTTCGTCTTCTGGAGCATCGGCAAGTTTTATGACCGTAGGGAATCGTGCCATAAATCGCTCAAAATATGGGACCACAGTGGCAACCTGGGTTTGCTGCAACATGACTTCTGAGATCCACACTTTATAAGGCGTTTTACCTAATTGCCACGGTAAGCTTTTGCGACCATGTAAGTGGTACCAATTAACGACCTGCTCAGCGAACCAGCTGGCTTGTTGTTGGCTAACTTTCATAAACCTAACTACTACTTGCTACAAAAGCCGCCAGTGTAATGACTAATGCTTGATTAGTCACCTGGTAAAGTTTCACTCTATACTTGTTTATTGCTAAGCGAATGACGATAATATGCGACCATTTTCACGAGCATAGAAATGACCATGAACGAATCAAGCAAGAGTGCGCTTGAACAGGCGCAACAAGAAGGCAAATACATCAGAAAGGTACGCAGCTTTGTAAAACGCGAAGGCCGTTTGACCAAAGGCCAAGCTGCTGCCTTAGAAAAATGCTGGCCAAGCATGGGGTTAGAGCATCAGCAGGGGTTATTAGATTTAACTGAAGTATTTGGCAACAGCAATGATGTCGTTCTAGAGATCGGCTTTGGCATGGGTAAGTCTCTGGTTGAAATGGCTAAAAACAATCCACAGCAAAACTTTATTGGCATTGAAGTTCACCGCCCAGGCGTTGGAGCCTGCTTAATGGAAGCAGATGAGCAAGGGGTCAGCAATTTACGCGTATTTGAACATGATGCAGTGGAAGTGTTAGCTGATTGTATTGCTGACGGTGCGCTGGCGAAATTGCAATTATTCTTCCCCGACCCGTGGCATAAAAAGCGCCATCATAAGCGTCGTATTGTGCAATTAGAGTTTGCCGAAAAAGTACGTAAAAAGCTAAAAGTGGGTGGTGTTTTCCACATGGCAACGGACTGGGAAAACTACGCAGAGCATATGTTAGAAGTGATGAATGCCGCACCGGGTTACAGCAACCTATCAGCAACCCATGACTATGTTCCGCGCCCTGACTTTAGGCCACTTACTAAGTTCGAACAACGTGGACAACGCTTGGGTCACGGTGTTTGGGACCTTATGTTTGAACGCCAAAACTAAGCTCGCAATAAGGAGCTGCCCAGCTCCTTAACTTCACAACCATTTTTCAGCCACACTTATTCAGGAGCTAACCTTGTCATTAACCAATCCAAGTTTACTGTTGCTACGCAATGAAGAAGAGTTAGTAGCCAATAAGGTTCTGGTTATAAATCATCAACGCGATGGTTTTCTCGTTGAACTGTGTGCGCTTAACCCTGACTCTGACATTCACGCCTTTAGCTATGACTTTGCCAATCACCTTCACGCGCAACAAGTACCAGGCTTAACAGCACATATAGATCATCAACTACCGCCACTGGATGGTATTGAGTTGGTTATTTACTATTACCCTAAATCCAAGCCTGAAGCGCAAATGATGCTGGATAATATCCGCAGTTTATGTGGCGCTAACACGCGATTGCTGGTTGTTGGAGAGAATAAAGGCGGAGTGAAAAGCGTTGAAAAACAACTAAAGCCGGTTGCCCAGTATAGCTATAAGCTCGACAGTGCAAAGCACTGCATCCTTTACGAGTTTAACCAGCTTAGCGTATTAGAGCGGTTTGATATTGAAACTTACGTTACCAGCTTTGATGTCAGTGTCGCCGGCACGCAGTTTTGTGCCGCCAGTGTGCCCGGAGTATTTAACCACGGTAAACTGGATTTAGGGACGCAATTACTATTAGAAAATATCTCGCTGCCGTATAAAGGTAAGGCGTTAGATTTTGGTTGTGGTGCCGGGATCATTACTTGCTTTGCCTTGTTACAACAACCTAACCTTCGTTTTAGTTGTTTAGACGTAAACGCATTAGCCTTATTTGCGACACAAAAAACCTTAGCTATGAACGGCCTTACAGCAGAGCTTGTGTTAAGCGATGGACTCAGTGAACTAACTGGGAAGTATCAACTCATTCTCAGTAATCCACCATTTCATACTGGTATTGCCACCGATTATGGTATCGCTGAGCAGTTTTTGACTGGAGCTAAGCGTCATATGGACAAAGCAGCCAGTTTGCAAATTGTCGCCAATAGCTTTTTAAAGTACCCACCTATCCTTGCGGCGCAATTTCAGCAATTTGATGTTGTCGACAAAAACAATAAATTTGCGGTTTATAAAGCCCAGTTTTAAATCGCCAAAGCCTAGTCCGCGTATATACAGACGGTATAAATTTACCGTCTCGACTCTTTTAAACCTTTTCATTTTCAGCTAATTGCTCTACTTTATTATACTAGGTTAGCGAACGGTGCTAGTTATTCGAGGCAAAGTGTTTAAATACACCTTAAGCCGATATTTGCTAGACTTAGCTTAATGCTGATCATACAGCTGGACAATGAATGAGTAAGCAACTAACAAAAACAAGCATAAGAAAAGTTTTGATCAGCGCTGTGATGCTTGTAACGGCGTTGTGCTTATCGCTGTCGATTTCGATTTCAACCTACCTAGATGTCAAAGAGCAAAAGCAGCTAATTATCAATAAAATTGAAATGATTGCTGATATTGTTGCTTTTAACTCGCAAATCACCATTTTGTTTGATGACAGAAAAACCGAAGATGCTCGTTTAAAATCATTTCAGCAGGTCGATATCATCAAAAACATCCACATTTATGCTATTGATGATGTTACCAATAAGCCGGTATTCTTCACCAGCTTTAATGCCAGTCGTACTCCTCCGGTGCCACTTAAAGTAAATCAGATAGATGAATTGGCGACACCAAAAGTGTCAGAAGACTATGTGGAACTGATTAAACCGGTGATCTATGAAGGTGAGATAGAGGGGTATGTGTATATAAGAGGAGGCCTAGAGCGACTCTCAGCTTACATAAATAAAAAAATACTGGTTGATATTGCCCTAACACTGTTTGTGCTCTTATTAGTTCTACTGGTATCTCGCGGTATTCAAAAGCGCATTGCCTCCCCCATTGAGGCGCTTTCCAACCTGCTTCAAGATGTTTCTAAAAATCATAATTACAATGCCCGTGCTCCTGGTAGCAACATATCAGAGCTCAATGTCTTAGCTAATAATCTCAATATTATGTTGGCGCGAACACAGAACCAGTTAGAACGCCACCAAGCTGATAAACAAGAAATAAAGCAACTTAACCAGAGCCTAGAGGAAAAGGTTAACCAAAGAACCATTGCCCTACGCGAAGCAAACCAAGAGTTACTGAATGCCTTGGAGCGAATGCACCAATACCAGAATCAAATCATTGAAAATGAAAAAATGGCGTCGTTAGGACAAATGGTTGCTGGCGTAGCCCATGAAGTAAATACCCCAATCGGGCTTGGCATAACCGGCTCAACATTATTGCGTGACAAACTTTCAGACATTAACGATGCGTTTCAGAATAAGTCTCTCACTTCCAAGCAGTTAGAACGCTTTATTAGCGAGGGAATTGAAAATCTCGATCTTATCTACCGTAACCTTAATAGAGCGGCGGAGCTGGTATCTAGCTTTAAACGCTTGGCGGTTAGTCAAGACTTAGAGGTCAACACGGAAGTGAATCTTGCTACCCTACTGAAGGAGGTCATCGCAGCTATGCGTCCAGAGCTTGCCACTAAGAACCCTGACGTATCACTGGCCTGTGATGACAACTTAACCATTCAAAGTAAGGCCGGCCCACTGCAACAGGTGCTGGAGCAGTTAGTCTCTAACTCCTTGCTGCATGGCTTCAAATCCTCTGAAGATAACAACATTGATATTACTATCTCGAGCAGCGGCAATGAGATCACCATTGACTATCAAGATAACGGCGAGGGAGTACCAAAGGCGATTAAAAAGCGTATTTTCGATCCTTTTGTTACCACTCGCCGTGGTGAAGGCGGCAGTGGTTTAGGTATGCACTTAGTCTATAACCTAGTAACACAAGCGTTAGGAGGCTCTATCACGCTAGATGATGAGTACAAGTCTGGCGCTAGGTTTATTATCACTCTGCCTAAATCAGGTAAAGCATCATGAAACGATTAATAATAGCGTTAATCTTGCTCTTGTTTGCTGTTGCTGCTGAGGCAAAAACCCCAGATCAAGTGCGTGCGGCATTTTTATATCAAATGGCTAAGTTCATTGAATTTCCCGAGTTAGAAAAGCAGCCAGGATTACGTTTTTGCTTCTACTCACTCGATGCAGGGCCCGCGGCTGAGCTAAAAGGAGCTAACAATTTAATCGTAGCTGGTAAGCCCATTGTTATCAGTAATGTTGCAAAATCGACCAGCTACAGGGAACTTTCCCGGCTCTGTGATATCACATACATTGATGAAATAAGTGAAAATGATATACTGTCCGCTTGGACCGACACAATAGCATCAAATATGTTGACTATTGGTGAAAGTATTGAGTTTTTAGAA
The DNA here is from genome assembly GCF_037120705.1 of Pseudoalteromonas sp. UG3-2. Classification (NCBI taxonomy): domain Bacteria; kingdom Pseudomonadati; phylum Pseudomonadota; class Gammaproteobacteria; order Alteromonadales; family Pseudoalteromonadaceae; genus Pseudoalteromonas; species Pseudoalteromonas sp. UG3-2. The sequence continues at coordinate 3,024,646 of NZ_JAWLJU010000002.1, read as the reverse complement.
AGAGGCGGGATTGCTTCTTTGGTCCAAGAAGGGAGTAAAATTCGACTGTATATAAACAAACAAGCCCTAGAAAATCAGTACTTTATCGTGCGCTCAAGGCTACTTGCCGTATCCAAGTTTCATCCCAACTGATTTTACTTGTTAACAATTGGATAAGCTCCTATAATCGTAAATATTCGGATTTATTATATAGCTCCGAACTCATTGTAAATTATATATTCCGAAAAGGTTAATTAATAATGCAAACGCCAGTCATTCTAATTGTAGAGGATGAAGACGTAACTCGACTGAACCTCGTTAGTTTATTTGAAGCGGAAGGGTATAAGGTAATTGAAGCCATTGATGGCGATGATATGCATGACAAATTAACGTCTAACGATGACGTTAATCTAGTGATCATGGATATCAATCTTCCAGGTAAAAATGGTTTGATTTTGGCGCGAGAATTACGCCAGAAGAGAAATATCGGCCTTATCTTCCTTACTGGTCGTGACAATGACGTTGACCGTATCCTTGGACTTGAAATCGGCGCTGATGATTACATCACCAAACCGTTCAACCCACGCGAGCTAACTATTCGTGCCCGTAACCTGATCTCTCGTACCGGCACATCGGTTGAAGAGTCCACCATCGACAGTAACGGCGTTATTACCTTTAACGGTTGGGAATTAGATGAAAACAGCCGCTGTTTGACTTCGCCAACAGGTGATTCAAAGCGCTTACCTAAGGGTGAGTACCGCGCATTACGCCTAATGCTAGACTCTCCTGGCCGTATTTTCAGCCGCGAGCAGCTGATTAAGCACATGACAGGCCGTGAGCTTCGCGCTAACGACCGTACAGTTGATGTCACTATTCGTCGCATCCGTAAACACTTCGAAACCGATAACAATACACCTGAGTTAATCAGCACAATTCACGGTGAAGGTTATCGTTTCATCGGTAAGATCGATACTCAGTAATCGTACCTTAGCCATCAGCGAGTTTTGCAATTAATGGATGAAGGGCTTTTTGCCCTTCTTCTATTTTTGCTTCTAAATCCTTAACCCACTGCTCCAACACATCTGCGGACTGCTCTGAGCTTTCCTGCTCCATCTTCTTAGCCTGTAATTGCGCTAGCTGTAATCCCACAGAACCAGCAGCACCTTTCACTTTATGTGCCACGGCGCTGTAGCTCTCGCTATCATTACTTGCTATCGCATCCCTAAGTTCAGTGCAGTATTTCGGGCTGAGCTGCTGAAACAGGTCACAGCTGCGTTGAAAGGCCTGAGCGCCCATTGACTCTACAAAGTCGCAAATGGTCTCTACATCGAGATCGTCATAGCCATTCTGAGCCATCAGTTCGCGAAGGTTAAGCGGCTGCTGTTTACTCTTTTGCGCCGCAATTCCAAATAGCTCAGCCAGCATCTTGTCAAGCTTGGTGGTGTTGATAGGCTTGGCTAGTGCCCCCTGAACATTGATCCCTTGTAGTTCTTGTTCCGCACTGCGGACATTGGCTGTTAATGCCACAATAGGTAAATGATCAAAATGGGCATCGGCACGGATCTGTCTGGCCACCTCATCACCATTAATATCAGGTAGCTGCATATCTAACAAAATAAGATCGAGTTCGTCTTCTGTTTCCACAAAAGACAAGGCATCCTCTCCGGTCTCAGCCCAGATGACTTCATGGCCGCGTTGCTCTAGTAAGTTAGTGGCAATTTCAGCATTAAGTGGCACGTCCTCCACCAACAAAATATACAAGCTGCGACCAGCATAGCTTTGCTCTTTAGGGGCACTGCATAACTGCAGAGGGATTTCCACATCAAAACGACTGCCTTCTCCTTCAAGACTAGATACCTTGATAGTGCCTTTCATAGCCTGTACCAAAGCTTTAGTCACAGCGAGACCGATACCCGAGCCAATGGCATTACTTCCGGAGGAATCAGGTGCCTTGTAATACATTTCAAAAATGCGTTCTATTTGCTCAGGCGGGATCCCCATACCAGTATCAATGACACTGATCACCAGCCAAGGCATGCCTTCCCGGTTTTCTCGCCGGCAAGCAAGCGTTACCCCACCTCGGTGAGTAAACTTCACGGCATTATTGATTAGATTCCATAAAATTTGTCGTAGTCGCGTAGGATCAAGTAAGGCGTAAACATCCAACATGCCTGAACGATTAATCGTAAATTCTAATCCTTTTTGTTCCGCAATAAGCCCAGCAAAATTCACTACATCATTGATAAAGTCTGAAACATTAATACTGTCGGTAGCAATATCTAACTGCTCCCGATCAATTTTATCCAAGTCGATAATATCATTAAAAATATTACCTAAGGTTTCAGCACTGGAGAAAATCGTATTACACCAACTTTTTTGTTGTGCCGTAAGCTCAGTATCGAGCATCATTCTAGTTAGCCCGACAATGCCGTTAAGGGGCGTCCTGAGCTCATGGCTCAGTGTTGCGATAAACTTCCCTTTATCTTTATAAGCGGTTTCTAACGCCTGCTCAGCTTCTTTACGGCTGGTGATATCACGACCAAAGGCTAGTAAGCCAATGTACTCTCCATTTTCAGAGATAAATGGCAGTTTGCGCATTTCAAACCAGCGCATCTCTCCTTCTACTGGGTATTCCACGTCCAATGTTATAGGTTGCTGGGTTTGCTCAACCTCGGCATCGGTCTCCAATACTTTAGGTAGGTAAGCTTGATCGTAAATCTCAGCCACAGAGCGCCCTATAAGCTCACTGCTGGACTTACCCATGACCAACTCAAACATTTTATTGCAACCCTGGAAGACCCCCTGCTCATCGCGGTAGTAAAATAAATCGGGTGACGAGTCGACAATACTTCGCAGCAACATGCCTTGTTGTGCTAATTCTTGTTGCGTTTTCTTTCTCTCAGCGATTTCTTTGCGCAGTTCATCAATTGCACGGTGTTTGGCATGGAGCGCAATCTTACGCTCGTCTATCTCGCTATTAAGGCGGTTAATATTATCCTTGAGGGTCTGGTTCAGCATTTTTTCTTGCTGTGTTGCAGATTCTAGGTAGGCTTTTGAAGACTGTAACTGCCGCATCGCCATGACCGACATCATGATTAATGCCGGTGATATCACTGCAGTAATAAATAACAGCGCTAATATATCAACAACTTCAACCACCCCAAGTGCGACATAGTAAAACATGCAAGAAAGGACACTGGCGACGAAAAGAGTAAACCCATAAGCGATAAAAAAGGCTCGCTTATTACCATACTTTTCAACTAGATTAGATAAAATTCGAGCCCATGAGCCAAACGAATTTTCTGTCATACTTTACATCACCATTGTTAAACGCTTGTAGGGCGAGATTTGTTGCAAAACTGCTAAGAGCTCTAGAGCCAAACACTAAGAGTTCGGTGACCACGAGCTTGAAGTATTTATTATACAAAAGCCACTATAATAAGCGAGCATGGATATCGATGGAAAATACCAATTCACCGGATCAGCCGCCGCCATTTCAGTCGCATAAAGCCACAATAGCGCGAGCTATACCAATTCGCTTAATTAAGTGGTCTATTTGAGGCAAGAAAATTTGGTCGATAACAAGGCCAAAATTTTGCTATTTAGTTATTCTAAATAAGAAATTTTTAACGCCGTTAGCGTCAAATTTACTCCCTCGAATTGAGCAAGTATTAATGCGGATTGGTATTAAAGATGTATCGAGAATTGCACGTTAATAATAATTTTTAACTTTTGAATTTAGCTATCTCATCCCAACTTTTCAGCTTTTGGTGTAATATGCGCGTTTTTTAAGTCGTGATTGAAGAGAGTAGCAATGCAGAAAAACATGCCGGATATCGCACATAACGCGGAAGCCTTGCAAACAGGCAGATTAGATTGGGTAGGCATGGGCAATATTGAACTGCCTTTGATGCTTAAAACCAAAGGCCAAAACGAGATGCCTGTGTTGGCAAAAGCGGATGCTTTTGTAAACTTGCAACAAGAGCAGGCAAAAGGGATCCATATGTCGCGCCTTTTTCTCGCTCTGGATAACCTCTCTTGCGAACATGTACTGACACCTAAGAGTTTAAAACAAGTGCTGGATCAATTTCTCAGCACCCACAGTGAGCTCAGTACGGCAGCCAAAGTGACGCTGAACTTTGAACTACCTTTACGACGTAATTCTTTACTTAGTAAAAAAGCGGGGTGGAAAAGCTACCCAGTAGTGATTGATGCCACCTTACAAGATGGCAGCTACTCATTAGAATTAGGTCTAGATGTAACCTACTCGTCAACCTGCCCCTGCTCTGCAGCGCTTTCTAGACAGCTCATACAAGATGCTTTCCAAGACACTTTTGATGGTAAGCAACTTGACTACCAGAGCATACATGATTGGCTGGGTAGTACGGCAGGTATTGTCGCCACTCCACACTCACAGCGCTCTATTGCTAACCTCAAGGTCAAACTAGCACATGACATTGAAGAGTTTGATATTGTTAACTTAATAGACACCCTAGAGGATGAGTTACAAACACCAGTACAAGCAGCGGTAAAACGGGAAGATGAGCAAGAGTTTGCTCGCTTAAACGGCCAGAACCTGATGTTTTGTGAAGATGCGGCAAGAAAACTCAAAGCCCGACTGAATAAAGCAGAGCTATCTGATTTTTATATAAAAATAAATCATTATGAGTCATTACATGCCCACGATGCTGTAGCTTATGCAACTAAAGGCGTTGCTGGCGGTTATACCGTATAATCGCTTGCTTCGCAGTATTGAGTGGGTTTGGGTGTTTTTTCCTGCCCACTGCCATCATTCTAAATACCTATTCGCTAAATTGGGTGGAATTACAAAGTATTAATACGGGTTGGGACAAGGCAAGTGCAGAAAAGGGATAATGAGCCTTAGCAATTAATACTAACAAAACTTGAGCATTGAGGTTCTTGTTAAGTAATAAAAGATGAGTACTAGAAGTAATTTTTCTTAGTAGAGATAGAGATGTAAATTGAAATGGCGTCCCCTAGGGGATTCGAACCCCTGTTACCGCCGTGAAAGGGCGGTGTCCTAGGCCTCTAGACGAAGGGGACACGGAATGTGTCACTAGGACTTGGTGATAACGGTTTAAACTCTTGTTATCCGAGTTGACTTACCTAAGTAAGTGGCGTCCCCTAGGGGATTCGAACCCCTGTTACCGCCGTGAAAGGGCGGTGTCCTAGGCCTCTAGACGAAGGGGACACGGAATGTGTCACTAGGACTTGGTTATAACGGTTTAAACTCTTGTTATCCGAGTTCACTTACCTAACTAAGTGGCGTCCCCTAGGGGATTCGAACCCCTGTTACCGCCGTGAAAGGGCGGTGTCCTAGGCCTCTAGACGAAGGGGACGCAGAAATCGTTTTGCAAATCACTGATTTGCTATTTCTGCGTTAGATGAGACCGAGCCTGTGAGGCGAATGGCCTTATTCCAAAACAGAATGTTTTCTGTGTCACTAGGACTTGGTGATAACGGTTTAAACTCTTGTTATCCGAGCTGACTTACCTAAGTAAGTGGCGTCCCCTAGGGGATTCGAACCCCTGTTACCGCCGTGAAAGGGCGGTGTCCTAGGCCTCTAGACGAAGGGGACACTAAATGTGTCACTAGGACTTGGTGATAACGGTTTAAACTCTTGTTATCCGAGCTGACTTACCTAAGTAAGTGGCGTCCCCTAGGGGATTCGAACCCCTGTTACCGCCGTGAAAGGGCGGTGTCCTAGGCCTCTAGACGAAGGGGACACGGAATGTGTCACTAGGACTTGGTGATAACGGTTTAAACTCTTGTTATCCGAGCTGACTTACCTAAGTAAGTGGCGTCCCCTAGGGGATTCGAACCCCTGTTACCGCCGTGAAAGGGCGGTGTCCTAGGCCTCTAGACGAAGGGGACACAGAATAATACAGCTTAGCACTCGAGGCTTGGCCATAATTATTAACTATGTACTAGGACATACGCACTACGAAAGATTGGTGGAGCTAGACGGGATCGAACCGTCGACCTCTTGCATGCCATGCAAGCGCTCTCCCAGCTGAGCTATAGCCCCAAACTTTTCGACTAACTTTGCTAGCCTGTATCGCTGAGTGCGGGGCGCATTCTATGCAGGAGCAAAAACAAAGTCAATAACTTTTAGCAAAGTTTTTTCTAACTGGTTTTATTTTAAACCGGGAAGCGTAGAATATAACCAATCATACCAACTTTGCAATAGTAACGCATTGAATTCGTATACAAAGTGAACTTCCCCCCCCTACTAATTCCCCCTTACTTTAAAACAGCGCAGAAACAACCCCGTACTGTATGCAGAAATATGTATCAACTATGTCTAAGTACTAATACAAAAACCATTGCAGTTACTTTTTTACCCTAGACTGACTAAAAAGGGGGATAACTCACTCTATGCTAATTATGCTAATAATGAAGAGTTATTTACCTTGCACACAAAAGCATCATACAGGTGAGTTTTTTATATTTTTGTGTTGACTCTTATAAAACAAAATCTATAATACCGCCCCACAACGACGCATGACGTCGATTGTCATAAAGTGGGTTGTTAGCTCAGTTGGGAGAGCATCGCCCTTACAAGGCGAGGGTCACTGGTTCAAGTCCAGTACAACCCACCATAAACTCCATTCAAGAGTATAAATTGAATCACAATGCGGGTTGTTAGCTCAGTTGGGAGAGCATCGCCCTTACAAGGCGAGGGTCACTGGTTCAAGTCCAGTACAACCCACCACTTTTCAATTTATTTGTGAAGTGAGTCGATGCCAAGCATCGCATTAAGCCTAAGCAAGGCAAGGGTAACTGGTTTAACTCCAGTACAACCCACCATAAACTCCATTCAAGAGTATAAATTGAATCACAATGCGGGTTGTTAGCTCAGTTGGGAGAGCATCGCCCTTACAAGGCGAGGGTCACTGGTTCAAGTCCAGTACAACCCACCACTTTTCAATTTATTTGTGAAGTGAGTCGATGCCAAGCATCGCATTAAGCCTAAGCAAGGCAAGGGTAACTGGTTCAAGTCCAGTACAACCCACCATAAACTCCATTCAAGAGTATAAATTGAATCACAATGCGGGTTGTTAGCTCAGTTGGGAGAGCATCGCCCTTACAAGGCGAGGGTCACTGGTTCAAGTCCAGTACAACCCACCACTTTTCAATTTATTTGTGAAGTGAGTCGATGCCAAGCATCGCATTAAGCCTAAGCAAGGCAAGGGTAACTGGTTTAACTCCAGTACAACCCACCATAAACTCCATTCAAGAGTATAAATTGAACCACAATGCGGGTTGTTAGCTCAGTTGGGAGAGCATCGCCCTTACAAGGCGAGGGTCACTGGTTCAAGTCCAGTACAACCCACCACTTTTCAATTTATTTGTGAAGTGAGTCGATGCCAAGCATCGCATTAAGCTTAAGCAAGGCAAGGGTAACTGGTTTAACTCCAGTACAACCCACCATAAACTCCATTCAAGAGTATAAATTGAATCACAATGCGGGTTGTTAGCTCAGTTGGGAGAGCATCGCCCTTACAAGGCGAGGGTCACTGGTTCAAGTCCAGTACAACCCACCACTTTTCAATTTATTTGTGAAGTGGGTCGATGCCAAGCATCGCATTAAGCCGCATCAAGGCAAGATTCAATCGCTCAAGTCCAGTACAACCCACCACTTTTCAATTTATTTGTGAAGTGGGTCGATGCCAAGCATCGCATTAAGCCGCATCAAGGCAAGATTCAATCGCTCAAGTCCAGTACAACCCACCAATTTTCAATTTATTTGTGCATTGGGTCGATGCCAAGCATCGCACTAAGCCGCATCAAGGCAAGATTCAATCGCTCAAGTCCAGTACAACCCACCACTTTTCAATTTATTTGTGAAGTGGGTCGATGCCAAGCATCGCATTAAGCCGCATCAAGGCAAGATTCAATCGCTCAAGTCCAGTACAACCCACCACTTTTCAATTTATTTGTGCAGTGGGTCGATGCCAAGCATCGCATTAAGCCGCATCAAGGCGAGATTCAAACGCTCAAGTCCATTACACCCACCACTTTTCAGTTCAGTTTCTAGTTGTGCAATATTACCAGCCTATAAAGACTAACCAAGATACTGGTTTTCTATAAGGTTCAGCATGATCAACATTTCAAAAACTTAAATCACTTTCTCTTCCCCTACAAAAGTAAAGAGTTCGCTTACTTATCCTGTTTTATTTAATAACGTCGCCATATATCAACTAAGCTACTAAAAATGAGTTAATTTTTGTTTTCAAAACTACACCTAAGTACTAGACTTACAGGCTAAGTAATTGTCAAAAAGTATCTCTATGCCTGTTTCAACAATTCAAAATGCGAAAATGCTAATTGTGGAAGACCAACCACTGGCGTTGAGCTACATGAAACAATCTTTGGAGAAGTTAAACTTTAAAAACTTAAAGTTTGCAGAAAGCGCCGACAGCGCAAAAGAATTATGCACGCTAAATCAATTTGATATTATTGTATGTTCATTTGGTCTTGCGAAAAAACAAGATGGTTATCAATTCTATGAAGAGTTAAGAGCCAAACAGCTTATTCGCTCTGGTACCGCTTTTATTTTTATTTCTTCAGAAACCAGCCCCGAGCTCGTTCATAGTATTATTGAGCTGCAGCCAGACGATTTTTTAGTTAAACCCTTCTCAATAAAAGAACTACAATCACGCATCGAACGGGTACTCAAGCGTCGCCAAGCACTGCATAAGATCCACTCCTTGATGGATGACAAAAACTATTCAAAAGCACTCAAAACGCTTGATGCAGAGCTGGATAAAAAAAGCCATAACTACACCTCTTTGTTGCTCAAGCTCAAAGGCGAGTTATTACAAAGACTCGGCCGCTTTGAAGAAGCAAAAACCTTTTATAAAAATGTCTTGGAATTACAAAAATTTACCTGGGCAAAGCTTGGGTTAGTTGAAACTCTGATTAACAATAACGAGGACGTGGTCGCGCAAAAGATGCTTAAAAACTTGATTGAGCGTGCAGAAACACGCTTGCCAGCACTGGACTTGCTGAGCAAATTGGAGATCAAGCTGAATCAATATGAAAACGCGCAACAATTACTGCAACAAGCCATTGAAATGGCACCACGAAATATCGATAGACAAAGTTCTCTAGGGCGCGTCGCGCAAATAAACCATGATTATGAGGCCAGTTACAAAGCCTATAAAGATATTGCCACCTTTGCTCGACACTCGATCCACGATAAGCCTGAAATATACCTTAATGCGGCTCGCGCAGGCATTGATTTTGCCTTAAGCACAGATCAGTCAGATCAGGTAACCCGTTTAACTCGACAAACCCAGCAATACCTTAGCGACCTGAAACAGCAGTTTCCCAATGCCCAAAACCAAGCGCAAATTGACGTTCTCAACGCTCGGGTTCATTACCTTAAAGATGAACACGACAAAGCTAAGCAATTACTTGAACAACTGGACGACGATCCGATTATACGTTCAGTTGACTCTACTCTCGACAAAGCGAAAGCATTTCATGAAGTCGGTCTCAACCTCAAAGCGCAAGAATTATTTAATCGTGTGATCCACCACTGCGAGCGGCACAAGTCCGTGGCTGATGCGACCACCATGCATTACTTGTATCAGCAGCAGCAGGAGAAAAAAGAAATTACCATGGGGCCCAAGGAGCTTAATAACCATGCGGTTACTCAGTTTAACCGCGGTCAATATGAGGTTGCCTTGGAGGCATTTACCCAAGCATTTAGGATCATGCCGAAAAATGCCGGCATTGCCCTTAATTTACTGCAATGCATGAGTGATAGCTGTGCCAAGTCTGGCGGCACCTTTAATTCAAACCTTGCGAAACGCTGCTCCACGCTACTTGAAGAAGCAGAGCTAGATGATGAGCAACAGCTCCGCTATAGTAAACTCAAATCTCGACTACAAGAAATGAAACTGGAGTTTCAGTAGTGCTTTACACTTAGTCCACACGCTGAAGTGATAAGGCGTTAACGCAATACCGCAGCCCACTTGGTGGTGGACCATCAGGAAATACATGACCAAGGTGGCTGTCACAACAGTTACAAGTGATTTCTACACGCTCCATACCATGACTACTATCACTATGATAAGCTACCGCAGCAACATTGGCAGGCTGGGTGAAAGCAGGCCACCCCGACCCACTGTCATATTTTTCACTTGCATCAAACAATAATTCACCACAACACACACAAGCATACTTCCCTGGCTCAAATAACTGGCAAGAAGGTGAGCTAAAAGGCCTCTCAGTGCCTTTCTCACGCGTTATGGTATAGACCTCAGGCGCTAATTGTTCACGCCATTTTGCGGCCGTTTTCTCTACTCGCCGCGGCGCACTTGGGTTACCATCGTGTGCAAATTTCATTATGTCAGGCCAAGTTAACATATTATTCCCCTTGCTCTGATTGTTTATCCACCGGATACGGCCAGTCGCCAAAGAAGCAACTTAAATAGCGGCTTTTCACTAAGTATAAGAGCACCCAAGCCACTAACACAATTTGTATAGCCACATAAGGCGAGAAGCTGTAATGACTTTGTGCGGCTTGATACCCTAACCACCCCAAATCCAGCATGGCGGTCAAAATCAGTGGCCATCGCATATGCCGCCACACCGCAGCAAGCTTTGGCGAACTACTAGGACGCCGCATCGAATATACTGCAGTGGGAATAAGCGCGATACAAGCAATGCCCGTGGCGACAAAAAAATGATATTTAGAGTCAAAAAATAGTGACATCAAATCCAACTCCGGGCGGCGTGTCAGTGCTGAGAAAACCCAGATCAAAATAGGCCGCAATAACACGATTAGCACTAAATTAAACGCCAGTGGCGTCCTGTAGACACCATATTTATCCCAGTATTCGGGGCCGTATCTTGCTGTTTTCATAATGTTACTTTACCAACCCGGTGGCATCAAAAGCGCCCCCGACCTCACTACTTTTCATATTTATCGAATAGCGCAATCAAAGCTTCTTCATCGAATACCTCAACACCGAGCTCCTGTGCCTTAGTCAGTTTCGACCCGGCTTTTTCACCGGCATAAACCGCGTCGGTGTTTTTAGACACACTGCCAGCTACTTTAGCCCCTAGAGTCTGTAGCCTCGCTTTGGCGTCATTGCGGTTAAGCTGGCTCAAGGTACCGGTAAGAACATAAGTTTGGCCTGCTAGCGGTTGCTCATCCACTGATGGCGCCGCAACATCTTGCCAATTTACGCCAACCTGAATTAACGCCTCTACCACTTCTTGGTTATGGGGCTCGGCGAAAAAGCTATGAATATGCTGTGCCACCACCACGCCAACATCATTGACCTGCTGTAGACTATCAATTGAGGCAGACATTACTTTTTCAAGAGTCAGGAAGTGGTTAGCCAAATTCTGTGCTGTTGCCTCTCCTACTTCTCTTATTCCTAAAGCATATAAGAACTTGGCCAAGGTAGTCTGTTTTGCCGCTTCAAGTGCCGCGACTAAATTCTTCGCGGACTTTGGCCCCATACGCTCTAACGATTCAAAGTGCCCCTGCTTTAAAATAAACAAATCGGCAGGCGTTTTTATCAGCTCACGCTCTACCAATTGTTCAACGATCTTGTCACCCAGACCATCTATATCTAAGGCTTTACGTGAGGCAAAGTGCTTTATCGCCTCTTTACGTTGAGCCCGGCACACTAAGCCACCGGTACAGCGAGCCACCGCCTCTCCTTCCACGCGCTCTACATGAGAGTCACACACAGGGCAACTGTCTGGAAAGTGAATCGCCGTTACCGTTTCAGGGCGCCTATCAAGTACCACTTGAGTCACCTGCGGGATCACATCTCCGGCACGGCGGATCACCACGGTATCGCCTATTTTCACTCCCAATCGAGCAATTTCGTCGCCATTATGCAAAGTAGCATTGGATACCGTGACGCCACCGACAAACACTGGCTCTAAACGGGCTACAGGCGTGATTGCCCCTGTACGCCCAACTTGAAATTCAACATCCAATAATTGCGTAATTTCTTCTTGTGCTGGGAATTTGAAAGCAATGGCCCATCTTGGTGCCCGAGCCACAAAGCCAAGCTGCTCCTGCTGTTGCTTGTTATTGACTTTGATCACCACGCCATCAATTTCATAAGGCAACTCACTTCGGCGTGCCATGATGTCTTGATAGTAATCCAGCGCTTGCTGGGCATTTTCTACTAACTTGGTCTCTGGGCTCATGGGCAGCCCCCAACTCTGAAGTTGTTGCAACTGAGCATAGTGCTCATCAGCCAGTTCACCCCCTTCAACTAGTCCCATTGAGTAGGCATAGAACATTAAAGGGCGCTTTGCGGTGATCTTGGAATCGAGTTGTCGCAGGCTGCCAGCTGCAGCATTTCTTGGGTTAGCGAAGGTTTTCTCGCCTTTTGCCTGTGCGGTGGCGTTTAACTTCTCAAACCCCGCCGTATCAATAAAGACCTCACCTCTGACTTCCACTTCTTGCGGAACGTTCTCACCTCTGAGCTTCAGCGGCACATTGCGAATGGTCTTAACATTCTCAGTGATGTTCTCACCGACCTGACCATCACCACGAGTTGCCGCCTGAACTAGCACGCCATTGCGATATAAAATCGATACCGCCAAGCCATCGAGTTTCGGTTCACAACAGTAGGCGATGTCGTTACTTACCATTAAGCGCTCTTTTAAACGGCGATTAAACGCTGTGAATTCAGCTTCATCAAAGGCATTATCCAACGATAGCATGGGGACTTTATGGGTCACTTGTTGAAACTTACTCAGCGCTTCTCCCCCCACTTTTTGCGATGGTGAGTCGGGGGTCAGTAATTCTGGGTGCTGTTGCTCCAAAGAGATAAGCTGCCGCATCATGCGGTCATACTCAGCGTCAGGCACGCTTGGGTTGTCTAATACATAATACTGATAATTAAAATCTTCTAGTTGCTGTCGCAATGCAGCGATTTGACTCTCGACGGTTCCTGACATCTTAATCATTACCTCTAAACGTAAAAAGCCACCAGCATGATCTGGTGGCTTAGTAGCAAATTAATCGATTGTTATGCGGCAAACTCGCGCACTTTCTCAACGTACCCTCTTACGGCTTCTACAGTAAGTGGTTCACGGTCTTTATCAAGTACAGTGGCACCAAATTCTTCAGCGAGCTTTTTCGCAGCACTATGAAGCATATTGAATGCGGCCAAGTTATCGCCTTCACAGGGTAACGTCATAAACAAGCTGATCCCTGCAGTACTAAACTGTTCCATATGATCAATATCAAAGGTGCCTGGGTTATACATATTCACTAACCTAAACAGCACAGGGCCATTTCCCGAGGGCTCTAAATGGCGATTGAAAAAACCTTCGTCTGAATACTTAAAACCCAAACTTAACACCGCAGGCAACAGGCGAGATCCTGCCATAGTCAGACCCTCAGGCATTTGCACGTGCAGAATAATAAAGTCTTGTGGCTCGCTGACCTGACTATCGCTCCCCTCTTCACTAACAGCCTCAGACGTGTCTGTCTCGGGCTCATGGTCGACAGTTGGCGCTTCAGTCACCGGCTCGTCATCTACCGCAGTAAACGCCATTTCTCCAATCTCAGGTTCGTTTGGCTCTTTAATATGATCGCTTGTTGTGTCATCAGCTCGCTTCGGTTGCGACCCTTCTGCGTCTTTCTTTCTCACCGACCAAAGTCCATGGATCAAAAGCCCACCTATGACCAACGCACTGATCACGATTAATGCCCATCTTAACTCTGTGGCCATTGCTCACCTTTTTGTTGTTATGCCTGTGCCATTTGCACTGCTTGTTCTATATCTACGGCAACCATGCGAGACACCCCTGGTTCCGCCATAGTTACCCCCGTCAGTCTGCCCGCCATTTCCATCGCGACTTTATTGTGACTGATATAAATAAATTGCACCGTTTGTGACATTTCTTCTACTAAGCGACAAAATCGCCCAACATTGGCATCATCAAGTGGTGCATCTACCTCATCCAGCATACAAAACGGCGCTGGATTTAGTCTGAATATTGAAAATACCAATGATAATGCGGTCAGCGCTTTTTCTCCACCACTTAGCAGATGAATTGTTGAGTTTTTCTTACCAGGAGGCCTTGCCATGATAGATACCCCACTATCTAATAGGTCATCACTGGTGAGTTCTAAGTAAGCACTGCCGCCACCGAAGACTTTAGGAAATAGCTCAGCCAAGTCTGAATTCACCTGCTCAAAGGTCGCGCTAAAGCGCGCCTTGGTCTCTCTATCAATTTTTCTTATAACCCCTTCAAGAGACGCTAGCGCATCACTGAGGTCTTGCAATTGCGAATCTAAATACTCTTTGCGCTGCTTTGCTTCAGCAAACTCATCAATTGCCGCTAAGTTTACCGCTCCCAACTTTTCAACATCACTACTGATTTGGTTCAGTTGCGCTTGGTAGCGCCCCAGGTTGGCATCATCGGGCAAATTTTCTAGCTCAGTTTTAAGCTGACGCCCTAACACCTCTAAAGGCTCCAAGGCATTTTGTGCTTTTAACATCAAGCTTTGCTCATCCAGTTTGAGTTGCTGTAACGACTCAGTGAGTTGCTGCACTTCACTTTGCGCCTCTTTTAAACTGGCTTGTTTTTCACTCAAGTGCTGCTTTGCTTGTTGCATCTGCTCAAAGTAATTGTGTTTTTGCTCTTGCGCCTCGAGCTGTTGCATCAGCAACACTTCCACTTGCTCCTGCGCCGCTTCAAGCGGTTCTTCACAACTGTTGAGACTGGCCTGGGTTTGCTGCAACCGAGACTGTAGCTCTTGCTCACGCTGCTGCAAATGCAGCAATTTGGAGTGGCTAAGCTGCTGCTCACTGTGCACTTGTTGTAACGCCAACTTTTTATCATGCAATTGCTGCTGTGCTTGCTGTGTTGCTAAGTGGCGTGATTGTGATTGCTGCTTGAAGTCGCGTAGCGCTTCTGCACTGGCCGTTTGCGCCGCTTGTGCCTGCTCCATTTGCTCCGTTAACAGCGCTAAGTTGGCATTTTCCTGGCTAATGTTGTCTTGTAACTGCTTTAGCTGTTGCTCAACTTGTGCTTGACTGGCTTGGATCTTAGTCGCCGTGGTTTGCCACGTTTCAACACCTGTTTGCAACATTTCAATTTTGCTCTTTAACCCTGCAATCTGTTGCGCATGCTGGTGCACTTGTTGCTGCGTATCCGATAATGCCTCTGCTGTCACTGCACGAGCTTGCTGCTGAGTGGTAATTTGTGACTGCAACTCGGTTACTTGCGCGGCTAATTTAGGTAATGCCGTCTGACACGCTTGCAGCTCAGCATAGCGTTTTAAAGCACCGCCTTCATCGTTTTTTATTCTAGCACGGAAGTTTTCACCGATAACCAGCCCCGTCGTTGTCACCGCAAAAAGATACTCAGAGCAGGCAACAAATGGTTGTGCTTCCGTTTGCAATTTAACTTTGCTCAGAAAACTGGGAAACACGCCCTGATGAATTTTACTGGCCACAGACTCTGGTGCGATTTCCATATCACAATGCCACACGCCGTTATGGTTTGGCTCTTCAGCTAACGATAAGTGACTAAACCCTAACAGCGCCGCTTCAACTGCATGTTCAAACCCAGCGGCAACACGCAACTGCGATAACATGCTTATACCGCTTTGTTGCTGCGATTGTTCTGCCCATTGCGACAACGCCTTAATCGTGGATTGCTTATCTTGCAGTGCTTGTTGTGCCTGCGCATGCGCTTGCTCTAACGCTGCGAGCGATTCGCTTTGCTGATTTTGTTGTGTTTGCTGTTGTTGAGCTTGGCTTTGTAACGATGCCATGGCTTGAATAATCTGCTGCTGCTGTGCTTGTGCTTGTTGTAATTCAGCGTCAAGCGCTTGTGATTGATGCTCTTGTGCTTGCTCCTCCAGCTCCGTTTGCCGTGCTTGTTGATGAGCTATGGTGTGCTGGTGCTGAGCAATTTGGTGCTCGAGCTGCTGTTGCTGACGCTCAAGTTGCTGCACTTGCTGTTGGCAATCTTGGTGCTGTTGCTCTAACTGGTGTTGTTGCTCGCGGTCTTGTTCACCGCACTGCTCTAACTCTTCCAGCGCCAATTCCGCTACTGCTACCGCTTCGCTTGCATCTTCCACCTGTTTGACCATAGTGCTGGCGCTGTCGTCTTGCTGCTTAAGCTCAGTCGCCACCTCTTCTTGTTGCAGTTGCAGCTCTTGGGCTTGTTGTTCCAGCTGACGGCGCTTTTCAGCGAGGCTGAGCTTTTGCTGCTCTAGTTTTGCTAGCTGCGTTTCAATGTTATGTTGAGATTGTTGGGCGTGCTCATAGCCATCACTAAGGTGTTTAATTTCTTGCTCAAGACCCGCTAACAGCGCGTCATGGCCACTGTTGGCGTCGGCAAAAAAAGCCAGTTTATCTTCCAGTTTGGCTATTTGTTCGGCTTTGTCAGTTTGTTTTTGCACAAACCCCTGCCACTTTAATACCGCAGTCCAACTACGCAGGTCGCGCTCTTGGCTCTTTAAGGTTTTATATTTGCTGGCTTGCTGTGCCTGCAGCTCCAGCTTCTCTAGCTGATTCTGTAGCTCCTGGCGCACATCCAGGAGCCGCTCCATGTTTTCGCGGGTGTTTTTTATTCGAGTCTGGGTTTCTCTACGACGCTCTTTGTACTTCGAGATCCCCGCCGCCTCCTCAAGAAAGATACGCAGCTCTTGCGGCTTACTTTCAATCAGCCGTGAGATCATACCCTGCTCAATAATGGCGTAACTGCGCGGCCCAAGCCCAGTACCTAAGAAAATATCGGTAATATCGCGTTTACGACACTTGCTGCCATTAAGAAAGTATAAAGACTGGCCATCACGGGTCACCAAACGTTTAATCGCGATTTGATTGCGATCGGCAAAGGTGCCGGGCAAGCGCCCCTCGGTATTATCAAACAACAGCTCAACCGATGCTTGTGAGATGGCTTTACGTTTAGTTGAGCCGTTAAAAATAACGTCGGTCATGGCATCGCCACGCAAGTTTTTTGCCGAGCTCTCACCAAGCACCCAGCGCACCGCATCGATGACATTGGACTTGCCACAGCCGTTAGGCCCAACCACACATGTCATTTGGTCTGGAAATGGAATTTTGGTTGGCTCAACAAAAGACTTAAAGCCGGCCAGCTTGATACTGCTCAGTCGCATAGATTTTTATTGTTATTCGCTATTACTGTTCAGAATAAGGTAATTTGCCACCAAGATCTATTGCTTAGCCAAGGTGTCGCTTCATATTATCCAAGATTATGCCTGTCGCCATTGCCACGTTTAATGACTCAGCACCGCCAAATGCGGGGATGGTAATTTTATCACTGATAAGCGGCGCAATGGTGTCACTGATCCCATGAGACTCACTGCCCATTACTAATACCCCATTGGCTGCAAAGTCACATTGATGCACACTCTGCCCGCCTAAAAAAGCACCATACACTTTGCCCGCATAGTCACTCAAAAACTCGGCTAAGTCGACTCGTACCGCAGCAACTCGGACAAAAGAGCCCATGGTGGCACTGATCACCTTAGGGTTAAACTCATCGGCACAGTTATGATTTAACACTACTTGCTTTAGCCCATACCAATCCGCTAAACGAATAATCGTCCCTAAGTTGCCAGGATCGCTCACGCCATCCAAGGCTAAAGTTAACCCGCTGCAGTTGACTGTTTGGGGTTCTGCCATCGGCACTACCGCAATGGCAGCATTATTCGATACCAACGTGCTTACTTTACTTAAAATAGTTTCATCTGCAGTAACACAATTGCTATCATTGAGTTTATCTTGGTACTTGGCGATAAAATCCGCGGTGGCAAAAATATGGTCAGTGGTAACCCCTGCATCCAGTAACTCGACCACATTTTTTTCACCTTGTACTAAATATTGGCCATGCTGTTTGCGGTATTTCTTTTGCCCTAAAGCCCGAAGTAGTTTTTGTTGGTTTTTGGAGATCATGTGCACCTCAAATGTTAGGGTCGATAGTATAGCAATTTGCTCGCTCAATTGGGGCACTTTCAACACAGAAAGTTTGCATTAACCGGCCGTCATTGTGGTATGTTTATAAGTAGTTACTTATCACAATGTTGAGCCCAGTATGTCACCAGAGTGGACGCTAATTTTACTTAATGTCATCTTATTATTTATTGCCTATGTGGTGATTTACCCCAAACTCGAGGATAAAAGCTTCAGCAATATCAGTAAGCAAGATCTAATCGTGACAACGGTATCTTTAGTCGTTGCCGGAAGCCTCTACTACGACCGTGATATTAGTTTTTCATTAGTGCTATTTGATAGCAATTGGATTGTCTTTACCATCGTGGCCTTTAGCGTCATCGAAATTCCCTTTTTACTGTGGTTTAAACAGCGCTATAACATTCGCTTTCGGGAATAAAAAAAGCGAGGTATCTGACCTCGCTTTTTGCTTCAATTAAGCCCAACTGGCAATGCTTACTCAGCACGCTTTTCGCGACCAAGCAACGCCATAGCGGCTTCTTTTACGTCTTTTTGCTCATACAGCACTTGATAGATTTGCTCAGTAATGGGCATTTCAATACCTGTGCGTTTGGCTAGCAAATACACTTCTTTGGTGTTGCGATAACCTTCCACTACTTGACCAATACTGGTCATGGCCTCATCAACCGATTTACCACTGCCAAGTGCCAAGCCAAAGCGACGGTTGCGCGACTGGTTATCGGTGCAAGTTAGGATCAAATCGCCCAATCCGGCCATTCCCATAAAGGTTTCTGAGCGCGCGCCTAAGGCACAACCTAAGCGACACAACTCGGCTAAGCCACGGGTAATGAGCGCGGTGCGAGCATTGGCACCAAAGCCAAAGCCGTCAGACATCCCAGCACCAATTGCGATGACGTTTTTCACCGCCCCCCCTAATTGGATCCCAGTAAAGTCATCGTTGCTGTACACTCGAAATGAGCGACCACAATGCAACAACTCGGCAAGCTCCTCACGGAACTGCTCACACTGCGACGACACTGAGATAGCCGTTGGCAGACCAGCAGCCATTTCTTTGGCAAAGGTGGGACCGCTTAATACGGCCAAAGGAACATCCTCACCCAGTACATCCAATGCCACTTCTTGCAATAGCCTACCGGTATTGGGCTCTAAACCTTTGGTTGCCCACGCCACTTTGGCCTTTGCTAGTAGCATCGGCTTGATTAACTTCAAAGTATCTGCAAAGGCGTGACTCGGAACCACCACTAAGATGCGTTCACTCGATGCAACAGCCGTTTCTAAATCAGCCTCAAGTTCAAGCGAGTTTGGAAACTGGATGTCGGGTAAGTAACGTTGGTTTTTACGCTCAGCTGCAAGCGCCTCAACGTGTTCACTATTGCGTCCCCATAATGTCACTTTATGACCATTTCGGGCGAAACAAATAGCAAGGGCGGTGCCATATGACCCCGCCCCTAAAACTGTTACAGCTGATTTTGCTGTACTCATGTAATTATGCGTCTGCAGATTGCTCAGGCTGTGCTTGAGCTGCACGCTGTTGCATGTACTGAGCAAACAAAGCGTCAAAGTTAACTGGCGCTAGGTTAAGCTGTGGGAAAGTACCACGGTTAACTAGGCTAGCCACTGCTTCACGAGCATATGGGAACAAGATGTTCGGGCAGAATGCACCTAACATGTGTGCCATTTGCATTTCTTCTAGATCCGCAATTGCAAAGATACCCGCTTGTTGGATTTCACAAAGGAATGCTGTTTGTTCACCAACAGTTGCCGTTACGGTTAACGCAAGCACCACCTCAAACACATTGTCATCCAGCTTGGCCGAACGCGTATCCATGTCTAGCTTAACTTCAGGAGTCCATTCTTTTTGGAAAATTGCAGGAGAATTCGGCGTCTCAAACGACACATCTTTGGTGTAGATGCGTTGAATGTTAAATTGCGCTTCTTGTTGTTGTTCTGCTGCTTGGTTTTCTTCTGCCATGATTAGTTCCTAAATTCTGTAATTTTTACTGCCCATGAAGGCAGTAGATGATTCATTAAATGAGCTTTTTGCTCCGGCTTACGCCTTCAATAGTGGGTCTAGTTTGCCCTGTGCTTCAAGTGCCATCATATCGTCGCAGCCACCAATGTGTTGCTCAGCAATAAAAATTTGCGGCACGGTATGACTGCCATTCGCCTTTGCGATCATTTCATCACGAAGCTCAGGTTTTACACCGATATCATGCTCAGTGTATGTTACACCTTTAGCGTCTAACAACGCTTTTGCGCGATGACAAAAAGGGCAGTAATCTTTAGTGTAAAGTACAACTTGACTCATTATTACCTCGGTTATTTTCCGTTAGAGATAGGTAAACCCGCATTTTGCCATGCGCCCATACCACCTGATAATACAAACACCTGCTCAAAACCAGCTTTATGCATGTTATCAGCAACGGCGGAAGCTGTCATACCGGTATTACAAACCAATATAATGGGCTTAGATTTATACTTTTCAAGCCCCGCAAAATCTTTTTGCTTGAGTTTATCACCGCTAAATTGCATGGCTCCAGCAATGTGGCCTTGGTTATGCTCTTTTGCTGGACGCATGTCGATAACCTGACCATCTTGACGATTGACCAATATTGTTAGCTGTTGCGGATTGATTTGTCTGATTTTAGAAAATTTACTTTTAAACCAACTCCCTACTAGCATGGCTGCCAAAACAAGCCAAATAATGCTAAGTACAGGGTGGTTTCCTAAAAACGTAACGTATTGTTCCATTTATTTACCAACCAAAAGTTACTGATAGATAGTGAGTGGCAGCAAGTATACCCTCTTTATGGCAGACAAAACAGAGCTGTTGTTTAACAGCAAAAAAACCTTGGCTATGAGCAGAAATCACTTTTTCGGGGCTGAATAATCATACAGAAAAAGGTATTCTACTGCCTGTAACCAGAATAATTTTATCAACTCTGCAGCACGACACCCCGTGGTGCAACCATCCAGTGGTTGATAAAACATCAACATCGTGCCTAATTCAGGATTTCAGGAGCGCAAATGACAGCTAAGAAAAAGCCATTGGTATTAATGATTTTAGACGGTTGGGGCTATCGTGAAGATAGTGAAAGTAACGCGATTTTAGCGGCTAATACCCCAGTATTAGATGAACTATGGCAAAGCGCTCCCCATACTCTTATTTCCGGTTCAGGCATGGACGTTGGTCTGCCTGACGGCCAAATGGGCAACTCGGAAGTGGGTCACGTCAACCTCGGTGCTGGCCGTATTGTCTATCAAGACTTTACTCGCATCACCAAAGCCATTGCTGATGGCGAGTTTGAGCATAATCCAGTATTAGTAGAAAATATCGACAAAGCCGTAGCGCAAAATAAAGCGGTGCATTTAATGGGGTTACTTAGCCCAGGTGGCGTGCACAGCCATGAGGATCACATTGCTGCAGCTATCGAAATGGCAGCAAAGCGTGGTGCTACCGTTTATTTACACGCCTTTTTAGATGGCCGTGATACCCCACCGCGCAGTGCCGAGGCGTCCCTTGAGCGCATGGATGCATTGATGCAAAAATTAAACTGTGGCCGCGTAGCCTCAGTGGTTGGTCGTTATTATGCTATGGACCGTGACAATCGCTGGGAACGCATCGAGTCTGCATACAACTTGATGGTATCAGGTGAGGCAGAATACCGCTATGAGTCGAGCATGGCAGCACTAAAAGCCGCTTATGAGCGTGATGAAAATGATGAGTTTGTTAAAGCTTCTTTAATCGTGCCTGAAGGCGAGCAACCAGCAACCATTGATGACGGCGACAGCGTGATCTTTATGAACTTTAGAGCCGACCGCGCTCGTCAGATGTCACGCGCTTTTGTCGACGCTGACTTCGACGGCTTTAATAAGCGTAAGGCACCGAAACTCAGTGGTTTTGTGATGATGACCGAGTACGCCGCCGATATTAACGCGCCGGTTGCATTTGCCCCAGAAGCGCTAGTTAACGTACTAGGCGAGTGGCTGGCAAAACACGATAAAACCCAGCTACGTATTTCAGAAACTGAAAAGTACGCCCATGTGACTTTCTTCTTTAGTGGTGGCCGTGAGGAGCTATTTGCAGGGGAAAAGCGCGAGTTAATTCCTTCGCCTCAAGTCGCGACTTATGATCTACAACCAGAAATGAACTCTGAATTACTTACCGATAAACTGGTTGCCGCCATTCACAGCGGCGAACACGATGTCATCATTTGCAACTACCCTAATGGCGATATGGTAGGCCACTCTGGGGTATTTGAAGCCGCAGTGAAAGCCTGTGAAGCGGTTGATGGTTGCATCGGTCGAGTAATTGAGGCACTGAAAGAAGTCGGTGGTGAAGCGCTTATCACAGCTGACCATGGTAACGCCGAACAAATGGTTAACCCAAACACTGGGCAGGCACACACGGCACATACCAGTGAGCCCGTTCCTTTCATTTATGTGGGACGTGATGCTGAGCCGCAACCTGGCAAGGCCCTCAGTGATGTCGCTCCGACTATGTTGCATTTGCTCGGTATGGAACAGCCGAGCGAAATGACAGGTACCTCTATCATGCGTTTAAAGTAACGGCGCATTTATGCTTATTAGGGCGCTCCTTACCGCAACTTCCATGTTACTGGTAACCACTTTTGTGGTTGCCAGTGAGTCTCGCACCCAGCAAGACTTAAGTGAAGTACAGCAACAGCTGAAAAGCAGTCAACGTGCTTACAATAAGCAAAGAAGCGCAATCAAAGCGGCAGAAAAAAAGCTACAGGCATTTGAATTAGACATAGCCAAAAGTGCCAAAGCCGTCTCCATGACCGAACAAGGTATTGCTACTAACCAAAAAGAGCAACGACGCCTAGAAGCACAAGAGCAGCAATTACAACAAGACCAGGCAAAGTATCAGCAAGTTCTGGCGGCACAATTAAAAAGCGCCTACATGACCGGCGGCCACGATTATGCCAGAATGCTGCTCAACCAAGAGCCCGCTGCTAAGCTTGAGCGCACCATAAGCTACTATGACTACCTCAACAAAGCCCGCATAAAGCAACTTGAAAAACTCCAGGCCATTAGTCAGGAGCTGAAGCAAACTCAAACCGAATTAAGTCGCAACCAAGAGCGCCTTGAAGCGTTAAAGCAACACCAACAAGAACGCCTTGCTGAGCTGCAAGCTGCGAAGCAGTCACGTCAAGCGCAACTGGCCAAACTCAACGACCAGCTGCAGCAAACGCAATCTGAAATTGCTTATTTAAAAGAGAATGAGCAAACCTTATTAGATACTTTAGCGGAGCTGGCGAAAGCGCAGCAGCAAGCTGAGATTCGACTCGATGGCTTAGCGCGGTTAAAAGGCAAGCTCCAGTTACCCATCAAAGGGCAAATAAAACATCGCTTTGGCCAGCGCAAGCACGCCGGCATGAATTGGAAAGGCGTACTGATCAGAGCGCCTGAAGGCAAAGAAGTTAATAGTATCGCCCCTGGCCAAGTAGTCTATGCCGATTGGTTAAATGGCTTTGGCTGGGTCATTGTATTAGACCATGGCCATGGCTTTATGAGCCTATATGGCCACGCCCAAACCTTATTACGCGACGTTGGCGATGAGGTAAGAGGCGGCGAGCCCATCGCGTTGGTAGGACAAAGCGGCGGACAACAAAATTCTGGTCTATACTTTGAAATACGGCATAAGGGAAGCGCTGTCGATCCGATTAAATGGTGCAGATCCAGTTAACTGAATAACCCGTGCTGCACCTAAGAGGAGCAGCACATGAATAAACATCACCGCTTTTACACCTTGGCAGCACGCTATCTTGCCGTGCTGGTGTTTTTGCTATTACTTTGTTTTAGCGCCCTAACGCACGCCCAAACCAATAAACTTTCAGCACAACAAGTGGATGAAATTCTCTATCATATTCACACTTATTATGTCGAAGACGTGCCCCTGAGCCGCTTTAATGTCAACAATGTCGACCACCTCTTTGAACAACTAGACCCTTACTCAAAATACCTTGATGAGCAAGAACTAGAGTCGATTTTCAGTGCCGCTAATGGTCGCTACACCGGCTTGGGTATTGAAGTGGAAGAACGTGAAAACTTTGTGGTTATCTTAGCTACTATCCCTAACTCACCAGCGGCAAACAGTGGCATCAAAGCCGGCGACAAAATTAAATCCATCAACGGGCACAATGTCGAAAACAAAACCATTTCAGATGTATCGGCCTTGTTGCGAGCGGCGCAAAAGCGGCAAATTGTTATGACTGTGGTAAGAGAGCAAACAGAAGTTCAGCTGCACTTACAACGCCGTGAAATTACCTTGGAAAGCGTTGCCAGCACGCTACTGCCTGAGGGAACAGGCTACATTAGTGTTAATAGCTTTAACCACCATACTTTTCACGATGTCGCCAGACACATCAACCAACTTGAAAGCCAGCTAGGTACCACGCTAAATAAGTTAGTGATTGACTTACGCGATAACCCTGGCGGTACGCTAAGCAGCGCCGTTGCCATTTCAGACTTGTTTTTAGACAGCGGCACCATAGTGACCACCAAAGGACGATTCTATGATGCCAACCAAGCGTATGTCGCTCAGCAAGGCGACATTTTAAATGGCGCGCCCATTTTAGTGTTGATCAATCATAATTCGGCTTCCGCCGCAGAAATCTTAGCCGCAGCGTTAAAAGATAATAAGCGCGCTTTAGTCGTTGGCCTGACTTCTTATGGTAAGGGCTCAGTGCAGTCGCTTATCCCAATTGGCAATGGCACCACCGCCCTAAAACTCACCACTGCTCGCTACTTTACCCCTGCCGGCAGCTCCATTGAGGGCAAAGGCGTAGAGCCAGACGTACACTTTAGCAAACAAACGCTTTCCCTTGTCGATAAAAGCGCTATAATAACTGGTGAAGAATCAAACAAAACAACAGGAATTGAACAGCTTGCCTCACATTGGCCAAAGGCCTTGGCGCTAGTTCAATCACAATAAAAACTCACCCCAGGGTGAATAACGATAATAATAATTTGTGTGCTAAAAATAATAACAGGACTACTGCTACTGCTGATTTCATCGGCAGCGACAGCAGCACAACTCGCTATCGTCATTGATGATGTTGGTAATCATCAACGTGACCTTGCATTACTTCGGCTTCCTCAAGAGGTCTCTTTTTCGATCTTGCCGCACACCCCTTTTTCGCAACAGTTTGCCTTTGCTGCCAGTCAACAACAGCGGGAATTATTATTACACGTCCCCATGCAGGCCGAAGACAAGAGTAAAAAGCTGGGTCCAGGTGCGTTAACCACCACCATGGAAAAGTGGCAATTACAAATGACCTTAGGCAATGCTTTGTCCACTTTGCCGCAAGTTAAAGGCGTTAACAACCACATGGGCTCAGAGCTAACAGCACAAATAGAGCCAATGAAGTGGACCATGGAAATTTTAAAAAAACGCGGGCTCTACTTTTTAGATAGCCGCACCACCAGCCAAAGCCAAGCGCAACATGCTGCAAACCTCTATGGCGTGAAGAATATTGCACGACAAGTGTTTCTCGATAATGATGTCTCAGAAGCGGCGCTGGAGATGCAGTGGCAGCACACCCTGCAACTGCTAGCCAAACAGCGCCATGTGGTGGTTATCGCTCACCCCTACCCTGAAACCTTAGCTTTTTTACAGCGCAAACTGGCAGAATTCGAGCGCCAACCAGGGCAGTTGGTGACGCTCTCAAAGTTGGTTGAACAAAAATACATTCGCTTAGCCAAGTTAGCAGAGCAACAGCCCAGTATTGCCAGCAGGGTTAGCTTACAAAACTAGTAACTCTTCTCACTGGCTCGCTTAGTCGATAGGAGCAAAGGCTTCAGGTAAAGCGCTAAACTCGATGGTAGGATTGTGTTTCATCCATTGTGCTTTTAAGGGGATGTGGGTTTTAAACTCATCATTGGTAACAAATTCCACTTTATTGCCGTTGGCATCATGAAAGTGCACTTTAGCCGCTTCGCCGAAGGTAAACTCTAACTCTTCATAGTTAGGTGCAAACCAAGACAAGCCGCCCGCCATTTCATCAACAAACTTATTCATATCTTCTAACAGTACGAATAGCTCGCGGTAGCTCACCTGCTGGCTAGTGATCGGCGCTAAATCCATATTTACGCTTATTGCAACGGCCCCCTTTTCCTGATTTATAACGAGCTTCACATCTTCGGCTTGTTCTTTGGGCAAAATAGGTAACGTAATGCTACCGTCTGTGGCGATTTCTCCTTGAGCAAACATTTGCCCTTCTCGCTCAAGCCAGAGCTTCACGTCAGTGAGTTTGATGCTGGGGTCTTTTACTTCAACTTGGAACTTAGACAGGACATAAGGCGATTGTGCCTGGTTAACGATAATATCAAGCACGTTGTTAATCTCATCGTAGTCCACACTTCGCTGAGCGGCCAAGGCCGCCTGACTCAATAGGCCTGCGGCCAAAATAAAATGGGCAAGTGGTTTCACCGCTTTCTCCTTAGTGATTGTTATTATTTTACCTAGAGTGTGGACTAAATGTTCCACAAAAGGTTCAAAACTTGATCTTGATACCATGCAAAGCGCTGAAATAAAGCTAAAATTACAGCAGTGAAGATAAGTAGAAGGTATAAGTATGAAGCAATCCGTTGCCGATTTAATGACTCCCGATCCCTTTGCCGTGACCGCGAGCAATACCCTGCACGATGCCCATAATTTAATGAAGGAAAAGAATGTTCGTCATATTCCGGTGATAAACGAGGACGGCGTTTTAGTAGGCATGTTGACGCAGAAGATTATGATTGCCAAAGTAATGGGGATCATGGCCACCTATGGCGCCAATGCGCTGGAGCGCAAAGAAAAGCAAACACTGGTGCAAGAAATTATGGCGGTAGACTTTGCCAGTGTGCAGCCACAGCAATCATTGCAAGATGTGGTGCGCTTTTTTGTCGATAACCGTCACGGTTGTATGCCCGTGGTTGATGAAGAGGATAAATTAATGGGGATTCTGACGTCTTCTGATTTTGTCCGCTTAGCTGCAGCGTTACTGTCATAGTAGGGTTATAGGAGTGAGCAAACGCTCACTCCCAGCAAGTGATTAGGCTTTTTCCTGCAGCGTTCTCGCCACTGTTCTCATTCCTAGTGTGGTTGCGCCCGCAGACCACTGACCAGTGCCTGAGTTTTGGAATGCAGCAGCCAAGTCGATGTGTACCCAGCCTTTGCCTTCATTTGGCACAAAGCGCGATAAGAAACCAGCGGCATTGGAAGCACCACCAAAGCCACCACCTTTTTGTGCTCGACTATTTGCGGTATCGGCATACGGTGATGGGCAGTTATTTTGGTGCCACTTTTCTAATGGTAACGGCCATGCGGCTTCAAATTCTTCACTGGCAAATTGCTGTACATCAGACACCAACTCTTTATCTAAGCCAAATAGCGCATTGTATTCTTGACCCACCGCCATTAATGCGGCACCGGTAAGCGTTGCGGCATCAATGATCAACTCGGCACCAGACTCACCTGCCGCCATTAAACCATCTGCTAATACTAAACGGCCTTCAGCATCGGTATTAACAATCTCCACCGTGGTACCGTTTTTATAGGTTAAGATATCACCTAACTTGTAAGCGTGACCAGAAATTAGGTTTTCAGCACAGCAAAGGTAAAGCTTAACGCGACGGTCAAAACCACGCTGAATAGCCAGCGCCAAACCGGCAGTCACAGTAGCAGCGCCACCCATGTCACATTTCATGGTTAGCATCCCTTCACTAGGCTTAATAGAGTAACCACCAGAATCGAAGGTAATACCTTTACCGACTAGGGCTGCGCTAACTGGTGCATCTTCATTTCCACTTGGGTTGTAGTCAAGCTCCAATAATACCGGTGGACGCTCACTACCACGTCCAACCTCGTGAATACCTATCCACTGCTGCTCCAACAAGGCATCACCTTTAATGATCTGGTAGCTCACATGCTCCGGCGCCAGTGATTGAATAAACTCGGCCGCTTTGCCGGCAAGGCTTTCAGGGTAAATGTCTTCGGCTGTGCCGTTGATCATTTGACGCATCCAAGTGGCGGCATTTTTTAATGCTTCCAGTTCCTTTAAATCAGACTGTTCATTGTCTGTGAACACCACGCTGTCTAGTGCTTTGGGTGATACAAAGCCCTGATAAAACGCCCACTGCGACTCCGTACACCATAGCTCGCCGTCGAGCTGCACTTGCTTAACACCTTGCTGAGCAATAGCTCGCGCTGCTTTTTGAATGTTTTTTAAGGTTTCATCTTGTTCTAGATGAATAACAGCACCGTCCTTTTCAAACGACAGTGCCGCGCCAGAAGCAAGGTAAGCCGGCTTTGCTTCTTCGCTGAGTCGTACAATAAATTTATCTGACATTCTCTTTTCACTCTTGTGCTTGTTAGTGCTGTTAAGTGTACACTAGGCACTAAATTCCCCCAACCCAAAGCGACCAATGAAGTTTTCTAGTAAATTGCGCCCAGCAACATTAATTAAGCGCTACAAACGCTTTTTAGTCGACTTACAAGATGACCAAAATAGCGTTTTTACCGTTCATTGTGCCAATACCGGCCGCATGACCAACTGCGCTGACTCAGGTTTTAAAGCCTACTACTCCAGCAGCGACAACCCAAAACGCAAATACCCCCACTCCCTTGAACTCACTCAAGATAAGGCGGGGAACTTTATTTGTGTGAATACTGCGATGGCCAATAAAGTGGTGGTAGAGGCATTACAACAGCAACGCATCGCCGCCCTCAGTGGCTACAGCGAACTGACAACAGAGGTGAAGTACGGTGCTGAAAATAGCCGTATTGACGTATTACTGAGTCAACCAAGTACAACTGCTGAGCCCGAGCACTGCTATATTGAGGTCAAGTCGGTGACCTTACTTGAAAACCAGCAAGGCTATTTTCCTGACGCACAAACCCAGCGAGGCCAAAAGCACCTTCGTGAACTAATACATATTAAACAACAAGGCCATCGTGCAGTGCTGTTATTCGCGGCTTTGCACACCGGGATTAACAGTGTTAAGCCGGCAGCACACATTGACAGCAAATACGCTCAGTTAATCCAAGAGGCGTTAGCCGCTGGTGTCGAAATAATGGCCTATCGCGCCACCATTGATGACACGCAAGTGATCCTTTCGCAGCAAATTCCGTTTTATAGTGGTTGATTTTATTGTCCCCACCCCAATATAGGGGGAGCAGATTTTTACTTCCTTTTGCTCAGTTTGAAAAAATAAGCTGACAATTAGGGTAAAAAAGTGTTTGCTAAGGGGTAAAGATTTTGCTATTTATACCCGCCGGCGGAAGCTGGGGTTATGTATTAAGGATTTAGGAGAATGGTATGCCAGACCAGAAAAAACTAGGGTTATTGGCTCAAGCCGGGTTAGAACCTTATCAAGAAAAGCCAGGCGAAGAATATATGAATGACGCACAACGTGCGCATTTCAAAGCGATTTTAGAAGCATGGCGTTCAGATCTACGTAATGAAGTCGATCGCACTAAGACGCACATGCAAGATGAAGCGGCGAACTTTCCTGATCCTGTGGACCGTGCAGCACAAGAAGAAGAGTTTTCTCTTGAACTGCGTACTCGCGACCGCGAGCGTAAACTAATCAAGAAGATTGAAAAAACGTTACAACTTATCGAAGACGATGACTTTGGTTTTTGCGAGTCATGTGGCATCGAAATTGGCATTCGTCGTCTAGAAGCGCGACCCACTGCTGACCTGTGCGTGGATTGTAAATCTTTAGCCGAGATTAAAGAAAAGCAACAAGGCAGAGGTTAATCTCAGCCAATTATGTCCCCAAGCACAATGCCCTCAGGGAGCTATCGTGGTCGATTTGCTCCCTCGCCCTCCGGGCCGTTACATTTTGGCTCGCTCATTGCGGCCGTTGCCAGCTATTTGGATGCCCGCAGCAATCAAGGCAGCTGGTTAGTTAGGATTGAAGACATTGATACCCCTCGAGTCGTTGCCGGTGCCGACCGCGATATTCTTCATACGTTAGAAGCCTTTGCACTAACTTGGGATGAACAACCCGTTTATCAGTCACAGCGTCACACTCTCTACCAAGACTACTTAGAACACTTGCATGACTCTGGCCTAGTGTATGCCTGTCAGTGCACTAGAAAGCAGATAAAAGCCATGGGCGGGCATTATAATAACCACTGCAGAGCTCTATCCTTACCATGGCAGGACAATGCCCTACGCTTGCAACAGCACTTTCCTGTAACGCAGTTCCAAGATGCCATCTTAGGTGATATCAATGTACCACCTGAATTAGCCAGTGAAGACTATATTATTAAGCGCCGAGATGGCCTATTTGCTTATCAACTGGTGGTCGTCATTGATGACATTGCGCAGCAAATAAGTCATGTGGTGCGCGGTGCCGATTTAGTTGAACCCACAGCAAGGCAAATAAGTTTATTTCGCCAACTTCAGCAACCCGAGCCTTTGTATGCCCATGTGCCTTTGGCCGTTGCCAAACCTGGTTTTAAACTGTCAAAGCAAAACCACGCTCCAGCAATTGACAAGCAACAGCCACTGCCAACCCTTCATGCCGCTATGCGCTATCTTAATATTGCCGTGGGCGAGCTGGCTGATTACCATAATTGCCAGCAGTTGCTAGAACACGCCACAACCCTGTTTTGCCGTAACAGCATCCCTAAAGTGCAAGAAATTCAGCTAAACTCAACTGAAAAGGGTCAATTCAGTTTTCAACCTCTGTATCCTAGTACTTCAATTTAGCCGCGATTGAGTATATGATAGCGAGCCTTAAAGTGAGCGGTTTTAACCACAAAAACTTGGCTCATCTATTTCATTTATAGACTTGATTGCTCAGGAGACGAGTTATTATTTCCAAGCTTGTAAACTTCTGCCGCCAGATGGTATCTGGAAAAGGCGATGATATGGTGGTATCAGCCAACCCAAACCCTGCGATAATTCCTCGTAGCGAGCATGGCATATCTCGTAAACACTTCAGTCCCAACGCCATTAAGGTGCTCTACCGTCTTAAAGATGGCGGTTACGATGCTTACCTAGTGGGTGGCTGTATTCGTGATATTTTACTTGGTATTGAGCCAAAAGATTTTGACGTCGTTACCAACGCCACTCCTGAACAAGTCAAAAAGCTGTTTCGCAATTGTCGCCTGATCGGCAGACGTTTTCGTCTTGCCCATATTGTTTTTGGTCGTGAAGTCATCGAAGTGGCGACCATGCGCGGCCACCATCAGGTTGACGATTCTAGCAACAACATCAGTAAAGCCAGTGAGCATGGTCAACTACTGCGCGATAATGTTTATGGCAGCATAGAAGAAGATGCAGAACGTCGCGACTTCACTATTAATGCCTTATATTACTCCATTAATGACTTTTCTTTGCGCGACTTTGCCGGTGGCGTTGAAGCGATCAAAGCCAGAAAAATCGAGCTAATTGGCGATCCACAAACACGCTACCGCGAAGACCCCGTGCGTATGCTAAGGGCGGTGCGCTTTGCCACTAAGCTGGACATGACCATTGCAGAACCAACGCGAGCGCCGATTAAAGAATTAGCGCCCTTGTTAGGTCACATCCCTGCGGCACGATTGTTTGAAGAAACGCTAAAGCTGTTTTTGAACGGTAAAGCACAAGCCAACTTTTTACAGTTACGTGAATTTGGCCTATTCGGACAGTTATTTCCAGCCCTAGAGAGCATTTTAACTCGACCTGAAAGCGACTTTGAACGCCAGTTTATTGCAAACATGTTTGCCAATACCGATGAGCGCATCAATACCGGCAAAAAGGTGACGCCTGCCTTTATCTATGCGGCTTTATTGTGGTTCCCTATTTTAGAGCGAAGCCAAGCATTAAAGGCCGATGGCATGAACGATCACGATGCCTTTATGCAAGCGGTTAACCAGGTGCTTGCTGACAATGCCAAGCAAGTCGCCGTACCAAAACGCTTTACATTAGGCGCCAGAGATATTTGGCATATTCAACAGCGTTTAGATAGACGCTCAGGCCAACGTGCTTATCGTCTTAGTCAGCAGCCACGCTTTAAGGCTGCTTACGACTTCTTATTATTACGGGTAGAAAGTGGCGAGCAGCAACAGCAAGAGCTGGCAAACTGGTGGAGCGAGTATTTAAAGCAAGACGTCAACGGCCAAAAAGAAATGGTCAGAAACCTTGGCGGTCAAGGTAAGCCGAAGCGCCGCCCACGCCGTAAACCTAGACGTAAACCGAAAGAAGAGTAAATGAATATCGCGTATATCGGTCTTGGTGCCAATTTAGCAGAGCCACAAGCGCAACTCCAGCGCGCCTTGGCGGTGCTTAAGAGTCACCCTGAGCTCGAGCTAAAAACACACTCGCGCTTATATGGTTCAAAGCCAATGGGCCCTCAGGATCAACCTGACTATGTCAATGCGGTGGCTCAGGTTGCCACTAAGCTCGAAGCCGAAGCGCTGCTTGATGTGTTACAGCAAATAGAACAACAGCATGGTCGCGTGCGCAAAGCGGAACGTTGGGGACCTCGTACGCTAGATTTAGATATACTGTTATTTAACCAAGCAATCATCAACACACCACGGCTGACCATTCCTCATTACGGCATGGCAGAACGTGAATTTGTGGTCTATCCCTTGTTGGAGATAGCACCTGAGTTAACCTTGCCCAACGGCACTAAGTTACAATCACTCAGTGCAACTTTGCCGCTCAATGGGCTTGAAGCCTTATAATAAAAACCAAAGGGGTTAATCATGGCAAAAATCACCGTCTCTACACTTGCCAAAATGAAACGCGAAGGAACTAAAATCACTTCCTTAACCGCCTACGACGCAAGTTTTGCGAAATTATTTTACGACCATGGCGTCGACGTCATATTGGTTGGGGACTCTTTGGGCATGGTGCTGCAAGGGGGTGATGACACCTTAGCCGTTTCCACCAATGACGTGGCTTATCATACTCGCTGTGTTCGCGCAGGGAGTCGCGAGCTTTTTGTTATCGCCGATATGCCATTTATGAGTTATCCCAATCCAGAAAAAGCGTGTGAGAATGCAGCTCAACTGATGCGCGCCGGTGCCAACATGGTCAAACTAGAAGGCGGTGAGTGGCTTCATGATAGTATTAAGGCGCTAACGCAACAAGGGATCCCAGTGTGCGGCCACCTTGGTCTCACACCGCAATCGGTGCATGTTTTTGGCGGCTTTAAAATTCAAGGTCGCGACTCACAGCAAGCACAAAAAATGATTAATGATGCCAAAGCATTAGAACAAGCAGGGGCACAGCTATTGGTGATTGAATGCGTCCCCTCGGCTCTCGCCAAACAAATTACCGATGCCGTTTCTATCCCTGTAATTGGCATTGGCGCAGGTAAAGAGACCGATGGTCAAATTTTGGTAATGCATGATTTAGTGGGTATTTCTGCAGGCTATATACCTAAGTTCTCGAAAAACTTCTTAACCGAAACCGGTAACATGCCAGATGCCGTGAAAAAATTCTGTGATGACGTTAAGTCAGGCGCCTTCCCTGCGGCTGAGCATGAGTTTAATTAACCGCGCAAGCGCTTGAAGCAAGAGTAAAACATGCAAACAATTTCTGAAATTAAATCACTGCGCAGCCAGGTAAAAGCATGGCGTCAGCAGGGGCTAAGCATCGCCTTCGTGCCAACCATGGGTAACCTCCATCGTGGTCACTACTCCTTGGTTGAAAAAGCGAAAACACTGGCAGATAAAGTGGTTGTGAGTATTTTTGTTAACCCTATGCAGTTTGGCGCTAACGAAGACTTAGATAGCTACCCAAGAACATTAGAGCAAGATCAGCAAGGTCTTGCCGAACTCGATACCGACATTGTATTTACTCCCACAGTGGCCACCATTTACCCTTATGGTTTAGCTAGTCAAAGCTTTGTTGATGTTCCAGGCGTATCCGAAGATCACTGCGGCGGTGCGCGACCAGGCCACTTCAGAGGGGTTGCCACCATAGTGACGAAGCTGTTCAACTTGGTGCAACCTGACTTTGCCTGCTTTGGTGAGAAAGACTTTCAGCAGCTGCAAGTCATCAAAACCATGGTAAAAGATTTATCCATGCCAATCGAAGTCATTGGCGTACCGACTCAACGCGAAGTGTCTGGCTTAGCAATGAGCTCACGCAATGGCTATTTGAGCGATGCTGAGAAGGAGACCGCTAAAGTACTCTATCAAACCTTAAAGTCTGCTGCAGAAACACTGAGCTCAGGCAATAAAGACTTCGCGGCCATCAAGCAACAGGCAGTAGAAACCTTAACCAGTGCAGGACTCACACCAGATTATTTTAATATTTGCCACAGGGATACCTTAAAGCCTGCTACACTAAAAGACACACAATTGGTTATTCTCGCTGCGGCCTACCTAGGCAAGGTGCGACTAATCGATAACATTCAAGTCTCCGTGTAGAGAAAGGAAAAGATATGAAGCTCGCGTTCACATTGCTGTTTATTACTGCTTTGGCAGGCTGTACTAACACCCTCTCTCCAGAGTTAAACCAGTGTGCACAACAAAGTTACCAGTGTGAGCGCGGATGCGAGCAACAAAATACTCCCGACACCATGTCGATGCAGATTTGCTTAGATAAATGCATCGAGCAGCATAATGCTTGCAAGGTGCAAGCAGAAAAAATCACTCAGTCAAAACGTTAATAGATTACCTTTCTTATTGATTATAAATAGAAAAGTGGCCATAAGTCCTCACATTCTATTCGTTTTCAGGTAAAATAGTCTGGTCTGATGAGCTGTTGTAGCTGGGATAAATAGCCAAAAACTGCTACTACTAAGTTAATTAATAAGTGCTTACTAGGCTCTAAACTTGCAGTTTATGGCTTTTCTTCTACGATCAATATTATTGGTTACAACCACTTAGTAACACTCAATGTGTTTTTCAGACCTACCACTCTTTGCAAGTAAATGGGATTTAATATGAATAAATCAGCGATTGCTCTGTCAGTTGCACTGGCAACAGCCAGCTTCAGCAGCGCAGCGGAAATACGTATCAATGGCTTCGCCTCAATTATTGGCGGGCAAACCTTAGACAGTGAAGATACGCTCTATGGTTACGATAACGACTTTGATCTAGAAAACCGCAGCCTGTTTGCACTGCAACTTTCTGCAGATCTGCAAGAAAACCTCACCGCGACCGCACAAATTGTTGGCCGTGGCAAAAATGACTTTGATGCCGAGTTTGAGTGGGCGTATATGACCTATAGCCTGTCTGACTCATCGCAGTTCAGCGCCGGTAAAATGCGCATTCCTTTTTATCGCTATTCGGACTTTTTAGATGTCGGCTACGCCTATCGCTGGATAAAGCCACCACAATCGGTATATAACCTCAGCTTTAGCACCTATAACGGTGTTAGCTACTTACACAACAGTACCTTAGGTGACTGGGACAGCTCAGCACAATTTGTCTTTGGCAGTGTTGATGATGATATCGTCGCCATCACTAACTCCGATGCAGCGCAATTGGATAACACCCTAGGTGTTAATTGGACCTTAAGTAAAGATTGGTTCAGCGCTCGCGTAGCCTACTTTGTCTCGGAAGCCAGTATTAGTGCCGCCAATAGCCCAGAGCTGAGCAGCTTGCTTGCCGGCCTTAATGGTTTTGGTCTTTCTGAGCAGGCTAATAATATTGCTATCGATGAGGATGACGCCTACTTCGCCGCAGTGGGCTTTTCAATCGATTACAATGATTTCTTATTTGATGCCGAATACACCCAATTCGAAGTCGACGATAGTATTCTGGCCGAGCAACAACAATACTATGCCTCTTTTGGCTACCGCTTAGATGCCTGGACCTTACACCTAACTTACGAGCACAATGAAGATAAAAATGGTGCGGATGAGTTTAATACCGTACCACTGACGATCAATGCCGCTAACGGTGCGACGATTCCAGTGACCACAGATCCTAGCAATGCCAACGCCCCTTACCTTCGCAGCTTAGTAAATGGCGCGCTGAATGGCGTGCGCTCAGAGTCTGAAACCTGGAGTGTAGGCGCTCGCTACGACTTCCACCCAGCCGCGGCGTTTAAAGTTGAATTGAATCAATTCGACAACACCCTAAGCAATGAAAAAGCTGAGCTATTAAGCTTCGGCATTGATTTAGTATTTTAGGGAGAGCAAAAATGATCAAAAAAACCATTATTGCACTTGGCTTAGCCCTTAGCAGTCAAGCCGCTGTTGCTGATATTGCCGTCATAGTAAACGCACAAAATGGCGCTACGGTGGACGAAAATACGATTAAAAAGCTGTTCTTAGGCAAAGCTAAATCATTTGCTGATGGCAGCAGTGCAACACCAGTAAACCAAGATGCTACCGCCCTATTTGATGAGTTTAATGACAAAGTCATTGGCAAGTCGAGCTCACAGCTTAACGCCCATTGGTCAAAATTGGTTTTCACCGGCAAGGGCACGCCGCCGAAAAAGTTAGCCAATGATCAAGCGGTACTCGACTTTGTCAGCAGCAATGCCAACGCCATTGGCTATGTTGATGCCGCAGCTGTAAACAATACAGTCAAAGTAGTTGCGAGTTACTAATACTTAATACTTCGCGCCTAGCATAAAAAAAAGAGGCTATCTTAGATAGCCTCTTTTTTATTTCTACAACCATTTAGCTTAGAGTCATCAGCGCGATTAAACTCGGAACTTAGAAGTGGCGTCTTTTAGGTTATCCGAGTGCGAGTTGAGGTTTTCTGCCACATCTTGCACCTCAGATAAGGCTTGCATGGTGTCTTGGAATGACTGGTGCATCGAGGTCACGTTATCAACCACCATGGCCGCCACGGAGGTTTGCTCTTCAGTAGCCGCTGCAATTTGACCATTCATGCTGTTAATTGACAAAATTTGCTCTGAAATTTGCTCTATCGACTGCCCAGTCTGCGCTGCCGCCTCTGCATTATTAATGGCCATACTGCTGGCACTGGTCATGGCTTTTACCGCCTGATTCGCCGCATCGGTTAATACATTCAGCAATTCACGAATTTCATTGGTCGATTGTGCGGTTCGTGATGCCAGTTCACGCACTTCATCGGCCACCACAGCAAAGCCTCGGCCTTGCTCACCAGCTCGTGCCGCTTCAATGGCCGCATTGAGTGCCAACAGGTTCGTTTGCTCAGCAATGGAAGTGATCACGTTCAAAATTTGTGTGACATTTTGGGTGTCGTCGGCCAACTTATTAATGGTTTCTGCCGCTTGGTTTATTTCTTCACTTAACGCCTGAGACTCGTTAACTGAGACCTGTATTTGCTGCTTACTTTGCTCAACCTCCTGTTCAGCAACTTGCGCTGCATCTGAGGCCTGAGAAGCCGATTGCGAGATATCGCCAACACTTAAACGCATTTCTTCCATCGATTGCTTAACTACTTCAGCATCGTGGGTTTGTTGGTTGGTTGCGGACTCCGCTTTTTCCATGCCTTTGACTAAACGACCAGAATCATGGGTAAGTGGTTCCACCACGCTCATTACCTCAAGCACTGCGCCTTTGAGTAGCGCAATAAACTCATTGAAGTTGACAGACACTTGGCCAATTTCATCGTGTGAGCGAACATTTAGCGTGGTGGATAACGACCCCTCCCCTTGCGCCAGTAACTTTAAGTTTTGCGCGGCATCTTTAGCTGAATTACCAATTCCTCTGGCAATCATTACAGCTAAAAAGATAAGTACAATTAAAGAGATGACCGCGACAATCAACATGATAGTCAAGGCATCGGCAGAGCGCTCTTCGGTATTTTTAAGTAGTTCAATAAAACGATTATGGGCGTTGTTTTTAGCGCTGCTAAAATCCGCCACCAGCGCCTCGTAAATTTCTGTTTTTTTACGGGCATCTTCTTGAATACGGGAAAAGTCAGCTGTGCCATCAATCATGCCACTGGCAATTTGCCGAGCGATGTTGGCGTATTGTTGTAGCTCATCATCACTGTTGCTGGGCATAAAGCCGCTTTGTACTGACTCAATTTTTTTTAGGTTGGCGAGGATCTGTTGTTGTTGCTCCTGCGCTTTGTCTAATAGCTCAGCGTCGCCAAAGGTAACCGCTTGAGTGTATAACTCGTCTAAGTTTTGCAGCTTATTAGCATTTTCAGTAGTGAGGTTAAGAATTTTATAAGTTTCTAACTCAAGTTCTGTCAGCGCCTTTTGATTGGAGTTTATGGCATTATAATTAACAAAGACGATAACGACAAAAGCCACCACCGCGACCAATGTGATTGCGTGGATCTTTTTGGTGATACTCAGATCAGCAAAAGCACTACCTAGACTCATAAATACACCTTTTAAAATAAGACGAGTTCATTATCGACCGTAATACTATTTATTTTAACTAAATATAGAATAAATCCAGCTTTTTTCCCTGTATTTAGTAAGAAGTTTGTCTTTTTAACCCAATAAAGGAACATAGGTATTTAAACAGCCGCTCTGTGCTATCAATACGAAACAAAAAATGCCGCATAAAATGCGGCATTTTTACTGATTAAACGTTCTTTAATGCGGCTTATAGTAAGCCCAGCTTTTTCAGCTCACGAGTAGCCATTTGGCTTGAAAGCGGCACATAGCCGTCTTTTTCTACGATTTTCTGACCCGTTTTTGACAGTACCATTTTCAAAAATTCAGCTTCAATTGGTGACAATGGTTTATTTGGGTGCTTGTTTACGTATACGTATAAGAAGCGTGATAGTGGGTACTTACCAGTGGCTACGTTTTCTAAAGTAGCATCAACAAAGTTAGTGCCTTTCTTCGCTAGTGGTACAGTGCGAACACCAGACGTCTTATAGCCAATGCCTGAGTAACCAATGGCATTTACCGATGAAGAAATAGACTGTACTACCGACGCCGAACCAGGCTGCTCGTTAACATTGTTGCGGAAGTCGCCTTTACACAGTGCTTTTTTCTTGAAGTAACCGTAAGTTCCCGATACCGAGTTACGACCGTAAAGCTGAATATCTTTCGCCGCCCAGTCACCGGTTAAGCCGATATCGCTCCAGCGATTCGCTTGCGAAGCAGCACCACATTTACGAGTTGAAGAGAAAATTGAATCAACTTGTTCAATGGTCAAGCCTTCAATTGGGTTGTCTTTGTGAACAAAAACAGCCAACGCATCGATAGCAACGCGAACTTCTGTTGGTTTGTAACCATAGCGCTTTTCAAACGCTTCAATCTCTTTAGACTTCATTTTACGGCTCATTGGACCGAAGTTTGCTGTGGCTTCGGTCAGTGCCGGTGGCGCAGTAGAAGAACCTGCAGCTTGAATTTGAATGTTTACGTTAGGGTAAATTCTTTTATATTCTTCTGCCCAAAACGTCATCATGTTAGCAAGCGTGTCAGAGCCAACAGAAGAGAAGTTTCCTGAGATACCACTGGTTTTGTTGTACTCTGGTAGCTTTTCATCTAATGCAGATACTTGCGTCGATACTAAGGTCGTAACAGCCACACCCATTGCGGCAACTAAGCTTTTAAATTTCATCGGGGTCACTCCAGTTGTTCATCCCAGTTATTTTACCTGAGCCATTGTGCAGTCATTAAATGACAATCAAATTACTCTTGTATTACACTTTTGTGACTTTCATCATTTGTCATAAAACTGCATTTTTCTTTGTTGAAAGCGAACCAAAAGTGCGAACCTTTACCCACCTGGCTTTCAATGTGTAATGTTGAGTCGTGGCGTGATAATACGTGCTTAGTGATCGCCAGCCCAAGTCCCGAGCCGCCGGTTTTTCTACTACGAGCTTTGTCCACTCGGTAGAAGCGCTCAGTGAGCCTGTTAATATGCTCAGGCGCAATACCATCACCATTATCCTCCACACTAAAGGTGGCCATGCCATCGTTAAGATACCAACGCACCCTAATAACGCCTTGCGGTTTGGTATAGTGAATTGCGTTAAACACTAAATTGGAGAAAGCGCTTCTTAGCTCATCGGCCGCCCCTTTAATGTCTAACTCGGCATCGACAGCAAAGCTAATATCATGGCCCTTGTCTTGATTTAACGAGAGCGCTTCTGTTTCGATAAGTTGTAGCATCGCCGGCACATTAACAGGTTTGTCATTATCTTGCTTTCTCGCCCCTTCAATGCGAGACAGCGATAGTAGTTGGTTAACCAGGCCATCCATGCGTTTACACTGATCAATCATGGTGCCATGGGCTTTGTTCCACATTGCCGGCGGGGGCATGTTATCGCTATCCATCATCTCTAGATACCCTGCCATCACTGTCAAAGGCGTTCTTAGCTCATGGGACACATTGGCGACAAAGTCTTTGCGCATTTGTTCTAGCTGCTTTAAGCGGCTAATGTCTCTGGCAACCAGCATCAGTTGCTCAGCGTAGGGCATAACTCGAATTTCTAATACTTGCTCATGAGCAAGCCCAGTCTCTAACTCAAGCGGCTCTTCAAACTGGTGAGCATGAATGTATTTGACAAATTTTGG
Source organism: Pseudoalteromonas sp. UG3-2 (assembly GCF_037120705.1). Classification (NCBI taxonomy): domain Bacteria; kingdom Pseudomonadati; phylum Pseudomonadota; class Gammaproteobacteria; order Alteromonadales; family Pseudoalteromonadaceae; genus Pseudoalteromonas; species Pseudoalteromonas sp. UG3-2. The sequence goes on along the minus strand of NZ_JAWLJU010000002.1, from coordinate 2,984,295 downwards.
GTCACGAATGAGGTTATCAAGGCGCTGACCGTGATCGGTTGGCCATTGTAGACCCAATACATTAAGGGCAAGCTGGTTACACCAGACAATACTGAGGTCTTGTTGTAGCACCACCACAGCGTCTGGAATGGCTTCCGCCCCTTCACGAAAGCGTCGGATCAGCTCAGCCAGTTCGTTGCGTTTTTTGCGGTTACGTAACTGTAGTTGGTATATGCCTTCAAATACCTGCTCCCAAGCGCCTTTTCCTTCTGGCGGATTAAAGCTGCGCTGATTCAATAGCCAGTCACTTAAGCGATATAGTTGCTTATAATGCCAAACCAGTAAAACAAAGGCGCCAATAAATAGAAAAAGGAAAGGTGCGCTAACTAAATAACCAATTAACGCCAAGGGTAAGAAATACAAAAACAGGCGTCTGATCAGCGCCTGCTTGTCAATCACTCGATACATAGACTAAGTCCATTGTGGCGCAGCCATCGATTCACCGCGCCCTTGGAAAAACGATTTAAACCGACCAGTGTTATACCATACAACTTAGTGTAATACGCAGCATTACTCGGCATAGGCCGAGCGATTTTATTGCTTAACTGGTTGAAATAAAAATTGTTTAGAATCAATAGCGAAATAGTTTTAACCTTAATAACGCTTGCTCTAAACAAGCTGTTTTTATACTTTACTAGAAAAGCGATACCCAGCACCGCGTACCGTTTGCACTAAACGATCGTGCCCAAGTGGTGCGATTGCTTTGCGCAGGCGACGTATATGTACATCCACGGTTCGGTCTTCAACATAAACATTCGTTCCCCAAACATGATCCAGCAACTGTTCACGACTGTACACGCGTTCAGGGTGTGTCATAAAAAAGTGCAGTAAGCGAAATTCAGTCGGTCCCATGTCCAGTTCAGTGCCCGCCGAGGTAACACGGTGTGAAATCGGGTCTAGGCGCAGGCCGTGGACTTCAATTGCTTCTTCCAACGAGGTTGGTGAAACACGTCGCATTACCGCTTTAATACGCGCCATTAATTCTTTTGGAGAGAAAGGTTTAGTCACATAGTCGTCAGCACCAACTTCTAATCCTTTAACTTTATCCTCTTCTTCACCGCGAGCAGTGAGCATGATGATTGGAATGGAGCGGGTATACTCACTTTGCTTAAACTTTTTCGCTATTTGAATACCACTTCCGCCGGGTAACATCCAATCAAGCAGAACTAAATCTGGATACGGTTCTACCATAGCGGCTAAGGCCGAATCGTAATCTTCTGCTTCAATGGCCTGAAAACCATTTTGTTCCAACACAAACACCAACATCTCTCTGATAGGTGCTTCATCATCAACTACAAGTACTTTACGTGACATTCCCAATGTTCTCTCGTTACCGATGTTGTTGATGTCATTATTATGACTTACTGTGACATTTTTATGAAAGTGTAACGCGTAAACATCAAAGTCACCAAAAAAAATCTCTTTTTTAGTGACAAAGGAACGCTTGTACCCAGTGTAATTACATGATTAATAATAAGATTTTTTACTGGAACAGCACTAATTTATTAATTTCGTGATTATACAAATAAAATTTCTTAAAACGTTAAAAATCATATCTTAAGGTCACCGCCATGGCATCAAAGTCCGGCTTATTGTCTAGTGAAAACTTGGAATACCATAGATACATTCGCGCTTGTTTGGTAAAGCTTTTCTCTACCCCCAGTGATGCCGCACTGCCGGAATCTTTGAGTTTGCCAGTAGCGCCATCCGCGCCTTGGTATTGTGCTAATAAAGTATAACTATTGATTTGATAAGAAGCGCTGACCATGTAGCTATCAACGTCTTCGTTACTCGCTAACGCTTCACTTTGCTGATACATGGCGCCGAGCTTTAATTCGTCGAGCTTACCTTGCACCGTAACGCGGTTGATATCTTGCCCCGCCACCTCGCTGTCATGAGCTAGGGCGACATAGACATTGGTTTGCTTGAGCTTACTATCGCCATAACTGGCTGCCATCGACAGGCCAGATTCGCCTTGCTGCTTACTGTTTTCTTCGGCAATGTAGCTAACTGTAAACTTCAAATGGTTAAGCGCTGGTGTGGTGTATTGGATAGTATCACCAAGACGATTATCACCGACGAAAAAGGTTTTGATGTCGCCAGAAAACTCATTCATCAAGTCTGTTTTACCCTGGGACTTCTTTAGCGGAGTATCATTGCGACCGACTAATACTTCGCCATAATCACCTCGCAAGCCAACATATTGAGAACGGGCTGTAATGTTGTCACTGCCATTATCGTCTGACACTTCGACGTTAAACTCAAAGCGGTAGAAAACCTCTAAACCGGAGTCCAAACTGGCATCGCCTTTAACCCCCAAACGGGAATTATAGCTTTCAATGTTTGTTTCCCTTTCTCCAGACTTATCAGTGTTTTGTACTCCTAAATGAGCACGACCATATAAAGTAACCGCGTCGTTAGCGGCCACTAAAAATGGCATCATGGTAAAACCTAACAGCACAGAGCAATTCGTTATTTTCATTTAAACTCACCATCGAAAGAGAACACGCAGTTTAAGCTGAGGAAGGATTTTATTAGCGTTATTAATTACCAGCTCGTTTAATTTAAAGCTAGTCAATTTTGGTAAGAGATCAAGGCGCTGATCATGGATCAGTGTTTTATTAACTGTGGCGATGAACTGAGCAAGAGATCAGCTTTTTACTAAGCGATCATTATAAGGATCAGGATTTTACCTACATGAAGGCCTAGAACCGCAAACAGAGCTGGTAAAATACTGATCTTTATGGCGATACATATTGCTAACTGATTGATCTTTGCATTGGATCACCTTGGCAGTTGATATAACCCTGATCCCACTTGGTATAACCCTGATCCCACTTGGTATAACCCTGATCTGAATCATGTCAGCCAGTAAAATAGCGATCCGTAATTAAAAGGTAGGTGTTGATATCAGTAACTTAGCTGAGAGCTAAACAGGCGATCATCGCTCCTAGCTTATTGCTTATGAAATATGATAATACACTGATGTGAAATGCTTTTTGGATTAAAAAGGCCTCCTAAATGGAGGCCTATTACGAGGGATCATTTGCCTACTTAGTAAAGCAATGATCCCAGTATGAGTCACTAATTGGGATTGATGATCACACTTTATAAGCTAGCAATAGCAGCTATTACTGTTATTACTTCACTTTAGGATCAAGTTCACCTGATAAGTACTTCAGATGCATATCGTCTAAAGAAATAGGTTTGATCTTAGCAGCATTACCTGCGGTGCCAAATGCTTCGTAACGAGCAACACAGATCTCTGTCATTGCCTTAGTTGCTTCCGCCAAGAACTTACGCGGATCAAAGTTACTTGGGTTATGAGCTAAGTGACGACGAATAGCACCGGTCGACGCTAAACGCAGATCGGTATCGATGTTTACCTTACGCACCCCGTGTTTGATCCCTTCTACGATTTGCTCAACTGGCACACCATAAGTTTCTGGAATCTCACCACCAAACTCATTGATCACTGCAAGCCAATCTTGTGGAACTGAAGAAGAACCGTGCATTACTAAATGCGTGTCAGGAATACGGGCATGAATTTCTTTAATACGATCAATCGCTAAGATGTCACCCGTTGGTGGGCGCGTAAACTTGTAAGCACCGTGAGAAGTGCCACAGGCAATGGCCAGGGCATCAACATTGGTTTTCTTTACGAAATCGGCTGCTTCTTCCGGATCAGTCAGGAGCTGATCTTGAGTTAACTTACCTTCAGCACCAATGCCATCCTCTTCACCGGCTTCACCCGTTTCCAATGAGCCCAAAACCCCCAGCTCACCTTCTACAGATACCCCACACGCGTGCGCCATCTCAACGGTGCGCTTGGTCACATCAACATTGTAATCGTAGCTTGAAGGCGTTTTACCGTCTTCCAATAACGAGCCGTCCATCATCACTGATGAAAAGCCTAATTGAATTGAGCGCTGGCATACCGCAGGAGAGGTGCCGTGATCTTGGTGCATGACAACTGGAATATGAGGCCACTCTTCCACAGCGGCTAGAATCATGTGACGAATAAATGGGGCGCCAGCATATTTACGCGCACCGGCAGAACCTTGAACGATCACAGGGCTGTTAGTCTTGTCAGCTGCTTCCATAATCGCACGCATTTGCTCTTGGTTGTTCACGTTAAATGCCGGAACGCCATAACCATGCTCTGCGGCATGATCGAGTAGTTGACGCATACTGATTAAAGCCATATTGCTTTCTCCAATTGTTGATAGCCACTGCTATCGGTTTGAACGGGATAATATTTACTCACCAATTATTATTGGTGTTGGTTAGCACGAAACTAACCTGAAGCTACGCTTCATAAGCAGGCCGCCTATTTGTGAGAGAGCGGCGACCGCTACAAACAAAAGAGGCAGCATGATTGCTACCCCCTATACTGATTAACTTTTTGCGCGTTGCTCTAACATGGCAACCGCAGGTAGGGTTTTGCCTTCCAAGAATTCTAGGAATGCACCACCACCGGTTGAGATGTATGAAATGTCTTTTTCAACACCGTATTTGTCTATTGCCGCGAGAGTATCACCGCCACCAGCGATTGAGAACGCCGAAGACTTAGCGATAGCGTTAGCGATGGCTTCCGTACCGTTGCCGAATTGATCAAATTCAAATACGCCTACAGGACCATTCCAAACCACGGTGCCCGCTTTAGCGATAATGTCTGCCAGTTTAGTTGCGGTGTCTGGGCCGATATCAAAAATCATGTCTTCATCGGTCACTTCGTTGACATCTTTAATGGTAGCCACCGCAGTTTCAGAAAACTCATTACCAACCACCACATCACTGGGCACAGGAATTTCACCATTATTGGCTTTAGCGGCATCGCTAAGCTTATTCGCTTCTGTCATTAAGTCGGCTTCGTAAAGCGATTTGCCTACTGGGTGCCCCGCTGCGGCAATAAAGGTATTGGCAATACCACCACCAGTAACCAGTTGGTCGACCACCTTAGACAGTGAATCAAGTACGGTTAGCTTAGTCGATACTTTTGACCCACCGACAATTGCCACCAATGGACGTGCAGGATTATCTAACGCTTTACCTAGTGCCTCTAGCTCAGCGGCCAGTAATGGCCCAGCACATGCAACCTCAGCGAACAAACCCACACCATGGGTAGATGCTTGCGCGCGGTGAGCGGTACCAAAGGCATCCATCACATACACGTCACATAACGCTGCCAACTGTTTGGCCAGTGTTTCGTCATCTTTTTTCTCGCCAACATTAAAGCGTACGTTTTCAAATACAACCACTTCATCTGCTGCAACGGTTACGCCATTTAAATAGTCTTTCTCCAGACGTACCGTTTGTGACAGTGCATCGTTTAGGTAATCCACCACCGGCTGTAGTGAATATTGGCCATCATATTCGCCCTCAGTTGGACGCCCAAGGTGAGACATCACCATCACTTTAGCGCCTTTTTCTAAGGCCAGCTTGATGGTTGGAAGGGCTGCACGAATGCGCGCATCTGACGCAACTTTGCCATCTTTAATTGGCACATTTAGGTCTTCGCGGATCAATACGCGCTTACCGTTTAAATCTAAATCCGCCATCTTAATGACTGACATTGGACATCTCCTTAAAGAACGATACATTTTTGTGAGCTTAGAACCTGTAACCTAAGTGCTATTTTGTTATTTCTTTTTCGTTTTGCACGATTAGTCTGAATATTATACCAGCCTTACCAGCAAATGATGAGTAGCTTTTAAGATGCTCGCATCATGGCGCTGGCGGTATCGAGCATACGGTTGGCAAACCCCCACTCGTTGTCGCACCAAACTAATAATTTCACCAAACGCTTATGACTGACGCGTGTTTGCGTGCCATCGATAATACAAGAGTGAGGATCATGATTAAAATCCACCGATACCAGCGGCTCTTCGGTGTAACTTAAAATCCCCGCTAAGCGACCCGCCTCCGACTGCTGCAGCACGCGGTTCACTTGTGCAATAGTGACTTCTTTGTCTAAGGTCACACTCAAATCCATCGCCGTTACATTAATTGTAGGTACGCGCACCGCAATTGCCTCAAAACGACCATGAAATTTTGGCAAGATGCGCTCAATGCCGCGTGCCAGCTTGGTATCCACTGGAATAATCGATTGGCTGGCAGCTCGAGTTCGGCGTAAATCGCTGTGATAAGCGTCTATCACTTGCTGGTCATGCATTGAGGCATGAATGGTGGTGATAGCACCAGACTCAATGCCAAAGTTATCATCCAATACTTTGATCACAGGGACAATACAGTTAGTGGTACAAGAACCATTAGAGACAATAGTATGGTCAGACTGCAACACCTCATCATTAATACCGTAAATCACAGTAGCATCAACATCGGCGTCGGCGGGATGGGAAAATAAAACCTTCTTCGCACCCGCTTGAATGTGAGCCAATGCATGCTGGCGAGAGTGATACACACCAGTGCAATCTAACACCACATCGACTTCTAGCGCACGCCAAGGCAAGTGACTGGGATCCGGCTCGCTAAACAATTGGATCTTATCGCCATTGACATCTAAAAAAGATTCGGTCAGCGAAACGGGGTAGGCAAAACGCCCATGGGAGGTGTCGTATTTAAGTAAATGGGCAATGCCATCTGGGTCTGCCAGCTCATTGATAGCAACGATTTTAATATCGTGTTGACGGCCAGATTCATACAGCGCTCTGACGATATTGCGCCCGATCCGACCAAAGCCATTGATTGCAAGCTTGATTGTCATTGAGTTGAAAATCCATTAAGTCGCAAGTACGAAAGTTCCCCTCCGCTTTGATGGCGCTATTGTAATCGACCTGAATAAAATGTGTAAGGGGCTAGCGTAAATTTTTAGCAGCGCTTTCAGTTAGCTATTGCACTATGCTAGGTAAGCTCAGCGACCTTACATTTGCCGTTAATGGAAATAGCCTGCACTTGCGCCAGCAATAACTCGGCGGTCGCTAGGGCATCACTTAAGGCATTATGTTGTGAGCGCTGTGCCGGCAAACCATAGCGCGCTCGGCAGGCACTTAAGGTTAAGGCATCTTGCGCAAGCGGATAGCCCTGCTGTAATATTCGCCGCTTTTCGAGCGCTAAAGTATCAACCAACAACTTTGGCCTAATCGTCATGTGATGCTTGCGCATAGCCGCTTTAATAAACCCCCAGTCCATAGGTAAATTATGACAAACCAATACTTTGCCAGTGAGCGCTTGGCGTAATTCAGCCAAAATAGTGGTCATGGTTTCACCCTGAGCTACTGTATCAGCGTCAATACCATGGTACACCGGACTTTGTGCTAATGCCGTGACTTCTTTATTGATGTGATACTGGGCTTTGGAAACGGCAATACGCCCGGCTTTTATTGGTAGCCAGCCTACTGAAACAATTTCGTGTTGTCGCGGGTCTAAGCCGGTTAGCTCCAAATCGAGTACCACCAGTTCAGCTTGCTCAACTAGCAACTGTTTCGTTTGCCACTGGCTATAGTAGTTGGTTAGCCATTTCATCAATTACAAACTACCTCGCGCAAATTTAAAGGCACTGGCTTGCTGTGCTTGTTTTACCAAATAAAATGCCTCTTTGAGTTGATGGCGCTCCAGCGACGAAAGGTTCTCTGGGTTAATGCAGTTGCCGGGCAAACCCTCGCGATTAATTTGGGTTTTAAGTCTGAGCTGGGTTAAAAATCGCCAGCAGTCTTTTAAGTTTTCCACATCCTCTTTGGCCAGTAGCTGATGCTTTGCTAAGGCTTCTAAACGCTCCAAAGTATTGGCTCGAGCCACCACTGCCTTTAACGAATAAAGTCGCACTACATCATTAATGATGGCCACCCCACGCTTTTTAAGGTCGAGATACTTATGCTTACTTTTATCGGTTTCTAACTTAAACTGCTGAAAAATACCAATGGGTACTGAATTGGTATTGATGTCGGTAGCCATGGCAGCATAAAACAGTTCATTCTTACTGATATTAGCCAGACCTTGACTGAGTGCACTGTATAAATCGCCGGCACCATCAATAAAGCGCATATCAAAATAAATTTTACAGTTCAGCATGGCTTTGGGAGTTGGCGAGAGGATCCACTTAGAGAAGCGTGCCACCCATTCATTCACCGTACCCCGACATGCCGGGTTGCTGGCCATAATATTGCCCGGGCAAGATTGAATACCACACTCATTGAGTTGCTCACACACAAAACGACCCAGTCCAGCAAAGTAATCTCGCTCGCTGTTACTGATGTTATCAGGCAGTAATAAGCCATTGTCTTGATCTGAATGTAAGGTTTGCTCTTCCCGTGCTTGCGAGCCAAAGCAAATCCAAGCAAAACGGCAAGGTGCGTTACCATGCTCTTCTTGGTACAAGTAAATTAGCCTGGCGGTGAGTGCGTCGGTTAAGCCACTGAGCAGTTTGCCAATTAAAGAAATGTCTTCAATATGATGAGAAAACTGCCGCAGCAGATCGGGGATTTCCTGAGCACACTGTTTTACTCCATATAAATTCTGAGCTTTATAAATGCGCCCAATTAACTGCACCGGATCGCTTTTTTGCTGGCGCAGCAAATCGGTGCTAGTTAACATTCCCAAAGGCTTATAATCTTCGTTTAGCACCGGTAAATGGTGAATATTATGCTTTAGCATCAAGTGCAAAGCTGAGAACACCCGGTTATTTTCAAAAATGTGCTTGGGCTGTGCCGTCATAATCTCAGCTAAAGGTGCGCTGGGGTCCTTATCTTCGGCAAGTACCCGATTACGTAAATCGCGGTCTGTGACTACCCCCACCAGCTGGGCATCTTCAGTAACCATAATCGACGACACTCGGTGCTCACTCATTAGCTTGGCCGCCTCTCGGATCGAGGCAGTTGGTGCTATGGTCACCGCTTCTTTGGTCATCAGTTCAGAAATTTTACGCTCCGACCAGGTTTCACTTTGCTGTTTGTAACGTGACGCTAATAAACGGTTGGCGTGGGCTCGAACAAAATATTGCTCAAACATTTTGTATTCTCGGCGCAAATAATCAAAGCCAGATTCAGGCAACACGTAAACCAGACTGTCTTTTTGCACCTCGATGCGATTTTGAATGCTATCCCCCGTGAGTAAAGACGGATAACCAAAATAGTCTCCTTCACTCATGCGACCAATGACTTCATCTTTGGCTGAAATCAAGTCAATCACACCAGAGCGAATGAGGTAGAGGTTAGGCTTACCATCTTGCAGCCAGTCCTGTTGATTGCCATTAGTCACATAAACAATGTCTATATGACGGGCAAAATAACTCGCCGCAGCCTCAGGAAGATCGCTAAATGGCGCTTGTTGCTCAACAAATTGCAACACATCTTGGATTTCGGGGGTCATAGTTATCCTTACAAATACAGGCTTGTTATAGCTTGGATAAAAACAAAACTGCCCAGTAACCAAGTGACGGGTTACTGGGCATGTTCACTCATCTATTCCTTAGTGAGCTTGGGCGGCGCTAGAGCCTTTAGGATTGCGGATCCCTTCTACCATCAGTTTGATTTCATCTGGTGTTTCTGCGGTTAGCTTCATTACAATGGCAGCCACCACAAAGTTAATCACCATACCAATGATACCGATGCCTTCTGGTGAGATACCAAACAACCAGTTAGCCGGCGCATTCAGCTCAGGGCTAACAAACTTGAAGTAAATGATATAAGCCGCAGTAAAGCCAATACCCGTTACCATACCTGCGATGGCCCCTTCTTTATTCATGCGTTTAGAGAAAATACCCATGATAATTGCTGGGAAGAAGCTCGCTGCGGCTAAGCCGAAGGCGAACGCCACCACCGATGCCACAAATCCAGGCGGGTTGATACCAAAGTAAGCAGAGATACCAATTGCCGTCATTGCTGCTAAACGGGCTGCAAGGAGCTCTTGCTTATCGTTAATATCTGGCTTTAAGGTGCGTTTTAGTAAGTCATGAGACACCGACGTTGAAATAACCAGTAGTAGACCTGCCGTGGTTGACAGTGCCGCGGCAATACCACCGGCTGCAACCAGTGCAATCACCCATGCTGGTAAATCCGCAATTTCTGGGTTTGCCAATACCATGATGTCACGGTCTACTTTCACTTCGTTGGCACTTGCAGGATCATTGATGCTACCTGCTGAGTACTGCATTTTGCCGTCACCGTTTTTATCATTAAATTCGATAAGGCCGGTTCTTTCCCAGTTTTTCACCCATTGTGGTGCATCCGCATAAGCGGTACCACTGCCGTCTTTACCGTTAATGGTGTCAATCATGTTAACTCGAGCGAATGACGCCACAGCAGGAGCCGTTGTGTAAACAATAGCGATGAAGACCAATGTCCATGCCGCTGAGATACGCGTATCTTTTACTCGTGGCACGGTGAAAAAGCGTACGATAACGTGTGGTAAGCCGGCAGTACCCACCATTAGCGCTGCGGTAATAGCAAACACATCTACCATACTCTTAGAGCCTTCAGTATATTGGGCAAAGCCAAGTTCGGTGGTGAGACCATCGAGCTTGTCGAGCATGTAATTACCAGAGCCATCAGCTAAGGTAGCCCCAAAACCCGTTTGTGGTAGTAAGTGACCTGTCATCATCAAGGAAATAAAGATAGCAGGAACCAGGTATGCAAAAACCAATACGCAATACTGTGCAACCTGGGTGTAGGTGATGCCTTTCATACCGCCAAGTACCGCGTAGAAGAATACGATAACCATGCCGATGTAAACACCGGTTTCAATGTCGACTTCTAAGAAGCGAGAGAACACGACCCCAACACCACGCATTTGACCTGCGATGTAGGTGAAACAGATAAAGATGGCACACAAGATCGCCACTACGCGAGCAACCTGTGAATAGTAGCGGTCACCAATGAAGTCTGGCACCGTGAATTTACCAAACTTACGTAGGTAAGGCGCAAGGCACAGGGCCAGTAGTACATAACCACCGGTCCAACCCATCAGGTATACACCACCATCGTAACCGGCGAAGGAGATGATCCCCGCCATTGAAATAAACGACGCCGCACTCATCCAGTCAGCAGCCGTTGCCATGCCATTAGCAACCGGTGGTACACCGCCGCCTGCAACATAGAATTCGTTGGTAGATCCGGCTCTTGCCCAAATCGCAATGCCGATATACATCGCAAAGCTAAGACCGACGATAATAAAAGTTAAAATTTGAACATCCATCGTTTAGCTCCTTACTCGTCTACGCCGTATTTTTTATCTAGCGCATTCATTTTTGAAACGTAGACAAAAATTAACGCGACAAAGGTATAAATTGCGCCTTGTTGCGAGAACCAAAATCCGAGTTTAAAACCAAAAAAACGGATCTCGTTAAGTACATCGACTAACAGGATGCCGAATCCAAATGATACGACAAACCAAACAGTCAGTAGCTTAAACATCAAGGCGAGATTTTCTGACCAATATGCTTTTGCTTGTTCTTCACTTCTAAAAGCCATTTTAAATCTCCTATCACACGTTCAAGGTGAACGGGTTGTGTTAATTGACCCTATTGAGATTAGCAATGGCTTAACAAGATGAAATTGAGACCTTAGTCGTAACGGCTAGTTAACGTTTACGTAAACTGCTAAAACCGCAGTAATTAAAACCCACAATAGCTATATAAAACATATGGTTACATATTTTCCATGGTTTCATTGCTGGTAGATAAAGAAAAATGGCAGTCATGTAGACATTAGTCTTACTTACTGTAAACGCAACCGCTAACAAGACTCCTAATTACACATAACACCCTGAAATTATTACACTTTAAATTTCAAACTAAAAATCTTAGTGACAATTTCACTGTGCACACCGTTTGTTTGCTAAGGTATGATGAGTTTAATAATAACAATTACAGCTTGTTTACTATGACCATCATTCTGTTACTTGTGGCCGCGGCATACATCGGGGTGTTATTTTGGCTTGCCAACTGGGGGGATAAAACCACCCCAAGGGCGCTTAAAATTAGTCACCACCCATTTGTCTATGCGTTTTCTTTGGGGATTTACTGTACCTCTTGGACCTATTATGGTTCAGTGGGCACCGCCGCAACCAGTAGCTGGCATTACCTGCCTATTTTGCTCGGCCCTGCGCTGCTGTTTATGTTTGGTCATGGCTTTTTGCGCAAGCTTATTTTGGTCAGTAAAAAACAAAATATCACCACCATTGCCGACTTTATTTCGGCCCGCTACGGCAAACGACAAACCACGGCGGTGATGGTAACCATGATTGCGTTATTAGCAACCATTCCCTATATCGCATTGCAGCTAAAAGCGCTTAGCAGCAGCTTTTTATTGCTACAACAAGGAGAGCAAGTGTCGGGAGCAGCGATAGCCTTAGTGGGAACCTTGTTAATGGCCTTATTCGCGATTTTCTTTGGTACTCGCAAGGTCGATGTCACCGAGTATCGCTCCGGCCTGATGCTGGCGGTGGCATTTGAATCTTTAGTTAAGTTATTGGCCCTGGCCATTGTGGCGTTTTTAGCCTGGCAATCTTTAAGTTATATGCCAGACTCCATGGCCGAGTTAAGTAGTCACTGGCAGTCGTTTAACTTTTTAAATTTTAACTTTATTGGCCAAACATTGATGGCCGCCGCCGCCATCGTTTGTTTACCACGGCAATTCCATGTGGTGGTGGTCGACAACCATAACACCGCGCATTTAAAAACGGCTCGCTGGGCCTTTACACTTTACTTGCTGCTGATCGCCGCCATGATAGTCCCCATCGCCAGCGCGGCTATTCACCCTGGTATTGGCCACGGTGCGGCACCAGATAGTTTTGTTTTAGCCCTGCCTATCATGATGGACCACCCCATTTTAGCCACCATTGTATTTATTGGTGGCTTGTCTGCCGCCACCGCCATGATAGTAGTGGCAACCTTAACACTCAGTACCATGCTCTCGAATGATGTTATTTTGCCATTATTATTCAAGCGCAAGTTTAAGAGAAACATTCTCGATAGCAGCTTTAAAAACCAAATATTACTGGTTAGGCGTTTTGTTATTGCCGCTATTTTATTACTGGCTTACATGTATCAACAGTGGTTTGGTCATGGTGAAGCACTAGCAAACATGGGCTTAGTGGCTTTTTCTTTGGTCACCCAACTGCTGCCTGCTATTGTCGGAGGGCTATATTGGCGTAAAGGTCATGCTTATGGTGTTTATGCCGGACTGGTCGCAGGTTTTATCTGTTGGATGCTGTTTTTAATGTTTCCTATCTTAGAAGCGGGCAACTTACTAGACTTCGAATTACGGCAAACCATTATAACGCGCGGCACCCTGCTGGCATTACTGGCCAATGTCAGCTGTTATATTACTTTTTCACTCGGTGCCCAAGAGCGCTTAGTAGACAAAATTCAAGCCGCCGCTTTTGTTAACCCCAAAGATCAAGCCACGCTCACCAAGCGGCTTAATAAGCAAGTTAAAGCCACCGTGTATGACTTTAAAATCCTGCTACAAACCTTTTTAGGGGTTCAGCGCAGTCAGCAGTTGCTGGGCCATTACACCCAAAATAATGAGCTCGATGAAAACGATGCTCTGCCCTCACCTGAGTTCATTTCCTTTTGTGAACGTGCTCTAACCGGGGTATTGGGGGCTTCGTCAGCCCAAGCGCTGATCCGCAGTGTCTCTTCAGGTAAACAAATGGCCTTTGAAGAAGTGGTTAACTTTTTTGATGAAACCACCCAAGCGCTGCAATTTAACCAAAACCTACTATTCACTTCATTGGAAAACCTCAGCCATGGTATTTCGGTGGTGGATAAAGACCTAAAGCTGGTTGCCTGGAATAAGCGCTACAATGAAATGTTTGCCTACCCAGATGGCTTTTTAGAAGTAGGCCAGCCCATTCAAGAGATTATCCGCTTTAACGCTGAGCGCGGCGAATGTGGCCCAGGTGAAATTGAAAAACACGTGGAAAAGCGCGTACAACACTTAAAAAATGGCACGCCACATCACTTTATTCGTCATCGCCGCAATGGCCAGGTGTTTGAAATGACGGGAAACCCATTACCAGAAGGCGGCTTTGTAACCAGCTTTGCTGATATCACCAGCCACATTGAAACGCAAAACGCGCTGGAAGAAATCAACATGGATCTGGAAAACCGCATTGAGGCCAGAACCCAAGAGATCCGCGCCATTAACTTAGATCTCAAAGCCGAAATTGCCAGCCGCCAAGAAACCGAACAAGCCTTAATGGCAGCTAAAAAAGAAGCCGAACAAGCCAATGAAAGTAAAACACGCTTTTTGGCCTTAGCCAGCCATGACATTTTACAACCGTTAAATGCGGCCAGACTGTACCTCGGTGCCATTGATAGTCAAAGTTTACAACAACGCGACCAAGGCAACTTTGATAAGCTCGGTGACAGCCTCGATTCGACCGTGCACCTAATGAGCGCATTACTCGATATCGCTAAGCTCGAACAAGGTGCCATGAAACCCTCGCCCAGACACTTTAATATTGACGATATTTTGCAGCCTCTGGTGAATGAATACACCATTATCTCCAAAGACAAAGGCTTACAACTTAGAGTGCGCAGTAGTCATAGCGTAGTGCACAGCGATACCACCTATCTGCGCCGTATTATTCAAAACCTTGTTTCGAATGCCGTTAAATATACCGAGTCTGGTAAGGTGCTGATCGCCTGTCGAAAACGCAAACACAGCTTGAGATTGGAAGTGTGGGATACCGGCCCTGGGATCTCAACGCATGAGCAAAACAAAATATTTAATGACTTTTACCGTATTCAGGCCGGTGATAATAAAGGCATCGGTCTGGGGCTTGGCGTGGTGAAACGGCTATGCGATCTGCTTTCTATCCACATTGAAGTCAGTTCAGAAGTGGGCAAAGGCAGTCGCTTTAGTATTGATATTCCATTTGGCAACCCAGAGTTGCTGCAGCAAAAAGACAATGTCAGCCAAAAACCACAAAATAAAACCGAGCTTAAGGTAGTGGCCATTGATGACGACCCGAAAAACCTCGAAGCCATGGCCAGCTTGCTCGCCAAATGGCATTGTCACCACACTCTTATCACCCAAGTTGAAGACGCTATTGAATACGCCAGCTCTCACACCGCGCCAGATGTCATTTTGATGGATTACCAACTCAACCATGATATGGATGGCATTTCACTGATCTTAAAGCTAAGAGAGATTTGGCAAGACGATACGCCCGCTATCTTGATCACTGCAGTAAGAGATGAAGAGGTGAAGCTAAAAGCCAAACAAGCGCAAATTCATTACCTCTCAAAACCGGTGAAGCCGGCCAAGCTAAAAGCCTTACTCAATCATGGGCGATGATCAAAAAAGCCTAAGTAAACTTAGGCTTTAGTCGCGGATGTCTAAGCTTTACTCTTATGGTAAAGCGAAGCAAGAACTAGTGTGATGCCAGTGCCTGTAATTGGTTTGCCGCTTCTACAAAGTTATTAACTTGTTCGGCTGTATAAAAGAAGTAATTAAAATCTCTACCATCGCCATCAACAGTTATTACTGTACTAAACTGACTATTATGCTGTGCAATAAACAATTTATTACCCGAAACAATTACACTGCCATCTTCATTCTGAGTGTAGTTCATCGTTGCTTGTACGTCGCTAAAATCAGCATCGTCGTACACCGTAATCGTTTCTTCATTTATAATAAGGTAGGTAATAACCCAATCACCTTCGCGACTTCTATCAGCCATAAAAATAGCCTGTTCTTGTAAGTCTTTAAACGAGGCTACTGGTTCCTTTAGCTTAACAGCCTCTGCGTAGCTCTCAGCGCTGTTTTTGAGGGTGAAATATGGACTTACATTACCATCCAAACCGCTAAGATACGTACTATCCTGCTTTGCTAAAGTAGCAAAATACCAACTGCTTTCATCAACCTCTAAACGAACACGGTGGTCTGCTTTAAACTCGTAATCTCCAGTGATGTTCTGAGTACCTGAATAAGTAAACTCTCCTCCTTGCTCTAAATAGAGTGAACTGACCTCTTGGTTACTCCAGTTATCATGTTCGAGGGTATAGAGCTCTTTATCAATTAATGACTCCACATCAACCAAATTTGGAACATGATGATTAGGTGCAAACTGTGGTAGCACAGTACCAATCAATGACTCAGGCAGGTATTGGCTGAACGGACGAGCGGTATGAGTGGTTAAGTCAAAGGTTTTTTGAGCAGACCAACCATCAGCAAAACTTACTTCTTCAAGGACGGTACGTTTATACGGCGTTTTACTTAAAATGGTAAAAGTTCTTGAACTCTCCAGCTGACAACCTACATAGGTACAATTGGGATCCTGATAGCTATCAAGCGTGAGCTCACCATTATCTAATTGCCAGCGACCGTGATCAATATTGACCTCAGCCTCGCTCAGTAATCCATCGTTATTGGAGTCATAGGTTCTAACAGAGTAAGACTTACCATCATCATAGAGCTCATACCAAAACGAATCAAAATTCCTCCCAGCATACAGTCTACTCCATACGCCTACGACTTCTTCTTTAACCCAGTTAGCTTCCGGTTCTAAATTATAAGCCGTTCCGACTATAGTTCTAGACTCATTTGACTGTTGCGCTTTACCATAAACCATATAACGGCTAGCTTGTGGCGTTAGCAGCTGAAATTCAAAGTTAAGGTCTAACGTCGGTACATCTATTACTACTTTTTTATTTACACCTTGCCCCAAGTACTGCCAATTGTAGGAAACGGTTTCATCATTTAATAAATGAAGTGTGCCACTATTGGTGTTATCAAATGTGAATAATGCCGAACTGAAGCTTGCATTTTCGATTAAATTATTAAAGCTAAGTAACGGCAAACTGATGGTTTGGCCAGAGGTAATGTCCACCGCTTGGTGGTGTTCACTACTATACGCAGCATTTTGTGAAGTAAGGGTATAACTCGTAACTTCCCCAGCCCTGTTGGAGTATTCCCTACTCTTACTCATTTTTATTTCAGCACTCAGTGCTGTATGGCCAAGATCAGTTAAACTAATCGTTATAGTATCCAGCCACTCGGTAATGGTTACCTCAGTTTTATTGCCTTGTTTATCAGTTCGAAAAACGGTAAAACTTGATTTTAGCAAACGCTCTTCTTGAGGAGTTATGGTAATTAAACCCTCTTCAAATACCCACTTCATCGAATCAGCGTGCTTGCCTATTGAAGCGGTCCCTGTGCCGTCAGAGTTGAAGGTGATCTTAGTTCCTCCGCCACCAGGAAAATAAAAATAGTCTGGTAAGTACAGTACCTCAGGGACCGAGGAAATAACATTCAACTGCTCGGTTTCAAGCAATTTTGCTTTAGCCTCAACATACTCTGGGGAACCCAGTTTTTCATTCAAGTATTGACCAAACTCCTCGGGATCTTTGAGCCAGTCTAGAGAGGTTTGTGCTGTTGGGGTTGACACCGCGTTAACGTCACTTGTAAAACTGCTAGCTGCAGGAGGTGGATCATCAGTGAAATTTTGCTCATCTAAATATATTTGATAAACAATTGCGCTATTCATTCTATGCTCATGATCAATGCTGAACGAACTTTGTTGCAACTGTTCCAAATTGTTGATGGTATCGCCATTATGTGCTTCCAATAAAGCTGCCGTTGCACTGCTAAAGGGTGATAGTTGTAATTGTGTAAGTTCATCAAATGACAGTATGTTGTCGTCACCTGCTTGAGATTGTAAAGAAGCAAAACTTGAAGTGTAAGATTGCAGCGCAATGGTACTTTTATCATCGCTACCTTGTGCATATAAAGAGACAACAGCTGAAGTTGACTCGTCATCGTCTTGCTTTAAGGAAACGCTATATTCACCCTCTTCATCAATTTGCGCAACACTGTTGTTTTCATTTTCACCATACTGAGCGGTAACAGTCCCCCCTGCTAGGTCAACACCAATTACCTTACCCACTAACGTGACTTGGTTGAACAGCTGATTAATGTTTACGGTGACGTCTGTAGTAGCCGTTTGTTCACTGACGTCGGTCACTGTTAAGCGCAGTTTTGCCACTTCATTGTCTGTTGTAGCTGGAGCAGTAATAACAAGCTCATCGCTATTAGCCTCCTCTAAAATCAGATCAGGGCCGCTGATTTGCTCCCAAGTAAAAGTCACCTCACCATCATCTTCAACATCTGCCACTATTGTTGCTGTCGCCTTTTCATCGACGGTCACATCCGCAATGTCTGCGATCACAGGTACCTTATCGATATCAGTGGTTTTATCTCCAGAGTTATCATTTATTGGAACCTCTACAGATGAATCGTCTGAGCCACACCCCGTCAATAGCAAGCTCAAGGCAATACAACTCAAGGTGAATTTGTTTTTCATGGATTTCCCTCCTCGATCCTTAAAAATAACGCAACGTCTTTTTTGTTGCGTTCAAGTCACAGCTAAGTGATAACCTGACTATAAAAGTCCTTTACAAAATCTATTTCCACGAAAAACCAAAGGGATTTTCTCAGCTGGTTAAATAAAAAATTACATTTACTAACATTTTATTGTTAACATGGCTCTTGCGAGCAATAAAAGGGAAAGGTTATGGATGTCATTGCATTGCTTACAAATTGGCAACGAGATTGTAAAGAAAGCGAAGAGAAGCTTAAGGTGTTGGTTTATAATCACCTAAAAAAGGTGTGCAGCGCACACTTACACAATTATAAAGCACAAATCGATGCCACTTTTATCCTCAACAATTTACCTAATACCACATGCTTATTGCACCAATCATTAATGGAACTCGTGCCACCGAGTTATGGTGTGGAGCATAAAACCCAATTTAATCGCTACCTAAGTTTATTTGTGCGTAATATGTTGCGAGACGAAATCCGCAAGCTCAAAGCACAAAAAAGAACCCCACCAACGTTAAAACACAATGAAGCCATTGATGCTCCTCCAGAACAATACCTCGCGTTAGATAGCGCACTTTCGCAACTTGCCAAACAGCACCCTGTAAAGGCTGATATATTTTCACAGCATTACTTTTTAGGGCTAAAAGCAGAAGAGCTTGCAGCACAACTTGATATTTCAAAAGCCACCGTTTACAGGGAGCTTGAGGCCGCTAAGGCTTTTATTAGAATGAATACATAATAAGAATAACAAGGACAATTCAATGAACTTTAAAGATGCACTAAGTGTATTCGACCATTTACTGGCGCATTCGCCAGAGGACTTAACCGCTGGGCTAGAGCGAATTCCAGACCTCTCTTTAGAGCTTAAAAATGAAGTAACGGCACTTATTACTGCCCATAAACAAAATGCTGAGCAAACCCAGTTTAGCAGCATCATTGCCGAGCAAGTAAATACCCTAGATAGCGATAAAAGCCTGCTGTCATTGGCTGGCGAGCAAATTCAGCACTTTAAATTGACGACTTTGCTAGGCTCAGGCGGCATGGGGGTGGTATACCTTGCCGAGCGCTGTGACGGCCAGCTAGAACAACAAGTTGCGATTAAAATTATCGCCCCTTCCGTGACGTTACTGACATCAAAAGAATTGGCATTTAAAGAAGCGCAATATTTAGCTCGCTTAAACCACCCCAATATTGCCAAAATTTACGATGTCGGCACCACTGAGTCTGGCTTAATTTACCTAATAATGGAGTACATTGAAGGCGAACCACTTCAAGTATATTGTAAAAATCGTCCGAATAAAGAACTGCTGCCGCTGTTTATAAAAGTGTGTGATGCCGTGAGCTATTCCCACCAAAACCGAATTATTCATGGCGATTTAAAGCCCGATAACATACTTGTAGATAAGCTAGGTGAGCCAAAACTGGTGGACTTTGGCGTTGCTCATACCCTAAGCGAGCAAAGTGACGCCACCTACTCGGCCTACATAAATGGCCTGAGTAAAGACTACGCCAGCCCCGAGCAGCTGGCCGGGGAGCCGCTCACTACGCAAAGTGATGTGTATAGTTTGGGTAAAATTTTAGAAAAGACCATAAAGTCAAATAATTACGAAGTAAAAACAATAATAGAACATGCTTGTAAAAAACAAAATAAGCGATACCCAACACCTTCCTTATTTGCGCAAGACATTAAGAACTATATGAACAAAGTCCCCATAAGCATTAACCAAAGCTTACTTTATTCTGGGAAAAAATTTATACAACGCAACCCTCTTTCAAGCCTGGCAACCGTACTATTTATATGTGTAGTGTTAGCTTTTTCAACATTCCTAATCCATAAAAACGCTCAACTAAGTCAAGAAAAACAAACTACTGAGCACATTGCTAAGTTTATGATTGACACTTTTGCGAATGGCAATCCAGAAGTTAACTCAGGTCAATCAGTTTTAGCTAAAGACTTGTTATGGAGAAATATTGAAACCGCTGAAAGAAGATTCTCAACAGCTCCTCATATTTTATTTGAAATCAAAACGACTATTGCGGACTCTCTTTATGGCCTCGGTGAATATGAAAGGGCGCGAGATGTGTATCGCTCCTCGCTTTCGCTAGTCTCACCTCGGGTTCATCAAGTTAACCTGGTAAAGCTCAAGATTGCAAAGTGTTATACCGCTTTAAATGATTACAAGCAGGCTATAGATATCACAGCTAAACTTCTGAAAGATAACACTTTACTACCAAATGAGAAGTTAACCGCGCTCTGGTTTAACGGTAAAGCCCTTGATCACAATGGTCAATTTGAACTTGCAGAAAAACAACTAATCCAAGCCTTAAACTTAGTTAAAGATCCAATAGTCAAGGCTGACATTTTACTTGATTTGGCACATAACCAACAAAGTCAATCTTTATACAAAGAGTCTGTAAAAACAAGAAAGCAGTCACTAGAACTACTAATGCAATACCTACCCAAAACACATCACAAAATAGCTTATTCACAGATTGAACTTTCAGCAATGCTTAATAACTTAACCCAATACGAAGAGGCAATAACCATTGGAGAGCGAGGCCTAACTAGCAGTATAAAAATTTATGGTGAGTCGCACCCATACGTTGCTAAGAGCATGCAAAATATAGCGATCACTTATAGTGAACTAAAGCGCTTTGACAAAGCACGAGAGTTGCTAAAGCGTTCAATTAACATTCAAAAAGATATTTACAAAAAACCTAATCAAGATAGTGTCGTCGGTTTTATCCACATAGGAAACCTAGAGTATAAAGCGAAAAATTACTCAGAAGCAGAGCAGCATTATAACCACGCGCTTTTGCAAGCAAAATCCATGAATTCGGTAAACCCATATTTATTAATTGCTATTAAAAACGGACTAGCAAGAATCTACATAGAAAATAAACAATTTGAGCTTGCCAGAAATCAATTTGATAATTTGATAACTATGACAGAAAAGCATTTTGGCGCAGACCACGCAAGAACAGGTTTGATAATACGCAATGCTTTGCCTGCATATATTGCCCTGAATGAAGTCGATATCGCCAAAGAAAAAGCGAAAAAAGCAATACAAATTCTTTCTAGAAACTATGGCGAATCTCATCAGTATGTGCAAAAGGTTAGAACTATGATTAGTGGCTTATGAATGGCCGAAGGTTACTCAATGTAACCTCCATAATCAAAACTCCACCACTGTTACATAAAGCATAAAAGCCTGTAACAGTGGTTTTATTTTCGGAAGTGCCCGAATTCAACCCAGAAAAGTACGACACTCCTTCTTTAATTAAGCAGCCTGCGTCATTTTATTAGAATACAACACAATGATTGAGGACAAAAACTGTACTCTGTTTTTTGCCCTGTTCCACGCCTCCCTTTGCCGTAGGCGCGGTTTTATACCGTGCGAACCTCACCTCAAACTCCACAACAAAGCACGATGTAAAATCGCGCCTACACTGGTAGAGATACATCATTGTCTGATAACCAATAATACTATCACCTTAAAACCATCTTGTTATGACTAAGACTTTATTCGCTACCTTTGCCACGGTATTTTACCAATACCAAAAGCCAATTACTGAGCCGTGTAGGGACGCATCATTGTCGCAATAACATGGATGTTATTGAGCGGCGCCGGCTCTAACCACATGGCTTATAGCTCATTTTACTTAACCCAAAAGCCAATTACTGAGCCGTGCAGGGATGCACCATTGTCGCGATAACATGGATGTTATTGATCGGCGCCGGCTCTAACCAATCGAACGTGAGTGCCGTTGTCCTTATGAAGGTTGTAGTCGTAGCCACGATTGAAATAGACGCTCCACGCGTAGTTACCGTAGTAGGCATGGGGCGAGCTCGACCAATAACTACTACTTGCCGTGTTGGGAAATACAGTTTGATTTATGGCTGGATTATAGCAAGCGGCTTCTACAATTGAGGCGAGTTCTTTAATATTAGGCAAATACCAGTCGCTAAAACCCGCATAGTTGCTTTCATCAGCACTGGCCAAAGCCTCTGCCCAAGTATAAGTAGATACACTTTCTGTGCACGTAGTGCCATCCCAGGCTTGCCCTAAACTACAGCGCATCCACATAAGCCCGGTTTGGTTGTCGGTTACCGTGCCGTTATCGTTAAGGGTAAAACGGCTAGTTGGGGTTGAAGGGGGTATATTATCCTGACATTCCCCGTAAGCTTCATTAAAAGCTCCCCCAAACACCAGCAGTGTAAATAATAATATTGTTGATATTTTCATAGGGTATTTCCTCATTATTTAACAATATGTAAGCCGTAGGCACGGCTTTATTCCGCGCGCTGTTCTACCTCAAACCCCGCCTACGGTAGGGTTGGGTGTGCCGATGCATAATCGCGCCAACCGTTTTGTGGGAACGACATTAACCGCACCGCGCGGCGTTTATTTTTTATGCGGGTATACCCGCGTTCGGTAATGAGTACATAAGATACCCTCCGCTTTTGCATTTGTTGGCGCAGCGTATTGAGTTTGTGCATCGGCACGCTATACGTTTGGTAATTACGTTGCTGCCTTGAGGGGTTAACATATACGCGGTTGCCGCACTGAATTAACAAACAACACCGCGGGTAATAATGCGCAAAAAAACCTAGCTGACCTTTAAATCGCAACGGCGTTTGCGGCTCGTATAAAGGGTAAATATGTTGCCAGTCTGTTGAAAAGCCAAATAATAGTTTAAGCCAACTGTACCGTTTAACTAAGGCTTCACAGAGTCTATAACTGTTAGCGTGTTTAAAATGCCCCCAATAGCTGGCTAGCGTTGCCCTTAGCTTTTTTACCTTATCTGGGTGTAAATCCAACAAAACACCTTGGTTTTGCGGCTTAACAATACATCGCTCGAACCACTGCATTTTTTCATGAAAGTTACCCAGTACACGCTTTCTTACCAATGTATAATGAGGGCGCACAATATAGCCTAAAAAGTCTGCCCCGTTACCAATGGGTGCTAAGGTAAATTGGGGTTTAAGATGCAGCTTTAAGCGCTGCTGCAAAAACTCAGCAATTTGCAAATGCCATTGTTGCAACTGCTGTTTATTTGAATGGCACAAGATAAAGTCATCGACATAGCGAACGTAATGTTTGCATTTCAGTTGGTGCTTAACGAATTGGTCAAGGTCGTTTAAATACAGGTTTGCCAATAGTTGACTGGTTAAATTACCAATAGGCAGCCCTTGCCCAATAGGAACGCTTTCTAACCTTTTATGCTTAGGAATACGGTTAAACTCAGCGGCACTCCCCAAACGAATACAGTTTTCGCCTGCTATCGAATGATTAATACTTTGGTGCACAACTTGCTGTGTTAACCACAATAGCTGCTTAGCTAGCGCTTTGGTTATCTTACCTTTGTTTGCCCACTTGCTAAGCTTTTGTTGTAGTTGCGCTATAAGTATGTGCTGATGCACTGAATAAAAAAAGTTGCGGATATCTAATTGCAAAAAATAACCGCCACTCGAAATACCATTGTATTTTTGCATAAAGCCTTTTAGCCGGTTAACGGCAAAGTGAGTCCCCTTGCCCTTGCGGTTGGACGCTACGTCATAAATCAATTCTTTTTCTAGCAACGGCTCTAAGTAGTTAAAAAGCAAATGATGGACTACCCTGTCGGCAAATTGTGCCGCACACACTTCTCGCGCCTTTGGCTTTAGCACAGTAAAGACAACCGGTGGTAAAGGTTGCCAACTCTGGTTTTGCAACTGTTGGCTGGTTGTCAACAAATTGTCTAGCAAGTGTTGCTCATACAAACAAGTGCGCACCTTGTTGCGTTTACGTTTGCGGCATTGGCGATACGCTGTATCAACCGCGCGCAAATTGAAATAAGGTGCAGCTGACTCACTTTCCGGCTCTAACCAATCGAACGTGTTTGTTGTTGTTCTTATTATTGTTGTTGTCGTTGCCATTATTGAAATTGACGTTCCACGCGTTGTTATTGTTGTTGGCATTGGGCGAGCTCGACCAAGCCACAATTAACCTCGCTACTTACGTTGGTTGAGTGTATCCACCAAGGTAACACCCAATTACGTTGTAATACTGGCCCCATAAATTACAGGATAACCAGTGAGCGAGGCGCACAGTGAGTGGGGACGCTTACCTCCCTTGATTGAGAGGCAATTCAGCCCGTGTTTGCTTTAACCAGCCGCCAGCTTGTTTACCCAAGCCGACAACTAACTCTACCACCGATTGAAACTGACTAAATGACTTAAACGCATGGAGCTCTTTTGCCAATTGCACCTGACATTTTAGGTCATCTATTAGTTCCGAAAGCTGCTGCACAAGCTTAGCTTTACTGCGCCTGCGAGTAACAGCCCTATGAATACACTGGCAAATACGCATTGCTTTTTGCCGCAATTCACTCCCCAAGGTGTATTTGTGATAACGAGGAAAATGCAACACAGCCTCTTCAATGGTAACTAACAACAAATTTGCCGAGCGCCAAATGGGTAATTGTTTGTAGTCCATCGTTTACTTTACCTCGCTAATCTAAAAGCCAAGTCACTGTCCGGCTCTAACCAATCGAACGCGTCCGTCGTTGAGCTTATAACTGTCGTAGTCGCTGCCATCATCGAAATAGACGCCCCACGCGTAGTGATCGTAGTAGGCATAGGGCGAGCTCGACCAATACCAGCTACTTCGCGTCTGCGGGAAGAAGTCGGTATCGATTGCCGGATTGGTTGTGCTGTAATCTACAATAGAGCGCAGCTCTTCTTTTTTAGGCAGTCGCCAGTCGCTGGCACCGCATAAGCTTTGTGTGTTTACTCGTTCAACATACGCGTGGGTATTACAGTAACTAGCTTCGTTATTGGTATCATAGCCGTAGCAAATATCGCCATCGTCATCTTGATAACCAGGATGACCACCGTTAGTGTTACTGTCTGGGTTATACCAGTTGTAGCGGTCGTCTTTGTCGTGCAGGCCGCCGTCGTCGGTTTTGACTTCCCAGATTAAACCAGTGTGGTTGTCTTTTACACACGACCACTGGCTTGCCGATTCGGGTAGCGGGTTACCATTGGCATCGAGCTTAGTAAAGTCAAAGCCTCCTTTACCACCACCCACTTTTTGCAACTGCCCTTTAGCAGCGAGCGCATCGCGGCCATGTTCGGCATCTTGGCCTTCGTAGCCTGATATTGGGCAATCTAGGTTGTTGGTGCTGCCATCGGCGCACCAGGTAATGCCGGTGTCGTTGAGCTTGCCTGTGGCTGAGGATGGCTCTGGCTTTCTAACATTAACCTTTAGTTCATTAGAAGGGACACTTTCGTTTACTTGATTTTGCGAGGTAATGACGACAAAGTAATCCGTATCTAGCAAAAGCTCATCAATCGTATAGGGTGTGTTGCTAGTTACAGAAATCCGCCTTGCGCCACTGAGGCTTGCATAGTTGGCAATATCATCCAGATCCGCAAAGCTTTCGTTGGCTATATAAATATTAAAGTCATTGACTCCTTCAACCTCTTGCCAAAAGAGCTCTAAATTCAAACTGTCATCATCGTTAATGGTAGAGTCTATTTTTACAAAATAAGGCGCATCAGGCTTAATCCCCAATGTTATAACTTTCTCTAACTGATATTGTTGACCAGACTCTGTCACCACAGTAAGGGTGATAGTATAAGTTCCGTCTTCGTTGTAAGTGTGTGCAATAGCTTGGTTATAACTGGTCATGTGGCTACTGCCGTCGCCAAAGTTCCAAATGAAATGAGAGACAGGATCATACTCCGAGCCAACGATTTGACTAACATCAAATAATACGTTTAAGTTGCCGTCATCAGTTCTAAGTTCATCGTAACTGAAGCCGATGTTTTGTGGCTTTGGCTTTATAGTTATCAGGTGCTTGATTCGGTTCATTGCCAAACCACTTACCTTGACCTCTACTGGCGTATCTCCTTGTTGATATGTGTACTCAAAGCTTGCCACAGGTGCATTACTCTCTAATTCACCAAAGAGCTTATACCTAGACGGCAATTCACTGTGGTGCTCATAAAGCGTGCTGCGCGCTGAGTTTTCAAACCAATCACCACCGAACCAAGTACCATTGCCGCATTTACCACTCAATGCATCCAGATCAAAACTGATGTCTTCCCAGTGATAGCTTGCATATTCGAGATCACCTAGCACTTTTTTGGCACATAAAAAGTTATAGCTGTATTTGGTTTCTGCACTAAAATCCGCAGTATAAAGCTCAGATGGGACATACGCGTCATTAATTAGCCAAGGCGCACGCGTTTCATCGAACATTTTCGGCCTCGAGAGATATAAATCAATCTGGATCCGCTCACCATCCAACAGGCCTATGCTGGCATTTTGAATACCAAAGTTAGACAGCGAAGCAATAGGCTCCTTAGTGCCAAAATTATCTAAGCGGTATACCTTTGCTAGGGTCTTCATTTGACCATAACTGTTGAGTTGTCCATCAACAATCGACGACTGAATACGGTTTGGCGCCAAAACCAAGTCCCAAACATATGGAATCAGGCGGTTTCCAATAGTCATACCACTGGCAACTGCAGCCATATAGGGCTGTGCTTTCTCCGCTCCTTTATAAGCTTTACGGATCTTATGAAATGAAGACTTTCTGCCATCAAGGTTACTTGCCTTTTGCCATAGAGCCTTAGTGACAATTTCAGCATTATTGAGGCTTACAGATTGACGTAATATACCTGCAACTTCGTGACCGATATCGATCAACAAAGGGACTATTTTTTCGGGCTCTTTTGTTATTGTGGTCAAAAAGTCTGGTGTTGCAAATAATAGGCTTGTTAGGGTAAGTAGTGCTCTGCCATTTCGCATGGCCTCTATCTGATTTTTAAAGCGCTCGGCCTGAGCTAAATGCCCTTTTTGAGCTGCATTACTTCTTTGCATTTCTAACAATTGCACATGTGCTTTCAATGTTGCATTTAGAGGCTCAACCATATAACGGATAACCAATTGCGCTTTGTCACTGTCATTACTTGCAGAGTGATACTGGTTAGAAAAATGCTCAGCAACATTATCAATCACGTTTCGGGCTGGCTGCTCGAAGTCTATGTCTTTTAATAAGCTAGATTTCAACTGCTTAAATTGTTGCTTTATAGTCCCTCTAACTTGGTCTTTTTCTTTACTATTATCTGGAAAAGTATAAGAAGTTAGCTCTGCAACTTTCGCTGCCGCATCAAGTGTGATTTCAAAGTACTTCTTAAATTCAAATATATAGGGCGCATCCTCTGGGGTAATATTAGCTGCATTAATGTAGGCATTGACTGTTTCCAGCATCACCTGTGAATAGCTTAATAACACCTCTGTGCGTTTTAATTGCTCTTCATAATTTCTTAATAGCTCAGCTAGTGAGGTTAACTTCTTTATTTTTTCTTTCGCTATTAGACCAGACTTTTCACCGCGCTCTAGCGCTTCTAAGCCTATATCAGCCAAGGTCACTGTGTTCAGTAGAAAAAGGGTAAGTACATCAATCCCCTCTTGCTTATCAGCAGGAAACCTTCTTACCAGATCCACTAAACTAGCTCCATGCAAAACAAAGTCACTGTTTTTCCAGCTCTTGTTGTTAGGGTAGTTATAGTTACCTAGACCTATGGAAGTTGTTACACTGGCTTTACTAGGGGGTTTGAAATCTACGCTTGGAAATAGCCCACTCCACTCCAGATCAGCTATGTCAAAATCAACAGCCTTGTTAGAAGGGGCGATAAGCTCAATCTCCCCTCTATCACCCGTTGCGGGATCGATCCCCCGAAAGATATAATTTGTAGAATAGCCATTATGTACTTGAATTAGGCCATCTGAATTTACATCAACACTTATACCACTAGTAAGCTTTTGCTTTGCAAAACCAATACTTGGAGAAAGTAATAAAGCAATGGCTGTTATTCTAATTGTATTCATTATTCTGCCTCCAAGCTGATCAGATCATCAATTTGTGTATCTTTTGCAATCTTATTAGCAATCATTGCGGCCATAAAACTGCATGAATAATCCATTGGGCATGGACTTCCTTGATTTATTTTTGTCGTTAACTCTTTGACTAGCTCGGTAAAGTCTGGATGAGACTTAAAGCGACTGAATAGTGTTTTAGTATCTTGAAACTGGACTCCGTAAAGGTGTTGCGAGGTCATAATAAATGTATAAGCACTACTCTCTACTGAAAGGTTGACCTCCTGCTCTCCCGCATGCTTGATGCCTAACAATAAAGGCTCGCCATATTCATTTACTAATGAAACAAGCTTTTGCTGCTCTGGTGATGAGTCAATATTAGTTGTAGTGCTACTTAACCGTTTACTATCATTTCCATTAATGATGAATACAGGCTCTTCATAAGGGTCGATTGCAAGATTTTCTAAGTTAGTGGTGAGCTTTGACTCTTTTTCTTTTTCTACAAACTCAAAAGTTAAACTGCAGGACTTAGTGACACTATTTATAACATATTCACCATTTAAAAAGGTGCCTTGTTCACAGCCCTCCGCATCTAGAAAATTAAAACCTGTTAGAGTAGTAATATTAAAAGTAGCACTTTGACCATAAACAACTGACTGCGATGTAGGCTGTACACTTCCTCCCGAGCTGGACTGTGCTATGACTGTAACCAGCCTTTGACTAAAACTCGCGCTGACTTGGCAAGCAGAAGTAATGGCACCTGTGGTGTAGGTGTTGCCAGTGAGTGTGCCATTGCAGCCAGCAACTTCACTGATTTCATAGCCTTCATCAGGCGTGAGTGTAAAGGTGGCACTATCGCCATAAGTTACCGTTTGCGTGCTAGGTGAAATACCACCACCTTCACCAGCGCTCGCATCCACGCTGAACGATTGCTGGCTGAAACTTGCGTTAACTTGGCAAGCAGAAGTAATGGCACCTGTGGTGTAAGTGCTGCCACTAAGTGTGCCGTTGCACCCAGCAACTTCACTGATTTCATAGCCTTCATCAGGCGTGAGCGTAAAGGTGGCATTATCGCCATAAGTTACCGTTTGCGTGCTAGGTGTAATACCACCGCCTTCACCGGCGCTGGCATCCACGGTAAAGGTTTGTTGACTAAAACTGGCTCTGATTTGGCAAGCTGAGGTTATTATGCCGGTGGTATAAGTATTGCCACTAAGCGTACCGTTGCACCCAGTGGCAGCAGTGATCTTATAGCCTTCATCAGGCGTGAGCGTAAAGGTGGCAGTGTCGCCATAAGTTACCGTTTGCGTGCTAGGTGAAATACCACCGCCTTCACCGGCGCTGGCAGCCACAGTAAAGGTTTGTTGACTGAAACTCGCACTGATTTGGCAAGCTGAGGTGATTATGCCGGTGGTGTAGGTGTTGCCGCTAAGTGTGCCGTTGCAGCCAGCAGCTTCACTGATTTCATAGCCTTCATCTGGTGTGAGCGTAAAAGTGGCGGTCTCACCATAGTTTACCGCTTGAGTACTGGGTGAAATACTGCCACCTTCGCTGGCATTGGCGCTAATGGTGAGAGCTTGCAGGCTAAAACTTGCATTAACTTGGCACGTAGAAGTAATGCTGCCTGTGGTGTAGGTATTGCCCGCTAAGGTTCCTTCACACCCTGACACTTCTGTTATCTCAAAGCCCTCATTGGGCGTCAAAGTAAAGCTGGCGGTGGCTCCATAGTCTACTAACTGTGAGCGAGGAGTAATCTCCCCCTCACCAGAGGTATTCGTGGTTACTTCAATGCGCTTAGTTGCAGCTACCCCACCAGGATCTTTTATTATCCCGTTGGCCATTCCGTCACTGTCTCCATAACCACCATCTTGCAGAGTTAAAACTACACTGGTGCCATCTTCAGAGAACTGAGCTTGCTCTTCGGGCATCGTATACCACTGCTCGCCATCGCTTTTTAGGTAAGTTGCATCGGCTGAAACTGGGCTTGGGTAGGTCACCTCAACCAGAGCCGTGCCCCCCACTTCCGTATTAATGTCCAATGCCAGTAGCTCAAACGGTAGCACTATCCCCTCTGGCATTTCTGGCAGGCTCGGGTGGTCTGTTGAAATTATTCCTTGGCTAGTAGCTGCAATGGTACCGGTATTGTCAAGCACAGCGACTTGTATTGGCTGTTCTTTATTTTCGTCGCTAAATGTTTCTTTTATCTTCTGCGTTTTTAATACAATTTCGCAGCTTTCAGTGAGCTTGTTCACTGCATACACGTCATCAACTAATTCACCGTTACAACCTGATATGCTCTCAAATACATGGCCCTCTCCAAGCACCATAGTGGCACTGAGGCTATCACCATAGTAATAAGATGACTTGTCCAGTGTAAGCTTTGTGCCTGATGGGTGCTGGGTTTCAATATTCAGCTTGTTAGCAACAAAAGAGGCGACAATCGTGCAATTTTTTTGAATGTTTTCAACGGTGTACTCCAGCTCCCCTCTATCGAGGGAACCATTACACCCTTCCACCATTTCTAAGGTGTGGCCCTCAGCAGGAGTCAGTTTAAATGTTTGCGTGGCGCCTGCTTCTACCATTATATTCTCAGGGTTTATTGTTCCTGAGCCTACTAGGTCAGTTGTAATTGTATAGTTGGTAGTAGGTTCAGCTTGCTCTGTTGCGGTGTCTGAGCCACCACACGCCGACAAAAAACCACAAAGTGTGATCGTTAAAAGTTTAGGTAGGCAGGCTTTCATTTAACTTTCCTTTGCTCGATTCTAGCAGTTGGTATTTTCTAGCTGTGCAGCTTTTTATTTTTTCCGTTAGCTTAGGACAAAAAAATTTCAACCCATCTCCACGTAATTCGTTTGTATTTTTCTCACTCAATAGCTTATTTATTTTAAACTTGCTAATTTGTCCTGACTCACAATGAGTATTTATAGGAATGAGGAAATGAGTTTTATACTAACTACTGAGTGTGCCGATGATATTGGCTTAATAGCCAAGATCACCAATATATGTCATCAGCATAAGTTCAATATTACCCGTAACAATGAGTTTGTAGATAAAGAAGCCAAGCGCTTTTTTATGCGCACAGAACTAACTGGCGCGCCTGATAAGGCGTTTCTTAATAACTTGAGCCAGGCATTACCAGCCGGCGCAAAAGTCGCGCTGCATGGCCAACAGCGTACAAAAGTGGTGTTATTAGCAACGAAAGAGGCTCACTGCTTAGGTGGCGCCTTACTAAAACAGTATGAGCACGCTTTTAACATCGAAATCCAAGCCGTGGTTGCTAATTACGATGCCTTAAAACCCTTGGTTGATGGTTTTGGGATCCCCTTTCACTTGGTCTCGCACCAAGGGCTCAGTCGTGAAGAGCATGACCATGCCTTGGCAGAGGTCATCGCCAGCTATCAACCGGATATAATCGGCCTTGCCAAATACATGCGCATTTTAAGCCCAGAGTTCGTATCTCGCTTTGCCGGCAAGATCATTAATATTCACCACTCTTTCTTACCTGCATTTATTGGCGCCAAACCCTACCACCAAGCCTTTGAGCGCGGTGTGAAGATCATTGGTGCCACAGCACACTTTGTTAATGATGAACTCGATGAGGGCCCCATCATTGCTCAAAATGTCACTCAGATCACCCATGCTCATGACGCCGAAGAAATGGCAAAGATAGGAAAAGATATCGAAAAAACAGTATTTTGTAATGCCCTACAACTCGCCTGTGAGCATAAGGTATTTATAAACGGCAATAAAACCGTGGTGTTCTCATAATATAACGTCGTTGTACACGCGAGTTTTGGAACTGAGTAGCACGAATATATTTATGCTGTAGGCATGGGTTCATTGCGACCGAAGCACTGCTTCGCAGTGCAGTGAACGCGAGGTATGGATACCGAGCCGGAAGCCCTCCACAGGGATGTGTGTCCAAGGGTTGTCAGAGTCGCGCGGTTATCTTTACCACTCTGTCTACATTGCTCTCAAGGCTGTTATTTCCTGTAGGCGCGGGTTTACCCCACGCTTTTTATTGTGCGCTAAACGCAAAAAAACCCCGACTCTTTCGAATCGGGGTTTGACGTACAAGGAAGTACTAATGTCGATGAGATTCATGGATGAATGTCTTTCATCGACCTACTTATAAGGCCCTGGCGATGTTCTACTTTCACATGGGAAGCCCACACTATCATCGACGCTGTTTTGTTTCACTTCTGAGTTCGGCATGGAGTCAGGTGGTTCCAAAACGCTATAGTCACCAGGAAAACTGGGTGCAAATGTCTAATGACATCGTGCCACGCACGACCATTCCATTTGCGCAAGGTGAACTGATTTCGCGATACCGCTGAGGTTAGTCACCTTGTTTAATCATTAAAATCTGGAAAAAACTGCTTAAATTCTTTGTCTTCGTCGCGGTCTAAAACCGCTGCTACTTTAGTATCTTATCAACTTCTGTCGCTAAACCACTTTGGCGTTGTATGGTTAAGCCTCACGGGTAATTAGTACAGGTTAGCTTAATGGCTCGCACCACTTCCACATCCTGCCTATCAACGTTGTCGTCTTCAACGGCCCTTTAGTGGAGTTAAACTCCAAGTGAGAACTCATCTCGAGGCCTGCTTCGCGCTTAGATGCTTTCAGCGCTTATCAGTTCCGAACGTAGCTACCGGGCAATGCTATTGGCATAACAACCCGAACACCAGCGGTTCGTCCACTCCGGTCCTCTCGTACTAGGAGCAGCCCCTCTCAATTCTCAAACGCCCACGGCAGATAGGGACCGAACTGTCTCACGACGTTCTAAACCCAGCTCGCGTACCACTTTAAATGGCGAACAGCCATACCCTTGGGACCGACTTCAGCCCCAGGATGTGATGAGCCGACATCGAGGTGCCAAACACCGCCGTCGATATGAACTCTTGGGCGGTATCAGCCTGTTATCCCCGGAGTACCTTTTATCCGTTGAGCGATGGCCCTTCCATTCAGAACCACCGGATCACTATGACCTACTTTCGTACCTGCTCGACGTGTCTGTCTCGCAGTTAAGCTGGCTTCTACCATTACACTAACCGTACGATGTCCGACCGTACTTAGCCAACCTTCGTGCTCCTCCGTTACTCTTTGGGAGGAGACCGCCCCAGTCAAACTACCCACCAGGCACTGTCCTCAATCCCGATTCAGGGACCTAAGTTAGAACATCAACACTACAAGGGTGGTATTTCAAGGTCGGCTCCACACCATCTAGCGACGATGCTTCAAAGCCTCCCACCTATCCTACACATGTAGGGTCAATGTTCAGTGCCAAGCTGTAGTAAAGGTTCACGGGGTCTTTCCGTCTAGCCGCGGGTACACAGCATCTTCACTGCGATTTCAATTTCACTGAGTCTCGGGTGGAGACAGCGTGGCCATGGTTACACCATTCGTGCAGGTCGGAACTTACCCGACAAGGAATTTCGCTACCTTAGGACCGTTATAGTTACGGCCGCCGTTTACCGGGGCTTCGATCAAGAGCTTCGCATACGCTAACCCCATCAATTAACCTTCCGGCACCGGGCAGGTGTCATACCCTATACGTCATCTTACGATTTTGCAGAGTACTGTGTTTTTAATAAACAGTCCCAGCCACCTGGTCACTGCGGCTGACTTCAGCTCCGGACGCAGGTCCTTCACCTAATGTCAGCGTACCTTCTCCCGAAGTTACGGTACGATTTTGCCTAGTTCCTTCACCCGAGTTCTCTCAAGCGCCTTAGTATTCTCTACCTGACCACCTGTGTCGGTTTAGGGTACGATTCAGTATGAACTGAAGCTTAGAGGCTTTTCCTGGAAGTAGGGCATCAACAACTTCACCACCGTGGTGGCTCGTCTCGGCTCTCAGCCTTAGCAACCCGGATTTTCCTAAGTCACCAGCCTACTGCCTTTCACATGGACAACCAACGCCATGCTTGCCTAGCCTGCTCCGTCCCCCCATCGCATTCATACTGAGTACGGGAATATTAACCCGTTTCCCATCGACTACGCTCTTCAGCCTCGCCTTAGGGGTCGACTCACCCTACCCTGATTAACATGGGATAGGAACCCTTGGTCTTCCGGCGTGGGAGTTTTTCACTCCCAT